>JANNBC010000007.1:0-139940 GCA_031385045.1 bacterium | reverse complement strand
CATAGTATAAGTTGTTACCTTGAATTGTTTTGTAATTATCATTTGCTAGATATCCTTGTAGATTGTGATCTATGCAAAATTTTTTTACTTCTCCTTCTGAAAGGTCTTTTTTAATTGACGTCAATCTCAGTACTTCATTTTTCATTATCTCTTTTGCCGCTTCTTTAGAGGTAAAATGGTAAAACGTGCTTTCGTTGGGGTATGGAATATTTGGAAAGGCATGATCAATAATTAGCTTATTAAGTTTGCAATCAGTGACAGATGAGCTTGAGATAGTATTTTTTGTCATGGTGATATCACCACCGATCAGTTCCTCTGAAATTTTATGCTCTAATAATATGTTGTTTATAAATTCTGCAACTTTAATTATAGGTAGCTTTCTAAAATTGTGATTGTTCATCTGGAGTTAAGTTGCTTTTATGTAGTAGGTCGTGAATTTTTCCAAAATTCAATTAGTTTGTCTTTTGATCGACTATGCCAATATTTAACTTTTATAAAATCACTGTTCTTAAGTTTTCCTGCAAGATAGGAACAATCTTCGATGGAAAATGTTGCATTAAATTCTGCTACAGAAACATGAAAATGTGGCAGAGAGTGATCTCGAGGATAAAGTACAATTTTTATGCCATTGATTCGAGCGAAGACGGCACGCTTCTCATAGACATGATAGACTCCTTTAGGTGATTCTATGATCTCACAGTTATTTGACATAAGCCATAAGAGTGATTTCTCTAATTCGTCTAAAGATCTTGCGTTGTCGGCAATAAAATCTACATAATTCATTATTTATTCTTGAAGTTTCATATAAAACTAAACAACCTTCTCAAGATAATTGGAAAGTCACACAAGCGTATCCTCTTCAACCACTTCAAATTTATTTGTGTGAATTCTAAGTGTTGTTACCGATACATTATCCAATTTATGCTTTGCAAGCATATCACGTATATCTTGCACATGTTCAGGTAAGCAGTTTGTCCCACAATAAATTTTTTTTAAACTACTGAGGGGGAAACCTACAGTTGAAAATTGATCCTGAGGCGAATATTTTGTTGGAGATAATACCTCAAGATTTTTTTTAAAATTTGCAAAGACAGAATGAGTCATCATTTCGCCATATTCCAAGTGTAGGTCTTTGTTAATATTATATAATATTCTGTATTCTAGTTCATATTGCCAACAAGGAGCTTTTCTCAAAAAAAGCTCTTCAAATGCGTTCTCAGAGTTATCTAGGATCGATCTTTTATTAGAATATTCTACCTGCATTGGAATACCTACCCTAGGTAGAAGGATATTGTGTTTATTAACTATTGTATGCTGTCTGGGGGAGATTTCTAATTCTTCTACGAAAGTATTGTTAAAATCAAATTCAAATACAAAACCTTGGTGACTTCTTCCATAATGACTCCACATCAATAACGAATTAATATTTTTAATGGGGTGAACTGCTGATAGAGAATAGAAGGCATATTGCTTTCCTATTTGATTGTTTTTAACTGCAATTAACTTGTTTGATATTTCTTGATGATCGAAATCAGAATTTTCAAGTGCAGGACAAAATTCAAATGGATCATTAACTTCAGATGCATAACTTATTTTCCAACGTAGCGTATGTAGCGTTTTGACTGCTCCTACTGGATCGTAATACTTGTAAAGAATCATATCAATGTAATAATTTTGTTTATTGCTTCTCTCAGTTCTAAGAACCCCGATAACTTGTCATTTGCAAATCAAATCTATATTGCCTTAGGACTAATCTTGGATTCGTTAATAATATGAAAGGATTTACTGACGATATGTTGACATAATGCATCTGATATTTCAAAAATTCTATGAAATGTTTGTTTATCAATCTCTTGTTTTGCAAGAACTTGGAGCATTAAGTTTGAGTTAGCCTCAACATCCTTTTCTTCAGTTTCCCCAGTATCGATGTTAAATACTTTAACATTAGGAAAAACTACACCTTCCGTTTGTTTATGTATATTAAAATGACTGTAAGGATTTCTGATATCATTTTTAAATCCTATATATTTATCTTGATCAGTAGCATCAAGTAATCCACATTTTATAGCTCTTTTAATAGCCATGCCAAGCGTTATCTCTTCAAATTCTACCCAGTTGATTCCATTCTGGGAATCGCCGTTAGTCTCTACATAATGAATACTTAATTTCAATGCAAATTCTACTAGCATGCCACAGTTTGTGATAGCAGAGCCAAATAGTCCAAACAGTGCACAGGCTTTGATTTGGTCATAAAGATATAAAAATGTACCTTCTGCAAGGGGACAAGGGATTAGTTGATCCGCAATTTTTGATGCATTTTTTCTAGCATATTCAAATAAGTTTGTTAAAGCTTCCTCAGTTGGTAACGCATGTGATTGAGTAATATTTTCCTTCTGTTCTACAAGTAGCCTTTGCATAGTTTCAGGAGAAGTTATTGCTAAAGTTCCTTTTCTTGTTAGTCTATCAACCAAAGTTGAGATGTTATCTTCGCCGTTCATATTTGGATTCGTTAAGCTTTTAAATTCATTGTAAGATAGATTGTATATCATAATTAATAACAACAGTCTTATTTTGGTTGATCACTAGAGGAAAAAAGTAGATAAATTTGTCATTATTGTTATAGTTAAAGAAACTCAATATTTAAATTTCAAATGGAACTAAAAGACTTTATCAAAAATACATTATCGCAAATTGCTTCAGGTGTAGTTGAGGCAGAAAAGGAAATATCTACTTTAGGCGGTAGCGTTAATCCAATAGGGGGATATTTTGCACAAGATCAACTAGGCGGTCGTCGTTGGAGTTTTAAAGATGGAATCGTGGAAATAGTAGAATTTGATGTTGCTTTAACAAGTTCTGAAAAAGAAGGTACTGCTGGTGGGATCGGAGTTTTCCTCGGTGGGGTTCATCTAGGTACTAAAGGAACTTCAGGCGAAGAGCAGGTTTCATCATCTCGCATTAAATTTTCAATACCTATATTGCTTCCTTCTGGGAAAAAATTAATAGAAAAATAGGTGAGTTGCATCGTTTATTGATAATACAAATGGATAAAAGAGTATTTGAGAAGGTCTTAATAGAGTTTTTGCAAAAAAAATCTCAAAGAACATTTATACTGAAAGGAAGTTGGGGGGCAGGTAAGACATATTTTTATAAAGCAGTTATTGAAGATTATAAAAAAGCGAATAACATTGATAATCGTACTTTTTGTTACGCATCAGTATTTGGATTTTCTACTATCGACGAGGTTAAGGCTCAGCTTATAGCATCGAGCGGAAATTTTAAGGCAGGTTGTTTCGAGTTGGGAAAAGTTTTGAGTGGTTTTGTAAAAGGTCAATTCTCAATCAATGTCCCTTCGATAGCGACAAGTATTGCAGAGAAGAAAATTTTAAAAGATTCAGTAATTTGCATCGATGATCTGGAAAGAATTAATCCGCAACTTACATTTGACTCAATTTTTGGTTTAGTTGATAGATTAGTCGAACAGTATAATTGCCAAGTAATCTTAATATTAAATGAGTCAGAGTTAACAGATGCAGCAATTGCAATATTAAAAAAATATAGGGACAAAGTTGTCGATATTGAATTGGAATATTCACCTTCTCTTAAAGATAACTTTGAAATAATTTTTGACCAAAAGATCGATCAACAGTTAGCTACCATAATCCAAGATATTTTATTGTCATTCAACGTAAATAATATCAGAACGCTTCGACGTATTCATGAGATGTGGCAATGGTTTCATCCTTATTTCAAAGAATTTTCCATTAATGAAAAACAATCTTTAATCAAGCAAATAACTATATTATGTATTTTTAGATATCATTATGGAGACGTAATTGATCTGAAGTGTCTATCAGATGTACATTGGCTAGTGGATCTTATCGATCAAGAAATGGATGGAAAAGAGAATAACAAGGGAGATAGTAAGAAAGTTAGTATCCGTGAGTTGCTTTCTAAGGCTAAGTTTATAGGTCATATGCTTGACCCAATTTTTATCGAGTATCTACAAGCAGGCTACGTCGATATGGATAAGGTGAGATATAAAACAGAGGAATGGTCTAAGGATGTTACAAGTCAAAGACTAAGAAATGATTTTTATGATATTAAAAAAAAGATATATGATTCATATGCTATGGAGCAGTCTGAAATTATTGCATTAATGAAAGATTTTCTTGATAAACATGCCAAGGATATTGGAGTTGATGAATATGTAGATCAAATAATTTTTATGGAAAAATTTGATTCAAATTTAGATCAAACAATCTGGATTCAAAAGATTATAGATCATATCTTAGAGTCAGGTGAGATCTCGCAAATTAATAAGTTATCAAGATTGCCTACAGATCTGAATCAAAAATCAATCATAGAAAATAAAAAGAAAGACCTCTTGAGGGCAGAAGCATTAGTCGACATCATTAGAAGAATTAGCTTGGTTTCAGCATGGAATTCTGATGATTTTATATATATTAACGAATATTCGGAACTAGAACTGAAAAAGTATTTCTTAGATAGTGATAATCTCTTATCCTGTAGAGAGCTTGAAGGTTTATCTGAAAAGTTGATAAATATTACTGATGTTAATCAAAAACAGTTGGCTCCTAAATTACTTAATATTGCTAGCGATATTTCAAAAAGAAGTACTTTAGATGAGATAAGAGCAAAAAAAACGATTGCTAACCTAAAGCACTTCCTCAATATATAGATTATTCGTAAAATTCTCGGATGTGTATGTGAATCTTCCATTATTCTCTGGGCTGTCATTGCACCCATAATTAAAACATTGGATTTATATTTAATTTTGAAATTAGTAGCTTTAGATGAGTCAATTTTTTTCACCAGAATTTGTATTAGAGAAGCTTAATCATGCTCTGAGCTACAAGCATGTTTACAAATATACTCAAGAAGGGAAGATGTATTATGATGAAAATGATTATTCAGGAATCTCACTTTGTAGAGAATATCCAGATTCGAATTCTCTATTTTATGTTGCTAAAAATCAAAAGGAAGAGAAAGACACATTAGCTAATATTCTTATTAGTTTTCATCCAAAAGGTTCGGGAACTCAAGTTCCTGTTAGTATTACTATTAAGCCAATTAGCCATTATACCTTTTTTAAAGATCATTCTGGAAGATATAATGAAGCTGACTTAGATTGTCCTATAAGATCAGAAAGAGAGAAGGCAAATAATAGCGAAATCCCAAAGGAAGTAAGTGATAATAATATAGTCTATGATTTATTTGAAGATGTATTCATTTACAAAGATGTTCAAAAAACTTTACCAGAAATATTAGACTTGCTCTTCAAGAATCATCTTTCTAATACTAAATTGATCAATTCTAATTTAAATAAAATTATCCAAAGTTGTAAATTACATATTGAGTATATTAAACAACTATTATGTTTTGGTATTGCTTTTGTATTAAAATATCTCTTAATGTTCGTATCCCTACCTTTAGGAATAGTTTATGTGTCCGAGGGAACTCATCGTAGACAGCGTACTTTAGAGGATGTAATTAAATTAGTTACTGAAGATTCTCCTTATAATCTTTACGAAAAGAGGTTTCATCTTGACTCATTCCAAGAACATTCCTTAAAAACTTCTAGCCTTACATTTCCTACAAAAATAAATCGAGCGATAATTTACATCGTAATATTGAGTTTAATTTTTAAATTCAAACAATATTTTCCATTTAAAAAATTCATATTGGAGATAAATGCTTTCTATAAAGAATATTTAAATATGAATTTCATCGTATTTGCTGGACTAGTAATCTTAGCTTTAATGGTAAATCAAACATTGCAATTCCTAGAAGTATACTTCAAGCCATACCTTGAATCTTCTTTCGCTTATCTAAATAAGCATCTAGTTAGGAAAACTCGAGGAGAGTTGTTACATAGACATATTTATCCAAAATCACCTTTTGAAAATTAATAGATAATTCTTAAGTACCTCTCGAATGATGGCTTTCTATGATATAATTATCCTCAAATAATAAAGTTGAAGCATATTTAGCTTTTATTGCCAGTAATTAAAACTTTCTTGGGATTATATCTGCAATCTCATAGTTATTCTTAAGGCAAATAATATGACCTTCTGTTATTGGTAATATCATTTCATCATCAGCCAAAGTATGCGTAATTAAATTATGAACGAGGTTATAAAAGTATTTATACAAAGAGTAGCGTTTACGAACGATGTCTGGACAGTCATGAGTAAAGCAAATAGTAGGGCTTGATATGCCAGAACTTGCAAAACCAGCTACAGCTAAATGTACGTATTCAAAATCTGAATGATCTAAAAAAAGTTTTTTATCTGTTTTATAGCTTTTTAACTCTTTAATCTTAGCAAGAATTTCGTCTGTTTTAGCTGTGGCGGGGAGATTAAAGTCATTTTCAACCATATGAGTAAATAATCTGAATAATGAAAGGTTTGTTCCATGTTCACGATGAATAAACGAAAATTTGACCAGATCATCAAATGGTGGAGTTTGTCCCTTGGGATGTAACTGCTTCTCTTGTATTGATTGAAATGCCCAGTGTTCAGCTAGAGTTGCATGTATTTTTTCTTCAGGTTCATTAAGATAGTTAAGTATTTTTTGTCTGAAGTAAGATGGTAGATAGTTTGTTTGAATTATTTGAATAAGCTCTGAGGAGTTTTTTATACGTATGTTATTAAGATTAAATTTTTTTACTGATTTTAGTAAATCTAAAGTCGTTGTTAATGTATTCAATCTGTCAAATTTAAAAATTGGATCTAATAAAGGATTAGGTGCTTTGATCCCAAGTAGCTCCTGCATAAATATGGGAGTTAAAATTAATTTTAAAGTGAATTTATTCTTACTAACAGGCATTCCTAGTGTTTGCTTGTGGAACTGGTTATTTGCTGAACTTTCCTCCTCACGCATGAGTACTCTAAGAACACTTTGATCGTAGTAAATACCTCTCTTAGGAAGAGCTTGAGTTTGAGAAATTAGATTCTTTCTTAGAGAACTTGGTAAAAGGTTTCCTGTCCATGCTTTACTATTCATGTTTATTAAGTTTAGCTTTGATATAAAAATTCCTAGTGGTTTGCATAAAATTTAAAATGATTGGGTAGGGGCGTTAAAAGTTACGATTTCTTTTGTTTTATAGATCGTCATGCCCTCCACGCAGGAAAATTCGGGAAATTCTGATCGATTTTCCCAAAGTCCTTCCAATATATTGTATAAGATTAAAGATCTGAGGTGCTAATCAAACTTAGCTATTCATTAAATAATGAACCAACAGAGCATTTTAAGTTTGTACAGATTTTTTGAATTGTCTTTAGGGTGATGTTCTCTGCTTTTTGTTCTATTCTATTAAGAGTTGCTTGATCAATACCTAGCTTTCTTGCAAATTCACGTTGAGTTTGCTCACCTCTGAGTTGCTTTATCTTTTTGGATAATTCGTTGTTTAACTTTTTCATTGCCATGAAATATGGCTTGAGATATGATGAGCATGCTCATCAATTAGCAGTTATTAGATTGCTGAGTAATTTCAGATGATTAAGCTCATCAATCATTTAGAGATATTAATATTTATTGATTAATGGAATAATAGCTATGAGATTTTTTGTTTTCTTAATTATAATCACTTTATTATCAAGTTGTACTCCACTTACCCCTGAGCAAGCATATCAACAAGAATATGATGCTACGAAGATGTACAGCTATCATGAATTTGATGAGTATTCTAAGTCCTACAAATCTTCTAGTCCTTCAGATGGCGGGGGGCTTTTTAGTGACTTAACAACTCCTGCAAATATCCAGAATCAAATATTATTTCAAGATGATAAATATGTTTTATATTCAAAGCTAAGTGCAATGGATTGGTACTTTATATCTAAGGCAGAGGTCTTAGGTGTTGGTGAAGTTGATTTGTATAATGTAGATAGGCAAGTCCGAAGTGGAGATCGAGTAATAGAAAAAGTTGGTATCGTTCTGACTCCAGATTTGATTGAATATGCTAAGATTAATGGTTTGCAAGTCAGGTATTCAGGCAAAAGAGGACGGTTAGAAACAAAGCTTACTAAAGCATATGTAAATGGTTTTATTGATAGTGTAGCTGAGAATCAAGCAGGTAAGAATAAGCAAGAATAGCTATCCTCATAGCCAAAGAATCAATCTAAGAAGATGAGATATCCCTATTGTATCAGCAATGATAGCATAACCTACTAATAATATTGATTAATCTAATAGTTGCAAAATGGTTACTTAGATGTAATCATTTTGTTATGATAAATGAATTAGTAGCACCAAAAAATCATATCCCAATTCCCAATGATTTTGAAGTACAAATTGCGGAATATGTTCAGTCCAGAGATGAAAAGTCGGAGATCATTAAGTTTCTTTGTGAAAAAAAATATCATACTAAGAATACAGGATTGCCTGCCAGAGTCCTTTCACATTGGGCAGATTCAGGCATAATTGAGTCATCAAAGAGCTTAGAAGCAACAGGGTGGCGAGAGTATTCTTTTTTAGATTTACTCTGGATTGATGTCGTTGCGGAGCTTAGAACGGTGGGTGTCTCTTTCGAGCAAATAAAAAAAAGTTATCAAACAAGTCATTTCTTAACAAACACTAAACCGTCATATTTATTTGAAGCTGGGACAACATTTGCTCTAGCAAATGAACCAATTTTTTTAATTTTCCATAAGGATGGAACTTGTCAATTAGCAACTAGAGAAATGATTGCCATTTTTCTAAATGTTAGCATTTCAAACCTTAGAACAATAACACTAGTTAGTTTGAATCAAATTATTGAAAGAGCATTCCCAGATTCAATTAATTCTATCAAAGCAAACGATCTATCAAATAAATTTTCAGATCAAGAAACAAGAGTAATTTATGCACTTAGAGATCCTCTAGTGAAAGAAGTGACTGTCATAAAGAAACATGGAGAGATTGAACGTTGTGAGATTCATAAGTCTGCTGATAATCCTGTCGATGAAGAAAGATTGAAGGAAATGGCGGAGAGAATTGTATACGGCAACATCGAAACTTCTAAACTAGCAGGAGTTAAAAAAATTAAGATAAAAGAAAGTATTAAAATTTAAAAACTAGGCAATGCTAATAAATGGAAACACCAAAGTTAGACACCTAGCCTTTATAAAAGGCATGTGTGATGACTTTGGATATCGATATAGAGAATTATTGTAAACTGCTTGAATTAAACCCAGATGAGGTTGTTCAAGCTATTGAGGCATTAACTTCTATTAGTGAAGCTATGGTAGATAATTATACTGCTTGTAAAAATACCCATGAAGGAAACAAATGAAATACTAGCCATAATTTACTGCAGAGTTTCTAGTCAAAAACAGGTTGATGAAGGGAATGGATTAAGTTCCCAAGAGCAACAATGCAGACGTTATGCTGAACATAGAGGATATAAAATTATTGAGGCTATCCATGATGAGGGAGTTTCGGGAAAGTTATTTGAAAGAAAAGGAATTAAACTACTAGTTGCTAAATTAGTAGAACTTCAAAAACAAAAGAAAAAAGTTGTAGTAATTATTGATGATATAAGTCGTTTGGCGAGAAGTGTTGAAGTTCATATCGCAATAAAACAAGTGATATATAACTGTGGTGCTACTTTAGAGTCTCCCAATTTTTCTTTTAAAGATCTTCCAGAAGAGAATTTGTTAGAGTTGATTTCTGCTGGAATGGCTCAGTATCATAGAGAGGTAAATGCTAGACAAGTAAAAGATAAGATGAAATCTCGAATGGAACTAGGGCATTGGGTTTTACCTGTGCCATGTGGGTACGAGAGAATTATTTCGAAAAATAAAGAAAAGAAAATTATTAAAAATGTTACTTTAAGTAAGATAATTGAAGAGGTTTTTATAGGTATCGCTTCAGGGCGATTTAGTAATACAAAGGAAGCACAAAAATTCTTAGCTAATCATCCTGAATTTCCCAAAAATTCCAAAGGTACAGTTTACCATCAACAGGTAGGAAAAATTTTGAAGAATCCACTCTACGCAGGCTTCATTCATAAGCCTGATTGGGGATTGAATATGACAAAGGGATTACATGAAGCTATTATTGCACCGCACATCTTTTTCAAGGCTCAGGAGGTATTAAGACATAATGGTCATCTGCCTAATCGAAAAGATATAAATCAGGATTTTGTACTTAGAGGATTTGTAATTTGCGAACATTGCCAAACACCTTTAACTGCAAGTTGGAGCCATGGCAGAAGAACTCGATATCCATATTATCATTGTAGAAGAAAGGAATGTCAGTGTTATGGTAAGGCAATTAAACGTGAAGTACTAGAGGACGATTTTTTTCAGATATTGAAAGTATTAAGACCAAAGAGCGGAATACTTCTGTTAGCTAAGGATGTTTTTTCTCAAGTCTGGCATAATCGACTTGCCAATATGAAAGATGAGAAAAGCCAGATGAAGGCAAGGCTTCTAAAAATAAATATGCAACGTGATTCAATTATAGATAAGTTGATGTCTTGCACAAAAGAATCCGTGACTGAAAGCTATGAAATTAAACTTGAAGAGTTGAATTTTGAACGAATGAAATTAGAGAGTGAGATCGAAGCTAAAGATCCTACCCAATTTAATTTTTTGGAAGCTTGGAATAAATTGATAGATTACCTTGGAAATGTCGATAGTATTTGGGAGCAAGGTGATTTTTTTTCGAGAAGATTGGTTTTAAAGTTAGTATTTGCAAAGAAAATTACCTACTCTTTAAAACGTGGATTTGGAACCGCCTTAACTACTTTACCTTACAAGGTATTTCAGGGGTTTGCTAATGGTAATGATGATATGGTGGACCCTAGCGGGATCGAACCGCTGACCTCTTGCATGCCATGCAAGCGCTCTCCCAGCTGAGCTAAGGGCCCATAAACAAAGTATCTACTTCATTTGATTGGAATAAATAATTTAAAATAAGTTGAGAATTAATGCAAATTGAAGATTCGGCTGTGTGGGAACTTAAAAATATGAGATTTGATCACTTAAAAAAATACGTATCACAGATGCTGATTGTGGAATAAGATTATTAAGCCTTAATAACCATACCAACCATGACTCTAGATCAAATTACTAGTATTATTACTCCATATTTACTGCGTACAATTTTTACTTTGTTAATCCTGCTGATTGGTTGGCAGGTTTTAAAAATTGTTAATAAAATTTTAGCAAAGTTTTTTGATCGTTCCTCGCTCGAGCCTTCTTTAAAAGGGTTTTTGTTAAACCTATCGGACTTTAGTTTAAAAGGCTTACTGGTTTTAATTGCAGTTGGAACTTTGGGAGTTGAGATGACTTCCTTGGTAGCTTTGCTTGGTGGTGCTGGGGTGGCGATTGGGATGGCGCTTTCTGGTACTTTGCAAAATTTTGCTGGAGGCTTAGTAATTTTAGCTTTTAAACCTTTTAAGGTTGGTGATTATATTGAAGCGCAAGCGCTTGGAGGAACTGTTCGGGAAATTCAAATTTTTAATACTATCTTAACTACAACAGATAATAAAACTGTAGTTATTCCCAATGCTCAATTAGCTAATCAATCATTAGTTAATTTTTCAACTCAAAGTACTCGTCGAGTGGATCTAACTTTTGGCATATCTTATCAAGATGACATTTCCTTTGCTAAAAAATTATTACAAGAAATTATTAATAATGATCCACGGGTAATTAAGGATCTTAATAATCAAATTATTGTTGGGCAACTAGCCGATAGTGCTGTGAATATCTATGTGCGGAGTTGGGTTGCTAACGAAGATTACTGGGATTTCTATTTTGATTTGGTTGAGAAAGTTAAAAATAGTTTTGATCAAAATGGGATTACAATTCCATTTCCACAAAGAATGATGACAGTAGTTAATACTATTAATAAGTAAGTTACTAGCAAAGCTGTAAACTCAGTTTTTTTAAGAATTCCCCTCGGGGCAATTCGCTCACTCCGATTTTTTTTAAAAATGGATTTTGAACTTGGCAATCTAGCCAAGTAATTCCTTGTTGTTTTAGATCTTCTGTTAAATGATATAAGGCTAGCTTAGAAGCATTATCAGTCAAATGAAACATTGATTCGGCGGCAAAGTAGTTTTTAATTCTTACTCCATAGACTCCACCCACTAATTTATTATCTTGATAAATTTCATAAGAATCAGCGTAATTTGCTAAGTGTAAATCAATGTAGGCTTTTATCATCCGTTTAGTAATCCAAGTCCCAGGCTGTCCAACTCTAGGGACATTGGCGCAGTGGGTAATTACCGACTGAAAATCCTTATTTTTATGGAATTCGTAATTTTTTTGATTGATAACTCTTTTTAAGCTCTTACTAATATGAAAATTTTCTATTTCTAAGATCGCTCTAATTGGAGGAGCAAACCAAAGGAGTTCAAACTTGTTATGGGGCCAGGGGAAGATGCCACTTTGATAGGCCAGCAGTAAGGACTCTACTTCTAAGTCTCCGCCAAAAGCTAGGAGTCCATCAACATCTGCAGTATCTAATGGCGGAAATGCGATAATAGCCATAGTAAGTTATTTATGAATTCATTAATTTCTTGCATTTTTATTCCACTACTATCGTACCAGAGAGGTAGTCATGTAAGGCCTTTTTTTCTTTATCAATAAACGGTAGCAGGTATTGAACCAATGTTATAATAAACACCATTACCGATAATAAGGAAGCTATAGAAGCAGAGGCATAAAAGGTTGCGATAGTGGCAATTAGGTTTAAACCAGATTTATAAACCCAGTCGCGCAGGATGCCTTCAAGCCAGTTAAGTTTTTGGCCAGTTTTTTGATTAATAATTGTAATTCCAAGGCAGATTTTGCCAATTGTGGTTCCAAAATAATGAAACATTAATCCGGTGTAAATGATTGCTAGAAGATTTACACTGATCAGTAATTGCAAGACGATCTTGGTGATTAGAGTTTTATCGGGGGAGATAACTAGTGGAACTAGTTGCTCAGTGAGAGAAGAATGCCCACCTTTTAAATTAATTTTGAGTATCAAGTAAATTGCTAGGAATGTTAAAAACATCCAAAGTAGACTTTCCACTGTTAGGGCGGAAGCTCTTTTCCCAATTGTTGTAATCTTATATTTTGCCTCCGGAGACTGGCAGCTTTTAATTGCGATTTCTGCGCAACTAAGACAAATTTTTGCATTATTTAAAATTTCTTTTCCACATTGAAGGCATTGCATGGGGTTGTCTAGCTAAAATCTATTACTATCTTGAACGTAAGTATGCTAATCTTTTCCTAAGATAAAAGATAGATTAGAATTAAAGAGAACGGTTACAGCATTAACCTCTTTTCTCCCTACTTAAGTTAAATTAATGGCCAACAAGAAGAATACTAACCCAGCCTCTGAAGGAGAAGTTGCCGTCGCAGATAAGACTGATTTGGCGGAGCCAAAATTGTTTAAGGTTTTACTACTTAATGACGACTATACTAGCATGGACTTTGTAGTTGATGTTTTAGAGACAATTTTTAACAAGAATCCGGCAGAAGCTGTGCGGGTAATGATGAAGGTACATAAAGAGGGGAAAGGACTTTGTGGGATTTATCCACGGGAGATTGCTGAGACCAAAGTGCGTCAAGTTCATTTTACGGCAGAGGCACATGATTATCCTTTAAAAGCTATTATGGAGGAAGTTTAAATGTTTAGTACCGAATTTGCCTACTTACTGGAAGCTGCCTACAAAGAGGCTTCTAGTCGAAAGCATCAGTACTTTTGTTTAGAGCATATTCTATTTGCTCTTATTCATAATGATAATGTCCGTGAGATAATTAAGCAGGCAGGTGGTGATGTTGATACATTAAAAGCTGACTTAGAAAAATATTTTGATGAAAGTATTGAAACTGTTGCTCTTGGGGATGATCAACGTCAATTTGAGATTGAAGAAATTGCTCCAATTCAGACTACAGCAGTCCAAAATGTCTTAGAGCGTGCCATTATCCAGATGAAAGCTGCTGGCAAGAACCTGGTTACAGAAAAGGAAGTTTTAATCCAAATCTTGGATGAGCCTGATTCGCATGCTGCCTATTATTTAAAGAAGCAAGGGTTAACTAAGATTGAATTAATTCATTACATTACTCATGGAATTAGTAAGCTTCCGCTTTTTGATAATTCCGATAAGCAATTAATTGTTCGTGAAAAAGAACAGCAACAACAAAAGTCAGCAGGGAAATATCTTCGTCTTTACACCGAAAATCTAACAGAAGAGGCTAAGAAAGGAACTTTAGATCCAGTCATAGGTCGGGATCTAGAATTGCAACGAGTGATTCAAATTTTAAGTCGACGTCAAAAAAACAATCCAATTTTAATTGGCGATGCTGGTGTTGGTAAAACTGCCATGGCGGCTGGTTTGGCTCAGAAGATAGTGCGAGGCGAGGTTCCTGATATTTTAAAAGAATCGGAATTATTTGTTTTAGAAGTTGGAACTTTAATTGCCGGTACAAAGTTTCGCGGTGAATTAGAAGAGCGTTTGCAGTTGATCTTGAAGGATTTATCAGAATTGCCTAATCCAATTCTGTTTATTGATGAAATTCATACATTAGTTGGAGCAGGATCGACCGGTGCTGGATCTTTAGATGCTGCTAACCTACTGAAGCCAGCTTTAGCAAAAGGCTTGCTTCGTTGTATTGGAAGCACTACGCACGATGAATTTAAAAAGAGTTTTGAAAAAGATCGGGCACTGAACCGACGTTTCTCTAAGGTTACGTTAAATGAGCCAACAGTTGCTGAGACTGTGGAGATTCTTAAAGGACTAAAAAAGCATTTCGAAGATTACCACAATGTTACTTTTAGTGATTTAGCATTAGAGGCAGCAGCTAAATTATCTGCGAAACATATTAATGATCGATTTTTGCCGGATAAAGCAATTGATGTGCTAGACGAAGCTGCTGCTAGTAATAACTTACTTGTTGCCAAGAAAAGAAAAGCAATTATTGGGGAAAAAGAAATTGCTAATGTTGTCGCAATGATTGCTGGAGTTCCAGTTGATGCACCTGACGATCAGGACTCTGATCATTTAGCAAATATTGAGATCCGATTAAAAGAAAGAGTTTTTGGGCAAGATGCCGCAGTTGATGCTGTTTGTAAGGCAATTAAACGTAGTAGGGCTAGCTTACAAGACGATCGAAAACCAATTGGATCTTTTCTCTTTGCTGGGCCAACTGGTGTTGGAAAAACAGAATTGGCCAAAGAACTAGCTAGTGTTTTAAAAGTTCCTTTTCAGCGCTTTGACATGAGTGAATACATGGAGAAGCATGCTGTTGCTCGTTTAGTTGGTGCGCCCCCAGGATATGTTGGTTACGATGAAGGGGGGATTCTAACTGATCTTGTTCGTAAGCAACCTTATGCAGTCATTTTATTAGATGAAATTGAGAAAGCACATTACGATGTTTTTAATATTTTGTTGCAAATTATGGATGATGCCACACTGACCGATGCTCAGGGGCGTAAGGCCGATTTCCGAAATTGTATTTTAATTATGACTAGTAATGTTGGTTCGGAAAGTTCTAATGCGCTGGGCTTTGGTAACTCACAATTTAATTCTAAACGAGAACAAGCTGTGAAGCAGATGTTTCGTCCAGAATTTAGGAATCGACTTGATGAGACAATCTATTTCCAAGCTTTACCAACGGAGGTTGTTTTAAATATCGTTGATAAGTTTATTGCTGACTTGGCCGGAAAATTACTAGAGAAAAAAATCAAGTTACAACTTAGTCTCAAAGCTCGGGAATATTTAGCAAGTAAAGGCTTTGATACACAGTTAGGTGCCAGACCAATGCGACGATTAATTCAGAAAGAGATTAAAGATGCTTTAGCGGATGAAATTCTTTTTGGACGATTAAAAAAAGGCGGAGATGTTCAAATTGACTTAGTTGATGAAAAACTTATTTTTCAATTTGCCTAAAGATTAACCTTACTTTTAAATCTAAATATGAGTAAGGGAATTACCAGAACAAATGCCCAGCTAGCCACTCAAGCTGGAATTAAAAGTACTTTAATTGGAGTAGCAATTAATGCTTGTCTAGCTTTAGTTAAGGCCTTGGTGGGAATTTTTGGAAATTCTTATGCCTTGATTGCTGATGCGATTGAATCACTGGCTGATGTATTTAGTTCTTTGATCGTACTGCTTGGTTTAGTGATGGCTGTTAAGCCTGCTGATCGGAATCATCCATATGGACACGGAAAGATTGAACCACTAGCCTCTGTGCTTGTGGCTTTAAGTTTAATTGCCGCAGCAATTGTTATTTCGGTTGAAAGTATTCATGAGATCATGACTCCGCACAACTCACCAGCTTCTTTTACTCTGCTAGTCTTGGTCGGAGTAATTGTTATTAAAGAATCCTTGTTTAGGTATGTTTTAAAAGTTGGAAATGAAATTGAAAGCTTAGTTGTTAAGTCAGATGCTTGGCATCATCGTAGTGATGCCATTACATCAGCGGCGGCCTTTGTTGGAATTTCAATTGCGATTATTGGTGGAAAAGGCTACGAAAGTGCCGATGATTTCGCCGCTTTGATCGCAGCAGTAATTATCACAATTAATGCTATTATTGTATTAAAACCAGCACTTTTTGAACTAATTGATACTGCTCCAGACCCACAAATATTAATTCAAGTTCGGCAAATTGCGGAGTCCGTAGATCAAGTCTTAGGGACAGATCAAGGCTATGTGCGTAAAGTTGGGTTTGATTATTTTGTTGATCTAGATATTCTTTGTGATCCGGCAGTTTCTATTCGTGAGGGACATGACATTGCTCATAATGTTGTTGATGCTATTCAGTTAAGCTTACCTCAGATTACAAAAGTATTGATTCATGTTGAGCCAGTTGATGATTATGGTTGGAGAAGCAGAAAGACTGAAATTATGTAAGCACATAGCTTAACTCTTTCAATCTCGATACTTTTGCAAATAATCGAAATAAGTTACTCTAATCACGTTCTAATTAAGAGTAATTTTATGTCAGTATCAAATCAAGTTTCAAAGCCCATTCGTCAATATCTACCTTCCGATTTTACAATTACAACTTGGGAAGCATTGAAGCCATTCTTGGATCTATTAGTGGCAAGAGAAATTACTTCCGCACAAAATTTAAGAAAGTGGTTTCAAGATCGAAGTGAATTAGAGTCAGTAATTTCAGAAGATTTTGCTTGGCGTTATATTAAAATGACTTGTTACACCGAAGATCTAAACTTTCGTGATAGCTATCAATTTTTCGTGGAAAATATTCAACCAGAGATAGCTCCTTACGCTGATACACTTAATAAAAAGGCAATAGAATCAGAGTTCTTAGATACTCTATCGACTGAAACTGGTTATGACATTCTGATTCGTAATATTAAGAATGAAATAGAAATTTTCAGAGAAAACAATATTCCCTTATTTACTGAAGTTAGTACTGAATCCCAAAAATATGGACAAATGATTGGGGCGATGGTTGTGGAGATTGATGGTAAAACAATTACCTTGCCTCAAGCTAGTGTGATGTTGATGGATACAGATCGTGAGAAGCGCGAAGCTGTTTATTTCAAAATATCTAAAAGACGCTTAGCAGATCGGGAAGCTTTAGATTCACTTTTTACTAAATTAATTGGGATTCGCAATCAGATTGCCCTTAATGCTGGGTTTAAAAACTTTCGTGATTATAAATTTAAAGCTTTAGCTCGTTTCGATTATACGCCAAAAGATTGTTATGATTTTCATCAGGCAATATCTAAGCGTGTTGTGCCACTGTTAGAAGTCTTTGCAGTTAAGCGCAAGAAGAAGTTAAATATAAACGAGCTTCGCCCCTGGGATAAAGCGGTAGATCTTGAAGGTCGACAGGCACTTCATGCTTTTAACAATGGTCAAGAACTAACAGTAAAAGGGATTGAGGTTTTTAAAAGAATTGATCCTTTTCTTGGTCAGTGTTTAGAAACGATGAAAGAGATTGGTCATTTAGATTTAGAGTCACGTCCAGGAAAAGCTCCTGGCGGATATAATTATCCCTTAGCTGAAATTGGGGTACCATTTATTTTTATGAATGCGACTTCCACTCTTCGTGACTTAGTAACTTTTATGCATGAAGGTGGACATGCTATTCATAGTTTTGTCACTAAAGATTTAGAGTTACAGGACTTTAAATCGACTCCTTCTGAAGTTGCTGAGCTTGCTTCCATGTCGATGGAATTAATTTCCATGGATCATTGGGATGTATTTTTTGATAATTCAGAAAATTTAAATCGTGCCAAGCGGGAGCATTTAGAAAGTTTAATTGAAACACTGCCTTGGGTAGCATTAATTGATAAGTTTCAGCATTGGATTTATGAAAATCCAGAACATAGTGAAGCAGAGAGACGAGAGAGTTGGAGGAAGTTTTTTTCTGAGTTTAGTGATCCGGTAACCGATTGGAGTGGACTTGAGGATCAAATGAATTATCTATGGCAAAAGCAATTGCACCTTTATGAGGTACCTTTTTATTATATTGAATATGGCATGGCGCAATTAGGGGCGATTGCAGTCTGGAGAAATTATAAATTAAATCCAAAAGCAGGATTAGAATCTTATTTAAAAGCTTTATCTCTTGGACAGTTACATAGTATCCCCGAGATTTATCAGGCAGCAGGGATTAAATTTGATTTTAGTGAATCTTATATTGGGGAACTAATGGATTTCTTAAAGGCAGAGCTTTCCAAGCTTATTTGATTAGGAACAAGCCTAGGAGTATAATTAAGAGGTCTAACCTTTTGATTTCGCGTGTATCCAATTATTATTCCAACAATGTTTGCTCCATTGCCAGAGTTGGCCAAGCACCGTTTCTCGGCGGTTAAGATGGACTGGTCTAAGATTCCGGAAGCAATTGCAGGCTTTAAACGGGAACAAGACTATCAGAGAGGATTGATTTTTGATTCTGTACTTACACTAGATGAGCGTCCAGAGGACTTAGACTATCTACGCACAATTAATCATATTCGTGATGGAGGACAAAGTCTTCGAGATTTAATCCCTCATGAGCAGACACTGAGCTCTGTCTTAGAGTTAGTAATTAAAGAAGCCGTTAGTGTTAAAAAACAGATTATCTATGATGCTTACTTAAGAATGGAGCAGGAAGATCTGACGCCGATTGCTGGGTTTTTTATAACTTTGCCTAAAAAATTTACTCTTACCGGTAGCAGTGAGCAGATTATCCGTGAACTTGCCAGAGCAGAAGCTCAATCTCCTTCTCTTAGAAGAGCAAAGCTTTGTAGCTATATCTTAGAAAACCTACCTGATTACCAAATAAAAGAGTAAAAAACTTGCTCGGTTGACTAAACAAGAATCTGCTGTATGATTCGCGCTTGGATACTTTTGTATCCCTACTAACAAATCACTATCTTACAATTGCATTTGTCTTTTGAGAGCTAGGTATTGTTTTTTTACTTTCAATCCGGCTTTGTCGAATTGAATCCCATCGCTAGTACATTAATCATAATGAATTAGTTGTTTTGGGTTAGCTACTCAGGAGAAAAAATGAATCAGCAAGAGAGCTGTGTGCCACAGCCTATTTCCACGTCTGCGTTTATCGCATTAGGGGTTTCACCAGAACTAAATCAAGTATTAATTAAGAAAAACTTCACTGTACCAACAGCTATTCAGGAGCAAGCAATTCCAGTAGCAATTTCTGGCCAGGACTTAATTGGTATTGCCCAAACAGGTACTGGTAAAACTTTAGCTTTTGCTTTGCCGATTATGCAAAAACTTGCCATGAATTCTGAGCAAGCATTAGTAATCGTGCCAACTAGAGAATTAGCTTGGCAAGTTGAAGAAGCATTTCGCAATATTTCAGATCATCTTAAATTTCAGTTATCTTCAGTTACTTTGATTGGTGGTGTTCCAATGGAACGTCAAAGAATGCGTTTTAAGAAAACTCCTAGAATTATTATTGCTACTCCAGGAAGATTACAAGATCATTTGAATCGTCGTACTTTCAACCTTAACAATTGTAAAACTATTGTTTTAGATGAAGCTGATCGCATGTTTGATATTGGATTTGCTCCACAAGTAAAAGAAATTTTAAATTTGGCTCCAAAAGATCGTCAGACGATGTTGTTTTCTGCAACAATGCCTGAAGAAATTCGTGATTTATCAAATCGCCATCTTAAAAATCCAGTTCAAATTGAAGCTACTAAGCAAGGGGTTACTGGTGAACTTGTTCGACAAGAGCTTTGTGTAGTTGCCCAGTCTGATAAGACTAATATGTTAGAAAAAATATTAGGTGGTTCTACCGGCCAAACAATTGTGTTCGCAAAAACTAAAATTGGAACTAAGAAATTAGCTAAGATGGTTTATAACATGGGCTTTGATACTACAGAGCTTCACTCAGATCGTTCTATGTCTCAGCGTCGTCAAGCACTTGATGGCTTCCGTCAAGGAAAATATCAAGTATTGATTGCGACAGACATTGCTGCCCGTGGAATTGACGTGTCGGATATTGAATTAGTTGTAAACTATGATTTACCACAAGCTGCTGAAGATTATGTTCACCGTATTGGTAGAACAGGTCGTGCTGGTAAATCAGGGCGAGCAATTTCTTTTGCTTCTCCGCAACAGACTAGAGATATTAGAAAAATTGAAAATTTAACTTCAATTAAATTTGATATTTCTGAGTTTTCTTTACCTTTCTCTAGACAGTCAGAGTCTCGTGGTGCTGAAAAGCGACCAGAAGGGACAGCTAGACGTGGTGGCGGCAGAAGATTTTCTAGAGGTGGAAGAAGTCGTTCTTATTAGTAGTCGACATTCTTATTCTGGAATCAGATACGCAAAAGGCGCTAAGAAGTGATAAACTTCGCAGCGCCTTTTTTATTACAAAAACTAAAAAAATAATTTCTTTTAGTAAATTAGATTGAATTTAATTAATAGTTTGTAATTTCTCTCTTTCTAATCCTAATCTTTGAAAAAGACGATTATCTTCTTCTGGTTCAGGATTGTCTGCAGTTAAAAGTTTCTCACCGTAAAAAATTGAATTAGCTCCAGCCATAAAGCATAGCGCTTGTAGCTCATCAGACATTTGCTCGCGACCGGCAGATAAACGCACATAGGCTTTGGGCATAAGGATACGCGCTAAGGCAATTGTTCTAACAAAATCAAACGGATCAACATCAGCAACATTTGCTAATGGCGTTCCAGGAATTTTAATTAATTGATTGATTGGAACTGACTCTGGTTGTTCTGCAAGATTGGCTAGCTCTAAGAGCATCTTTAGACGGTCATCATTAGATTCACCCATTCCTAAAATTCCGCCACAACAAACTTTAAGATCTGCCTTACGAACATTTTCTAGGGTTTGAAGGCGATCGGCAAAAGTTCTAGTGGTAATAATCTTATCGTAGTACTCTTCAGAGGTATCAATGTTATGGTTGTAAAAATCAAGCCCAGCCCCTTTTAACATCGATGCTTGATGGTCTTTTAATAAACCTAAAGTCACACAGGTTTCTAGGCCTAGGCTTTTTACTTCTTTTACCATGTCGCAGACTTTTTCTAGATCTTGATCTTTTGGTCCGCGCCAAGCAGCACCCATACAGAATCTAGTGCTACCAGCAGCTTTGGCTCGTTTGGCAGCCTGAATAACTTCTTCGGTTGAAATTAAAGGTTCTTTTTTTAAGCCTGTTTGGTAATGAGCAGATTGTGGACAGTATGAACAGTTTTCTGGGCAACTTCCCGTTTTAATGCTTAACAAAGTACTAATTTGCAGGGCATTGGGATTAAAATTTTCTCGGTGTACTGTTTGAGCCTTAAATAATAAGTCATTAAATGGCAAGGAGAAAATTTCTTGTGCTTGGTTAAGAGTCCATTTATTAGTCATAGCAATATAGATAGTTGTTAGTTACAATTGGTTAATATTAAGCTCGTATAGAACTTGAATAATTTTGGCAGTTTTTGAGCTCAAAGGCAAATTCTTTAAGGATTTTAAAAGGATAACTTGCTAAGTGCTCTTTGGCTACATAAGATTAATAGAGATTAACCCTAAATTAGAAATCGATTGCCTGTGAAACAAGTATTTTTTCTACTTATACTAATATTATTTTCAGGCTGGAGTGAAGCCCAAACTGGCCCGGGAGTCTATGATCGAGCAAATCTGCTAAGTGAGCCCGAAGAGGCGCAGTTAAATAATTTAATCCAGCAACTAGAAAATTTAACAACGGCCGAGGTTGCCGTGCTAACAACCAGTAGTTTAGAACAGCAAACAATCGAAAGCTATGCTAACAAAGTTTTTAATCTGTGGGGGATTGGTAAACGGGAATTTAATAATGGTGTACTGTTTGTGATTGCGCCACAAGAACATCGAGCCAGAATTGAAGTTGGTTATGGGTTAGAAGAATTGTTAACTGACTCCTGGTGTGGGGCGACATTAGATTCTTATGCGATACCGTATTTTAAAACTAATAATTACCCACAAGGAATTATTCAAACAACAGCAGCAATTGTTGATTACTTGAAAAGCAATTCAGAAATGGCCAAGGGGATTTCAAATTCAACTCCTTGGTATTTGGTGAGCCCGCGGAAGAATAGTCAATACTTAACTTATCTATTCTCCGTGATTGCAATTTGTTTTTTAATTTATGGAATATTTTTTAGCAAAAAAAGTTATAGCCCAGTAGTTTTTCTTGGCTTTATTTTATTACTAGTCGCACTCATTATTGGAATTTACTATTATACAAGTTTAGTGAATGGCAAACTTCAGCTTGGCTCACAAATGAAAGCCTTATTTCTGGGTCTTTTCGCAACAGGTTTTAATATCAAACGTTTTTTACGTTATGCGCCTAAGAGGTGTAAGTTTTGTTCCACTACTATGGTTAAGCTGACAGAAGAGTTAGATGATCAACAGTTATCAGCTTCTCAAATCGCCGAGGAAAAACTTAAATCAGTCGACTATGATGTCTGGCACTGTGCAGCATGCTTACATAATGAGGTCACTGGATATAAAACGTTCTTTTCACGTGCCCAAAAATGTCCCCAGTGTCAGGCAATTACTGGACTACATAGTAAAACAACAGTGCTAGTCTCAGCAACGGTAAGTCACTCTGGGAAGACACTAGAGGAATTTATCTGCCAATCATGTAAATTTGTTTTTACCAAAGAACAAATTACTCCTAGAATATCTACATCCAGTGGAAGTTCTTCTAGTCATAGTAGCAGTAGTGGCAGTTTCGGTGGTGGTTCAAGTGGCGGTGGAGGCGCTTCCAGAGGATGGTAGCAACAAGTCTCGTGATAATTATCGGAGTTTTAATAATTTATTGGTATTATCTTACCTATAACTCCTTAATATCTAGTATGACAGGAGTTGATCAAGCTTGGTCAAACGTCGAGGTGCAGTTAAAACGTCGATTTGATTTAATTGATAACCTTGTAGCCGTGACTAAAGGATATGCAAGTCACGAAAAAGATACTTTAATTGAGACAATCAAGAGTCGTTCTAGAGAACTCGATTTGTCTGAAGCTAAAAAAACAAATCAACTATTACCAGAGATTAATACCTCTGTAGTGAAATTAATGGCGATTATGGAAAGCTATCCAGAGTTAAAGGCTAGTGAGCAGTTTTTAACTCTGCAAGTAGAACTTAGTAACACAGAAAACTTAATTGCTGAACGTCGACATAGTTATAATCAAACTGTTAGTTTTTATCAGAATTTACTTTTAACTTTTCCCTCAAATTTAGTAGCAAAGTTAGGGAACTTTGCAAGCAGATCTTTTTTTGATGCTCCCGAGGAAATTAATATTACTCCAGAAGTAAAAATATAATGCGACAATTTAAAATTATAATTATCTTTTTGACTTTATTTGTAGGGATTACTCTCTTAGCATACGGCTATGATACTAAACAACGAATTGTTACTGTTAAATCAACAATAACCAGGTTTGATCAAGAAATTGCTGAGTTAGAAAGTAAATATTTAAGCTATTGGGATGCTTTAGGTGTTGAGCATTTAGAAACTAATAGTCTGATTAAAAAATATTTACAGTTGCCTTTAGGAAATGAACAGCAAGCTGTTTTTGAACAGTTAAGCTTGCAGGTTCTTGCAAATACTAAAAGCTTAGATGCGACAAATCAAAGTACCAGAAGTTTAATTGATAGTTTAGATGGAGTTAGGAATCGTCGAGCGCTGATCTTAGAAAAAAGATCCGCCATGGATCGAAGACTAGTAAATTTAGAAGCAGGCCTCGGAGCAAGACTTATATTTTATTAGCTTGGATTTTGTTAAATTCTTCATTCCAAAAATTTAGGAAGCCCAACAGTGAATATAAATTGCTGATTCCATTGAAATTATAGAGGTTGTTACGTAGTCCTTCAGGAATATTAGCAAGCAGTGAAAGATAGGTGGAATGTGAGCAGTTAGAAGTCATTAATAATATTAGTCGATCTGAGCTTAGATGCCGAGCGGTTCCAAGGACGGGAATTCTATTTTCAGCGTTCATAATTTGAATTGAGTCTGCCGGTAAGCTTGGAATCGCTTCTAATATTTTTGTTAGATTCAACCTTACTTTTTCTGTTGGTGCTAGAATAACAATCTTTTTAAATGCAGGAGGAGTGCGGTAAGTATAATTACCAATTGTTAGAGTCGTAAATTTTGCTGGCTGAATTTCTAGATCTTCAAACTCACTGACAAGTGTGGGTGGATTTTTTAATTCTTCTAATTTACTATTTATCCATTTTCGGAATAACTCGGCTTCTAATTTTGGATTACCGTTTTGAATCTTACTTAACTCCAGCCTTTCTTGAAATTCTTGTCTGAATTCTTGGTTAGGTAGGATTGTTTTAAAGTATAAACGGCGTAATAGGGGATCGTTTAAAAATATTCGATAAAAATTATTATCTAATTTTTCCTGCAATTGCATGGTTGTTGTTTGGATAACTTCAGACTCCGCCCCACATTCTTTTACCAGCTCTATAAAGAGTCGCCCAGAGCGAAAGATCTGAAATTTTTCATAGCTTTGTTGTAATCTTTGGTTGTCAAAAGTTGTTTGCTGACGTTTAAATTTTGGAAGAGTAGCCTCAGCCTGTTTATGGTTATTGGGAGTCGTTGGTTTATTGCTGGTAAGTTGTTGAACATAAGTTTCATCTAATTTAGTTGGAAGTTCCTCCTCTGGTAGGGCAGCAATATTTGTTACAAACTGAACTCGCTTTTGATGATTTGTACTCGTGTTTGGAGTGTTAATCAGTGATACTCCTGCAATCATAATTTTAGCACGTGGCGCATCTTCGTTTAAGAGTGCTGTCAGCACAGGTAAGTATAGTTCTGGATCTTTAGAGATTGATAAAAAATCTTGCAGTGTTTTACAAAAACTTGGCTCAATTGCTTCTAGATAATTTAATATTTCACGATTTAAGATAGCAACAAACTTTTTATTATCTGTAGCAACAGATAAAATTAAATCCTGAAATACTAAATTATCTTGACTGAAATATTCTACAAAAGCACTCAAGGCTTCTTGTTTAATATACTGATCAGTATTTAGTCGAACTATTCTTTCCAGCAAGGGATGGTATTTTGGATTTGCTAGTTGAAAATCAAAAAGTTCTACAGCTGATCCATTTGCTAATTGCAACATATCCCATAGGCGCTTTTGTTCACTAGGCTTTAAATCTAAAACACAGTCGATTCTTTCTCGAGCATCAAAATAATTATTATCCCGTTGGTTGAGGTACAGTGCTTTATACATCCCATAGACCGCTGGAGCTGATTTTCGATCCGAACAAATTTCTTGATAGTCATTAAAAGTTTGAGAGTAAAGATTTACAGTCATTCCAAAGTAAATCATCTTTATCCAAAGTCCATCACTGTGCTCATAATTAATTAGTACCGATTTCATGCCTAAGATTTCAGTTTTAATTGAGTCTAAAACCTCTTCAAAGTTTTCAGGTAAGTTTTCAGCAATTTTTTTGAGGATGGCAAAGAATGGAC
Source organism: bacterium (assembly GCA_031385045.1). Taxonomy (GTDB): domain Bacteria; phylum Bdellovibrionota_C; class UBA2361; order UBA2361; family CALJRW01; genus JANNBC01. The sequence goes on along the minus strand of JANNBC010000007.1, from coordinate 114,035 downwards.
GTAATATTTTAATGTTTGCTTCTACGTCTGCAGGTCTGATTTGTTCTAAATCACCACTTAGATGCGAGGCCATATAATTCGGAATAATTGAAGGAACAAAGTCCGAAAGTAAAGTGAGCTCCGGTGTAACGGGAGTGTTCATATATTGATAAATAAATTCACTGCAATTTTTACCGATACGAGTAAAATATGCTGGAAATTTTGCTTCGCAGAGTTCTGTTAATTCTTGACCATCAGGCAAAGGGGCAGCTTTAGCAATCGCCTCTGAGACATGATCAAAAATTAAAAGTATTATTTTGCCAGCCTGCACCCAGTCGATCTTAGGAGTGGAGAAAAGGATGTCTGCCCAGTGCATATCAGCATCAGTAGCTACCTTAAAGCCATGTTGTTTTAGTTCCTTATGGGCAAGTAGATCACAATTATCGAGTAAGACTTTGCTTGCCTCTAGTAGTGCTTGCCCTAATGGATCTGGGGAGTAAAGTGGATTCATGTGTCATTTGGACATTTTAATCCTCGAAGACCCAGAGGTTCCCTACAGTGGATTAAATGTAAAGTTTGTTTACTATATTTGCCAGTTGTTATGAGTAATTTTAGCAAAGTGTTGCTAAAATTTAATACTTTTGTATAAATTCTTTAGTCTTTTTAGTTAGATAAGCTTGGTACTGGCTGATTTCTTGGAGAAATTTTTAATAGTCATGATTAACCCAGGTAAAATTGCTAAAATTAGCAAGGTTAGAACTAAGGTATTAAACTTAGCTACATTTTTTCTAATGTGAATTTGAACCGAATGAATCTCGGCATTTCCTGGTTCAATTTTTAAATCAAGATTATAGAGACCTTCCTTAGCAACTTCTAGAACTCCTAAAGATTCACTATGAACTGTTAGTTTTGTGTTTCCTCCCAGTTGATTCTTATTTTGATTGTTTTTGGTATCTTCCAATACGCTGATACCAGCAGAATCTTTAACACTAAAATGGTGGGTATATTTAGTTTGTTTTAAGCTAGAACGGCCTACTTTATGTGTATATCCGACAGTTAGATTAAAGCGGTATGGATTTCCACTAGGGGCTAGCCTAATAGGCTCAATTGAATTTGGACTAACAGAGGCATTACTACTAAAGATCAAGTTGCCAAGGTGCAGTTTTGTGTTCTCTAAAAGATTTATTGACTGATAATGTTGCCCACTTACTTTTGTTACATAGAGGAAGTAACCAATCAGAATCATAAATGGAATAACTAAGGAAAATATCAAAACTTGTTTTTTGTTCATATGCTCAAATACTAGAGAATTTGAGCGACTACTACAATGCCACAAAGCGCGTTGGTTTTTCTGAAGTATATTCTCTTCGAGGCAGATTGCTTACTGAACCTTAAACTTCTCTGGTAAAGTTTGATTGAAGTAATTAAGCATTTTATTGTGGCGATTATTTTCAATCCGCTGTTCCATAATGCGGATTGTTAACTCGTATAGCTCTCTTGGTGAGTATTCTTTCCAGACTATTTTTGTTTGTTTTTGATTAGGAAATTCTTTTTTCATCATGTCTCCAGGTGAAAAATTACGGTTTAAAATTAAATTTTAACATTTAGAATTAAAATACTTTGATTAATTCTAAGTAAATTTATTCAACTAAAAAAATTGCAAAGCACTTGCCTTGTTTTAAGACCGTACAAGAAAAACCATACCAGTGATTAGTATAAAACATTTTAGGAAGATTTTTAAGATTTTTTTTAGTCCCCACAAATATTTATTCTAAAAGATATTAGCGACGATTTTTGGCTATTAAATTACCTGCTAATAATTAGTTAAAATGCCGGATTTATGAATAACAGGTTATAATCGGTTTTAATTTTTGAGAATAATTATTCTATAGACACTTCAAAATTAGGTAGCTGCTCACTGCTGTTAATTTATAAGTCTCGCTAAAGAATCAACTACTTATCTGAGTACCCCAGCTGTCGTCGCTTTATCATTTGCCAATAATTATTTCATAATTCAACTGGAATCGATTGCTGGTATATCAGTCCGAAAACTTGACCCAATCATAGCTAATACCTATCAACTTAGTGTGCCAATCGATCAGCAAAATATTCTAAAAGATGCCCTCAAGTATTTTGTTAGTAAATTTCCAAATTGTTCCCAGTTTCTTCCTTGGAAATCTGCCTTTAACTCAGAATTAAACTACTAGAATCGGAGACAAGTTTTCTGATCACCTCTGACCATCTCGATAGATGCGACTTTATGACTAACACTACTCCATTGATAATTCTCATTGCGGAAGTGTTGTCGTCCAATTGGTCCATCAACTGTGGCAACATAATTCGCGCAGTAGGCGAAATCAAGTGGTATGCGATCTCCAGATTTTAAGACTAAATTTACACTATCAAAGTGCGCATCATTTTTGTTACAGGCATAGGTCATATTATGATGATCGGTCACATTATGGTAGGGCTCCCATGTAAATTGATAAGGCAGCACGCAGACAATGCTTCCTCCGCGAGTTGAACTCGCGATACATTTGAATCCATCATTATAGCTAATATGCTCTGGAGGATTACTGCAGTTATCTGGAATATAAAATTCTTTCACTTCTTCGATTGGCACTTCAGGCTTTGTGGAATTAGTCCTGCAGCTCTTGTTGCGAGCAATGCTTTTTGTAGAACAAAAACAGTCCTGATTGTCTTTGAAGTTTACAATATTAACTTGATCGTAGGGTATTCCATCCGGGAAAGTTAAATCACTAATTGATTTTATTAAGACATCATAAACTTTTGCCAAGCCGTTATTGTCAACTATTGCAATTTGCTCTGATTCCTGAGAAGTAAAATTACCAATTACAATAGTTCCTAAGTGATTAATTGCTAATCGATCTACTACCTGTCCTTGCATATTTAGTAAGCGGAAGCGAGTTTCAGCGGCAGTCTGATCATAGATCATCAATAGGTCAGGTTGGTTTTTAACTTTAACTCTGACTGGAACATTGTTCACACGTCCCACTGTAAAGCGAACAGAACTTGTATTACTAATTACATTTGTACATTGAATTTTAAATTTATTAGTAATTTTATGTGAGATTTTGATTGGTAAAAGTGAGCAAATCTCATCGATGTTATCATTATTTGAATCAAGGTAAGTTTTAAAATTTGCGCCGCGAGTTGCATTAACTTCTCGATAAATTGGAGTTTCTCCGAGCGGGTTTGTTAGAATACTAAAGGTTGAATTAATATTTACACAAGCATTACTAGCGTAAGCTAAGTCTGTGCGGTCATCACCATCAAAGTCAGCACCGGCAATAAAAACTGAATCACTATCTCCAAAATTAATACTGGAATCGTTGCTAATTCTCCAGACGCCATTGGAATCAACAGTTGCTGGCTGGGTTTTACGGGAACTATATTTTCCTGGAACTAGATGTTGTCCTGCTTGGCCGAATGACTCAAGCACAGTTTCTGTTTCATTCTGAATAATTGAATCCCATTTAAGACTTGTTCCCGCAACGACAGTTGAGGGGTCAGAATAAGAATCGTTATTATAATCGATCGGAGCTGCGGAGGTAATGTTGGCGACAAGCAAAATTGTGCCAATAAAGACATGCTTAAAAATATTCATGGTAAACCTTTATCTAAATCCTTGACCAAGGTTGTTAGAGTTAATTAAAAAATATTAATTAACTCTAAATATCTATGTCGGAGATTTGAACTTAAAACCTGAGACCTAAGCCCTAATCTGCCTAAATCTCTATGGTTAATATAACCTCAAATCATCGATTGCGAAAGTAACTGATGCCGTAAAGATCCTTCTTTTTCAGTTTAGCAATTACTAGTGTAATAGGATTAAATTTGATTGATTTAGATGCAGCAGGCCTTGATAATTGTCATTAGGTCGATATCTACCTGAAATTACTTAGTCTATCTCAAGTTTAGATAGCTTGGGATAGTTCCCCCTCTCGTCAGCTCTGTGACATGTTACATAGTTGAAGCAATATTCCATCTTGAATTACTAATGTTGGCAATAAAGAGATTCTCTTAAGGGAATGTGGGAATTCAATGTTTAATTGGCTATTCTAGATTTGGAGGATGCGTTTCAGAGTTCTTTTTATCATCCTAGCAATCTCTGCAGGTTCTTTTTATTAAAGTATTGGTAAGACATCACAAATCGCCAGCAAATTAAGAACGATCATTCTAGTGGAAATGATTGCATTAGCACTCAGTGGGATTTAAAAATTTAGAAAGACTTTAGGCTCAATTTGAGTCTATCAATTAATACTTTAAATCTACTGTGAGAGTGAAAGATTGCTATTAAGCTAGTTTTTTTAAGTGAAAATTAAAGATTAATTTTTGCTAATGGTGGACACTGAAAATTAGATCAAACTATTCACTTCTAATAAATTATTTTGAGGAAGCATCCTTTTAGGTTTCTTAACATCTGAATTCCCGATAGCATAACTGTTAAGTAGTTTATCTGTAAAAAGGTCATAGATGCCAAGATTAGCTGAAGAATCCGCGTTTGCTGTAATCGATCGCAATACTCATCGGGCCGAAGAAGCTGCTATTCATCAACCAACTCCAGAATATGACTTAAAGGGGATTGCCATGGATTGTTTATCCTATAGTCCAGTTGATCTTCAGGCTTATGTTAATTTTCAAAAAAGCCTTCCACCAGTTGATCTAAATAATTGTTCCATATTTTATAATTTACGTGATGCAGGCGTTTCTTACTTAAGAGAAGAGCTAGGCGAGAAAGTTTTTAAAGTTGGGCGGACTTACCCTGATCAGCTACAAGGCGCTGGGTATATTGCTTATGGGATTCATGTAGATTTAGATCCTAAGTTGGAATGGAAGGATGCTGCTAGTCGACTTCCAACTTTAAGCCAACTTATGCCAGAGCAACTTGATCATAAAATCAATAGCAACGAACTAGAGCAGATGCTTAGCTTACTAACAGATTTCGCGGGCTATAAATTATTTAAGTCTCAAAGTTTTGGACAACTAAACGCTGTGATTAATCTTTGCGAGCAAGTCTCTGCAACCTATCCAACAGAACAGAAGCTAGTAGATAAAACTCTTCAAGCAGTTTCTGCTTATGCTGAAAAAGCATTAATCCTGCTTAGTGAAGACTTAAAGTTTAAGCCTAATTATCAATTTGCTCCGCATTATTTTTTAGATTTGAAAGTAGAACTAGAGCAGGTGGTGACAACCTGTCAGTCTAAGATGGCCAATGCTCCCATAACTATTTCAATTAATTTATCCGAAGAATCATTAGTAAGTGATCGCCGTTAATATTTATTACTTACTAGTAAAAATATACTAAGCGACAATCAAAATTGCCAAAAATACAAAGGCGCTTAGTATATCAAGTGCGAAGCACTTGAAGCGACCCTAGGGGGTCGCAAAGGTACTCATCCTTATTTTATAAGGCTGAGTACTGGGGAAGACAAGTATACTAAAAGCCTAAACACTGAAAAATCTATTAGATTTTTTCCAAGCTGTTAGGAAAACCCCGATGGGTTTTAGTATATACTAAGCGACAATCAAAATTGCCAAAAATACAAAGGCGCTTAGTATATCAAGTGCGAAGCACTTGAAGCTACCCTTGGGGGTCGCTAAGGTACTCATCCTTATTTTATAAGGCTGAGTACTGGGGAAGACAAATATACTAAAAGCCGAAATATTGAAAAATCTATTAGATTTTTCCAAACTGTTAGAAAACACGATGGGTTTTAGTATACCTTAGAAATTAATTGATTTTAAAGTCAATTGGCACAGAGAATTCAAATTGAGAAGTTTTAAATTCTAAGGGAATTTTTGGCAGTGGATCGGCCTTTTTCAATATTGTAATTATTGCTTCATCTAGCAAAGGTTCGTTGGTAGATTTTTGTAAGTCATAATCAAGGACTTTGCCATCTTGATTAATCTTAACATAAAGTAATCCTTCTCCCGTAATCTTTTTTCTTAAGGCAAGTCTTGGATAAGAACGATACCGTTCTAGCCAATTTGCTAGGATATTTTCATAATTTGTTATAGCAACAGTGCCAATCATAACATTTGCACCTAAGGCTTTTGCGGAGTTTTCGCTAGCTGTCTCAAGAGTTTCTGGGAAACTTTCCGCTTGGGACTCTAAAGCGGTTTTTTCTTTAGCTTGAGTAATGCTTGGCTTTTCAGTAATTTTTGGTTGCTCAATAGGTTCTTTTTTCGTCGGCTTAGTAATTTCTTTTTTTATTAATGAATCTGAGATTTTTGTAATTGCGATTGTTGGATGAGTGATTTGCAAAATAATCCCTGAGCTCAGAATTATTTTTTCTAATTTTGTAGTAACTTTTCTTGTTGTTGAAACTAATAAGGCAATTAGTCCTATATGGATCAAGAAAGAAAGTATTAAATAACGAGAGATGTTATTCTTCTCAGGCGAAAGCTCAAATTTCTTTGGTTCAAAAAAAATTCCTTAGTTATTTGCTTTGCCATTTGATGTTTGAGCAATAGGAACTTAAACTCTAAAAATATCTTCCATCAGTTCTAGAGCTAATTATAGTAGCTTTTTAGTAGCAAATCGATTTTAGATAGTAAGCAATCGACATTCCTCAGCAATTTACAGTATTTTAAGATCTTCATTTTCCGACTTAACTATGAGATCATACTTAAAAAGGAGTCACTGGATATGTTTCATGGCGCAGATTTTTATAATTTCGATCTACTCTTATCTGAAGAGGAGTTATCAATCCGCAACATGGTTAGATCCTATGTTGATAAAGAAATTCTTCCAATAATTGGCGAGCATTATCGTGCTGGAACCTTTCCTAAGAAAATTGTTAAAGAACTGGGTTCATTAGGTGCGTTTGGGTCTACATTGCCAGAAGAGTTTGGTGGCGCAGGGCTAGGTGCCGTAGCCTATGGTTTAATTATGCAAGAATTAGAGCGTGGCGATAGTGGCCTTCGTAGTTTTGCTTCAGTGCAAAGTTCTTTAGTGATGTATCCAATTTATACTTTTGGTACTGAAGAGCAGAAGATGCAGTGGTTACCACTGCTTGCGACTGGTGAAAAAATTGGTTGCTTTGGTTTAACTGAGCCTGATCATGGCTCTGACCCGGGAGGAATGATCACAGTTGCAGAAGAAGTTGCTGAGGGATATCTGCTAAATGGATCTAAGATGTGGATTACCAATGGATCAATTGCTGATGTCGCAGTGGTCTGGGCAAAATTAAATGGAGTAGTTCGCGGTTTTCTAGTCGAACAAGGTACAACTGGTTTTTTAGGAATTGAAATGAAAGGTAAGCTGTCCTTACGGGCATCAATTACTGGGGAGCTAGTTTTTAATGATTGTTTAATTCCAAAGGAAAATATCTTACCAGAATCTGACGGTTTAAAATCTCCACTTAAATGCTTGAATCAGGCTCGTTATGGAATTGCCTGGGGCGCAATTGGTTCAGCCATGGCTTGCTATGACGAAGCTTTAAATTATGCTTCGAACCGAGTTCAATTTGATAAGCCAATTGCTGGCTTCCAGTTAGTCCAAAAAAAGTTAGCCGATATGATCACGGAGATCACCAAGGCTCAAGGCTTAGCATTTCAATTAGGTAAATTAAAAGATCGAAATTTATTACATCACTCCCAAGTCTCCATGGCAAAACGAAATAATGTTCGCGAAGCATTAAATATTGCTCGAATGGCTCGGGAAATTTTAGGTGCAAATGGAATTTCTGATGAGTATCAAGCAATGCGCCATGCTAATAATCTAGAATCAGTCTTAACCTATGAAGGAACAGACGATATTCATGCCTTAGTTATTGGCGAGCGCATAACTGGTATTTCAGCCTTTAGGTAAGTCACTCTGCTAAAAAATATTTTTTAGATTTCAAACTTAATACCTTGAGCTAGGGGCAAGTCATCACTAAAGTTGATTGTGTTAGTTTGTCGTCGCATATAGTTTTTCCAAGAATCAGAACCAGATTCCCTGCCACCACCGGTTTCTTTTTCTCCTCCAAAAGCTCCACCAATCTCGGCACCAGAAGTTCCAATATTAACATTTGCTATGCCACAGTCTGAACCAGCTTCGGCTAGAAATAATTCTGCAGATTTAAGATTGCTTGTAAAAATTGCGGAACTTAATCCCTGTCTTACACTATTGTGGAGCTCAATTGCTTCTGACCAATCCGCAAATTCAATGATATAGGCAATTGGCGCAAAGGTTTCTTCTTGGATAATTGACATGCTTTTATGGCCCGCAATTAATGTTGGCTGCACATAAAGATCGGAGGGCATATTTGATAAAACTTTTCCACCAGTTAGTAATTTTCCACCCTGAGAATCACTTAAGGAGATGGTATTCAAATAGTTTTTTACCGCATTTTTATTAATTAATGGCCCGACTAAAGTTTTAGGATCTAAGGGATTACCGACTCGAATTTGTTGATAGGCTTTAATTAATCGTGCCTCAAGCTCTTCCCGAATATTTTTTTGAACTAAAATTCTTCGGGCAGAAGTACATCGTTGACCGGCAGTAGCGACAGCACTAAAAACTATTCCGGGAACAGCCAATTTTAAGTCGGCATCATCCATAACTATAATTGCATTATTACCACCAAGCTCAAGAAGTGTGCGGCCTAATCTTTTTCCAACAGTTTCTGCTACAGATTTACCCATCTCACATGAGCCAGTTGCCGAAACTAATGCAACTCTAGAGTCAGCTGCCAGGCGCTTTCCAAGTTCTGGACCATCTCCAATAATTAATCCAAAGACTGCCGGAAATCCATGTTGGCTAGTAATTTTATTGGCAATAGTGCTCAGTGCAATTGAGGTTAGGGGCGCAATCTCTGATGGTTTCCAAAGCATCACATTTCCACAGACTCCGGCAATAATTGCATTCCAAGACCAAACAGCTACAGGAAAATTAAAAGCAGTGATCACACCAACAATTCCCAAAGGATGCCATTGCTCCATCATACGATGACCTGGACGCTCTGACTTCATGGTATTTCCATAAAGTTGCCTAGAAAGTCCGACGGCATAATCAATAATATCAATCGCCTCTTGGACTTCACCCTTAGCTTGCTCAAGTGATTTGCCAACTTCTAAGCTAACTAATTCAGCCAGGTCATTTTTAGTGCGACGTAGCTCTTCACCAATCTCTCTCATAATTAAACCCCGCTTTGGTGCGGGATGGCTGCGCCAAGTTAGAAATGTTTTTTGTAAATCGGAAATCACATTTTCATAATCACTACTACTAGCAACGGGAACTGAAGCTAGTAGGCAGTTATCAATTGGAGAAAAAGATTTTAGTGTTGGTTCTGCCGTGCCATAAGGCTTTGCTCCGTAAGCTCCAAAGTGTTTTGAGTTTAAGAATTCTTTAATATTCATAAATTTTTTAAGACTTGTCTTAGACAGTGTTGGATTAGAATAATTTCTTCTTTGTTAATTAAAAACCAAGGAGTAAATCTTAAACGATTACCACTGCTATGAATCACATTCACACCATTAAGTCTCATCCGATGCTCAATTCCATAAAGGCCTTCTACGGGATATTTTGGATTTATTTTTGCGGAAAGTAATAGTCCTTGACCTAAGACTTCCTCTAAAATTTCTGGAAATTCTGCTTGAACTACTTCTAGGGCATTTTTAAATTCTACACCCATGTTAATTATGTTTGCTCGAACCGCTGGTGTCATTTGATTTAAAACCGCAGCACCTAAATCTAGACCGCGAGGATTGCCAGTCATGGTATTGCCATAAATACCAGTTTTATAAAAGTCGGCCGTATAAGAATTAATGGCTAGAACTGATAATGGATATTGGCCACAGTTAATTGCTTTGGAGAAGGTCTCCATGTCTGGACCTTCTAATTTTTCAAATCCGGGATAGTCATTAATGCTTAGTACTCCATGACAGCGAAGTCCGGCTTGGATTGAATCAACTAGTAATAAACTTTTGTGTGCTTGGGTTAGTTTTCTAGCCAAGGCATAAAACTCTGGCGTGATCGCAAAGCCCGCGCGGCCTTCTCCCATAACGGGTTCAATAAACATCATCTCAAAATAAACATTATCTTTTTCAGCCTGGATGAAAGCATTTTCTAATGATTCTAGATCGTTTGGAATAACAGTAACTAATTTTTTAGAATTACGAAAAGATGCTAGCGTTGCTTGATAAGCTTTATAGCTAGAGCTAGAAGCTTGTGCAGCATCATAAGTTCGACCATGAAAGCCTCCAAGTAATGCCAGATATTTTATTTCTTTACCAAAATGTATTTGGTCATGTTCTGTCACTGTTTTGGCATGGGCATCAGATATGCGAGCAGCAACGGAAACTGCTTCGGAGCCAGTATTCATTAAAGCAAATTTTTCATAGGGTGCTGGTTTGGAAAAACCAATATTATTTAATAATGCTCGAGTAAAACGATATTGGCTAATGTTTGGCGTCATGATGTTAGCCATCGTTTGTTCTTTAGCCAAAACTTCTAAAATAAAATCAGGGTTATGGCCAAAGCCTAAAATGCCGTAACCACCGCATGTGTAAATTACACCACCATGAAATGTGACAATCCAAGGTCCCTGAGAAGCAATAGCAATGTAAGGTGATCCGGAATCTTCAGGATAAAAATTTAAAACATTTGATCGAAGCAATTTTATTGCTTCCAGCTCAGGTAGTTTTAGTAGTTCAGGAAAAGTTGTTTTGATGTTATCAAAAACTTTAGCTGATTTGATAATTGCTATTCGTAGGTTTTGATTGAAAGCTACTTTTGATTTGATAATTTCTGCGGGAAGAGTGGCTTGAGGTTCGTATCCATGCAGTTCTCTTATTCTATTTAAATAGTCGAACAAGAGATCCGTATTTGTCGTGCCCATCAACCAATTATAGCCGAATTGCCCTGGTAATTAATACAGTATTTCTATGTTAGCTTAAATTTTAATATGATCATTCAGCCGATAGAGGTCTTTCTCGATTAAGGTTTTGGCCCGATTTTGTGTTTTCGGGTCACTGGAGTTCTGGGCTTTAGTTAGGAAATCAGGGTTGGCAGTTAGCCAATCTCTCATCGACTGATCTTGATTCTCAAAGTAGCTACTAAGAATTTGATGTTGTGCTGCATTAATATAATTTTGTTCTAAAGCTAGGTTGAAAAAGCCCTGATTAATCGTAAAGATAAGAATATTATGTTTAATATCAACAGCTTCGAGGTTCGCTTTCCCACCTTGGGAGCGATCTACAATATTTGCGGAAGCAACTAACTGACCATTAATAGCTTTAATCGCAGGTAGCCATTTGTCTGTATAGCTTGAGCCAGCTGTTAACAAGTCGGCGATATTAATAACCTTGGCGGAATGAATATTAGTTACTGCTTGGCCTTGCTGATCAAAAACTTTTAAATCATTGTAAATATAGAGACAGGGAATACCTAGCTTTTCAGCAATAATTGGCGCAAAAAACCAGTCTCTTCTTTGGCCACCAGAGATATAAGTGATATCTTCTTTTTTTGCTAAAAGATTCACCTGTCTAGACAGCTCATCAATTAATTCCTGAAATATTTTATGTTTGGCGTAGACCTCTTTTAGTCTATTAGTAATAATTGTTGGAAAGTTTTTATAGTCAGCAGCCTGATTATCAATTAAATTTAAGATGGCTAATGCTTCCGTCTCTCCTCCACAAAGAAAATGGGTATTAATGTAATATGGTCCAATTAATCCTGAGGTATACCAGAATTGTTGATCCGCGGGGGCAATTTTTACTGCTGAGGTGGAAAAGAGCCAATTTAGATCAGACATGATTGAATGGTAAACGAAAAGAGTTTAATTGATTACGAAATTCATTGCATCGCAGACGGCTGATATCAGCAAAATCTTCCTGATTAGAAGCAAAGATAATACCTCTAGAAGAATTCACAATAATGGGCGCATTCCCGCTGGGACCTAGCCCATTTAAAATTGTGTTTTTAGTATCACCACCTTGAGCTCCTAATCCAGGAATTAAAAGAGGGGCATCAGGTAATAACTGGCGAATTGCTTTTAAATCTTCTGGGTAAGTTGCTCCAACAACAGCACCTAAAATTGCTGGGCAACTTTCCTGCCATTCTTTTAAAAGTTCACAGACTTTAGTGTAAAGTGGTTGGTGATCTGCTAAGTGCAAGTTTTGTAAATCTTCTGCTGATTGGTTAGATGTTTTTACCAACACAAAAGTTGCAGTCCCATGATACTTGCCAAAGGGACTGACACTATCAAATCCCATGTAAGGACTAACGGTAATGGCATCTGCTTTCAAATGTTCGAAGCAAGAAATTGCATACTGTTCACAAGTGTTACCGATGTCTCCACGTTTGGCATCCAGAATTACAGGAATATTTTCCGGAATATATTCAATTGTTAACTCTAGGGCTTCTAAGCCTAATTTCCCTTGTGATTCATAAAAAGCTGAGTTGGGCTTGTAAGCACAAACCAGATCTGCCGTAGCATCAATAATTTTTTTATTAAATTCAAAAATTGGATTCGCTGTTTTCTTAAGAAACTCAGGGATTAAATTAAAATCTGAATCCAGCCCAACACAGACTAAAGAATCGTTTTGTTCTCTGGCTAAACGTAGCTTTTCAAGGAAGGTAGACATGGTGGGGGATAGTAGAAATTGTTACGAAAAACGTCAATTGTGGAATCTGCTATTAGTATCCCAATTCATTATCTAAGCTTTTGACAAATTACTAGCTTTTGATTGATACTACTTTTAATGATTCCAATTCAAACTATTACGCATCTGGAGCATAAATTACGCCCCTTGATTGCTAGATTTTTGCCTCCTGAAATAGTTATTAAAATATACTCAGCTAGTCGTGGTAGCTATCTTAAATTATTAGCCGATTACGCAAGTAGGATGCCGTTAATTGAGGCAGAGTTAAATCCCCAGACTCTTTTTAAAAATTCTTTGCTTTTTAGAAATGATTTAGGTAACGCCGCTGGTTTTGATAAAGATGGCTCCCTGTTAGAGTTTAATTATAAGATCGGGGCAGGCTTTGCCATTGTTGGTACTACTTTATCAGAGTCCCATAAAGGTAATTTAATTTCTGCATTTGGTCGAAAAGTTAATCCTTGGGTACCACTAAGCTTTTCTAATTCTGCGCTTAATTCTTTAGGACTTCCTAATAAAGGGATTGATCTTGCCCTTCAGAATATTAAAAACTTCAGATTAAAATTCCCAGACTCGAGCAGGCATTTTCCAATTGGTCTAAGCCTGATGGGACATCCTTTGCATAATCCTGAACAGCAATTGGCCGGATTATTAACAGCAATTAAAAAAGCTTCTGGCCTAGTTGATTTTATTGAAATAAACGAAAGTTGCCCAAACTGTGATCATAATGAAGATCAAGCTTTATTTTATAAAAGAATTTCTGCCATCATCAGTCTCCGTAATTCAATTTCGGAATATTTACCAATATTTTTGAAGCTTGGATTTTTAGATTCAGTTTCAGAAAATATTCATTTATTTTCGGAACTCCAAGTAGATGGGTTGGTGCTAACTAACACTCAAAAAAATTACGCTAATTTTGATTCACAGATTACTTCGACAGATCAAAAACTTTGGAAATTTTATACTAGTAAGTATCAAGGTGGGCTAAGTGGACAAGCAATTAAAGCCTTTGCTGAATCGCAGATTAGATCTGCTAGCCAGGAAATCCAAAGACAAAATTCTAAGTTATCTTTAATTCATGTTGGAGGGATACAAAATAATCAAGATTTGCAAAGTTCTAGGAAGCTTTCGTCCGTTGTCTTGAGGGAATGGTATACAGGGTTTTTAGAACAAATGGGGGCAGAAGCTTGGCCTAAGATTTATCCGAGTGTTTTAGCCAGTAAAGTCTAATTTTAAAAATATCTAAAAACATTTTTAGAGAGTCCTTTAGGATATTAACTTTTGAACCAGTAACATTTGTCCAATTGACGGCTACTTCTTTGACTTTAAATCCTAACTTCTCTGCTAAAAATAAGATTTCTAAGTCAAAGCTAAATCCCCTACGAGTTAATAAATAAAATAACATCTGACCAGCTGGTGCTTGAAAAAGCTTAAAGCCACATTGAGTATCGTAAAATTTCGGTAGAATTAGTCGATTTACAAAGAAGTTAAAACTACGACCTAAAAATTTTCGTAGGCAATTAGTTTTTAATGTTACCTCTGAATTCGGAATTGCTCGGGAGCCGATAGCGATGTCAGCCCCAGCCTGAAGCTCTTGATAAAGCTTGGCGAATTCAGTGAAAGGTGTTGCTCCATCAGCATCACAAAAAAGGATTAATTTGGCCCGAGAGGCTAAAACACCAGAGCGGACGGCCCAGCCTTTACCGACATTTGGTTGTAATGTAACGACCTCTAGATTATTAATTTCCGAAGCCATCGCAGTTACTACGCTGCTAGTTTGATCTTGGCTACCATCATCAACAACAATTACTTGATAGTTAAAGTTTGAAGCTGAAAAATATTCTTGAAGTTGTCTTAGAGTTTTTGGGATTCTCTTAGTTTCGTTGTAAGCAGGAATGATAATTGCCAAGTCAAAATGACTAATCTCGGGCTCAATTTCTTTCCAATAGTCCTTAGCAGATTTAAAGATCGTCATTAGCCTCAGTTTTAATAGCGTTTAGATGTTTTTTTAAGGTCACAGTAAAGTATATTCCGGGGATTGCAATCACTAAGATTTGAATTAAATGTTGAGAAATAACCATTGATAGTGCCAGGCCTTTATCAAGTCCATGACCCACTAAGACTCCTGAAGCCACTGCTTCAATAACACCAATGCCTGCAGGCGCCGCTGGAATTAATGAGCTAAAATTTACGGCCACTAAAAAAAGGATACATGAGAAAAGAGTTAAATCGGCAGAAAATGCCCGAACGATGGCATAGTAAGCTAGCAATTCAATCAGCCAAATCGCTAGTGATAGACTCGCCGTTATTGGAAGTCGGCGACGGTTAAACATCGGAGCAAGCCCGTTAATAAAAACCTGAAATCGATCCACTGAATAAAGAATAGCTTTATTATTAAAACGATTTGCTAGCTTCTCTGCATAATTAAAGATTTGCGTTCGAAGTACTAATAGTAAGAGAACCATTAATGTTGCCGAGAAAAACATACCAGCAACAAATAGCATCCCATTGGAGATAGCTTCTTTAGGAGTAAGGATTACATAGATTACAAACATGATGCTAATGATTAGTCCATCAGTTAAGCGCTCACTAGCAACTGTTGCTAATACGAGGGTACGTTTTGTGTTAGTGAATTTTGCACCTAAATGTGCCCGAACAATTTCTCCCGCCCGAGCTGGTAAGATATTGTTCATAAAAAACCCCAGCACTAACACCTTATAGGCATTGGCAAAGCTTATTACCTTTTCCGGAAAAAAGAATTGCCAGCGATAGGCTCTTAAAACATAGGAGAAGATAGTCAGTGTAATTGTTATCCCAAGCCAGATTGGATTGCCAGCAAGGATAGTTTCAGTTACTTCAAGAATATGCACGCCTTTAAAGGCTAAATAAAGTGCCACGACTGTAATGATCCACGGGAGGATTTTAAGAAGTAATTTTTTCATAGATTAGCTTTGCTCGTATTATGGATCAAGATGAAAATAGAATTAAGTTAAAATTACTATATCCAAATATGAATTATTCGCCAACTTTAGAAATCAGCTAGGATCGTAGATGAAAAGGTAATTTTCTTGGTAGTTTTTAAAGTTCTTTGGGGTTCCGTAGTAGGCTTCTGAGTAAAGGTGTTTCAGAGTTTGATTTAGATGATTTTTGATTTGATTTTGCGTTAGTTGTAAGTTATTCTGCTGATTCGGTAATTCTATTCTACACCGTAACTGGTGTAAGATATTGCTTAAATTGTCCTATTGATGTGATGTATTTTCTCATGAAAAATTATCCACCCCTAGGGTTCAATCTTTTTAACAGTCAAATCCTAATTAGTATGCAGGAAAATTTTATCTTCTCAGATTCAAATAATATCAGTAAAGAATCTTCTGCTTCTGTAATGTCTCAGGTGGCTGAATATTCGCGATCCTTCTTTTGGTTTGCAGCAGATGAATATTTTCAATCAACATTGTACATTTCTCCTGCTCGCCAAGATGCGCATAATCAGCATCAAATTAAAATTTATGATATCGATGGCCAACTAACTAATCAGCTAAATGTTAAGTTTGTTCATGGATTGCCGGGATTAGTTGAGCTTGATGGTTTAGTTAGTAACTGTAAGTTGCAAGCTGGAATTAGACAGGGAAGTGTTGAAGTTGTTTCTGCTGCGGGAACTGCACATAGCTGTGAGATTAATACCAGTAATCGGGAGCTGACAGTTAGTCCAGTTTGTAAATTAAGCAGAGAAAAAGCTGGGTTCTTTCCGCTACATCTTTCCACTAAATCTCAAAATATGATTGCTCTAAATAGCTTGGGTCAGAGTGATAGTATGTTGAAGGTCCGACTTTATACGGGAACTAGATCTCCGGAATTAGAGATTAAGATTAAGGCCTTTGGAGCGGAGAATTTAATTATTGAAGAAGAGTTTGCGGAGTATTTGGAATTAGATCCGCATCATGATCAGCAGGCCTATTTAAGAATTGTCAGCTACACATCTAATGATCTTTCCGTGAGATTATTAGAGCAAAAATACTCAAGAACTAATTTTACTCAACAGGTGATGGAATAAAATGTCAAAAGTTTATCACTGGGTTTCTTTCGCCTATCATGATTCTACTGTTAAAACAGCAATTCATTTTTTCCCATATTCAGGTTCAATCTCATCAACTTACCCGGTTGAGTTGACACTTAGTGTCTTTGGTAACGATTTCGAGACTGTCCAAATTACTATGGAGGGCGCACGTCTTTCTCAGCCAGACGGAATTATTCTTGATCAAGTTTTTCCAGCATTGCTTAGTCAGTACAATGGATTATACGGAGTTTCCTTACAGCTAAAATGTCCACAACAACCACAACTTGATTTAAGTAACTCAGTTTGCTTAACGGAGTTAATTGGAGCTGATCAGATCCTTCGTTTTGAAGCACGGCTAATTAATTCGGCTCATAACTTTGAATTAAATGGTGTTTGTCGTTCCAGCGAAGATTTAACTAGTTCTTTAGTTGCGATTAATGTTTCTGATGTTGTCTATAACAATGGTTTGCCTGCCGGTCTTGTTCGCTCAGAACAAAAACCAACTAATCAATTGTTATCTGGCTCTGTTCAAGAATTAAGAATTAGTGATGACTATTTGAAATCAGGTTTAAATCAAGTGACGAGCCAAGGAGAGATGTTAATAAATAGCTATCATTTACAAACTCCAGCACCCGAAATAGTTTATTTTTATCTTGAGCGTAATCGACAGTCTAATGCTTTGCAGAATGTTCAGACCCTATGAGGATTGCGCTCTTTAGTCCTTATGGAAATTTCCCTGATACTGATTTAATTTCAGCAAATTTCATTTTCTTATTAGCCAGTTATTTAGTACATCGTAAATCGGAAGTCTTTGCAATTAAATGTGATGGCTGCTTGGAACGTTGTAGCTTGGATCTATACACAGTTGGAAATAGCAAGCGACCGTGTTTGGCCTGCATGAATTCCCAAAAAGGACTAAATGCTTGGGCCAATCTATCGGAGCAAGTCTTATCTAATTTTCTATCCGCAGAGGAGCTAAAAAAAATTAACCAGCATTTCTCTGATCTAAGTTTTTTACAAAATAGTTTGCCTGCAGGAGGCAGTGAGTTACTTCAGAAATATTCTGAGTGCCAAAATGCTGACCATATTCAAATTAGTAAATTGCAAAAGTCTGCTTTGTTTTTATCAGCCGCAATTCGCAAGTTAGTTCAAGAACTTAAGCCGAAGTTACTGTTAACTCATAGTAAACAAGATCTGTTGACTGGAATGGTGGCACTAGCATTTGCTGAGCAAGGCGTTACAATCGCTAGTTATCAATCTAATGAGACTCAAGATGGATTGGAGTTAACTACGAATAAAGCTTCTCAAAGTTTAAACTTTCCATTTTATTCCAGTAGCATTGAACATTTTCGCTCTGATCCTAATACTTGGGATGATCATTTACGCGAAGCAATTTTGCAGAATATTAGTTTTCTTGGGCTACAATCTAATCAGCTTTCCTTCTATATTTAAATCTTAACTTATTGTGAATAGTCATAGATCTTCAGAGAGAAGAACGAATGAAGTATTAAAGCCAGAAGTCACTAGTTAGCTAAAATTGTGTTCGACCTAGAGAACAAATTGCATCCATAGTTTTTTGAATAAACGGGCGATTCTTCCAATCTTGCAATTTTACTTCTAGAGATTGTGCCAGATCCATTTCAAATTGTTTTTCTAGTTTATTTGCTAGTTCATGATCAAAGAAGTTCAAATTTGATTCAAAGTTTAGGTGAAAAGAACGGTAATCAAAGTTCATTGAGCCAACCGTGCACCAGAGTTGATCAATAAGCATGATTTTCAAATGAAGCATTGTCGGCTGAAATTGAAAAAACTTAACTCCATGTTGCAGTAACTTCCCCCAGCAAGCCCGCGAGGCACACTGTACTGGTTTAGCATCTGTATGATGTCCTGGTAAAATAATTTGAATTTCTACACCTCGCGTACGGGCGGCAATCAGTTCGTTAATAAGTAATTTGTCTGGTATAAAGTAAGCTGAACTAATCAGGATTTTTTTCTTTGCAGAAGCAATTGCAAATAGAAACATCAAGTGGGCGCTATCACTACCACCGGCAGCTGAACTACTGAAGCCTTGAGCAGAGGAGGAACCTTGCTTGTGAAGTTCTGGAAAATAATTTTTCCCATGTAAGACATTAGAAGATGTTTTAATCCAGTTATCAACAAATGAAGATTGTAAGTGGCCTACTACTGGACCTTGCACACGAAAATGTGTATCACGCCATTCTGTTGGATTGCGGGCATTCCCCTGCCAGCGATCCGCAATTCCAACCCCACCAGTGTAGCCAATGAGCCCATCAATAATTAAGAGTTTGCGATGAGTCCGGTTATTAAGACGGGAAAGAGTATGCCACCTGGGAGGGTGGAAAATTTGAACCTGCGCTCCAGATTCTTTTAGCATTTGTAAGCTTTTCTTAATTCTATAAGCACCAAACCAATCTAGTATCAGATGGACCGCGATGCCTGCATTCGCTCGCTCCACTAAAGCCTCAGTAAATTGCTGGCCAATATTACCGGACCAATAGATGTAGGTTTCAAAGCAGATCGAATTTTTAGCTGAGCGAATATCTTTTAGCATTGCTGGAAAAATTTCTACACCGTTAGTTAAGGGAGTAATGCTATTCCCTTCTAGAAATGGAGGCCTAAGTAAATAGCCAATAGAAATTTTAAATTGTGGATCGGATACTCCATAAAGGTGCTTGATACAGTGATAAAGTACCTTTTCTGATCTGGTGAAGTTGAGTGCAAGGAGTGTCGCAATAACTGTTGCAATGATAATTCCAAAATAAATCACCTGTTTTTTCCAGAACTAAATATGAAAGGATCTTTATTTCCTTTATTCCTAATCCAATTTAACTGTTTTCGAAGAATTTGATTTCCTAAGAAATAATTTTTTAAGCGACGCTTACCTGGAAACTGGACCAGCATTAAGCCGATAATCATCATAATGATACCTGGTCCGGGGAGTACGACCATTAGTAAGCCAATGCTGATCAAAATTACACCCAATATGTTTTTGAGAATTATTTTAGACCAGCAGTAGAAAACATTTCCTTTTTTTTCTGATTTTTGAACAAAATAGTTTGGTGGTAGATAAATAATAATTAATGGTATTAAGATTATTGAGGCAACGAAAATACTGACCGAGGTGAAGAGTATTAGCTCAATATTTGCTTCAATCCAATTGGCAAGGAAGTGTAATGTCATTTTAGTGTATAGAATTAAGTGCTAAAAAGTAATTTTTAACACAAAAAATAACACCATTAGTATGATCCAAATCAGTAAGAATTTTTTAAGATTCAGTTATCTTAAAAAGCTTAAATTTAAGCTCCATAATGTCTAAAAGACCAGAAAGACTTGTAAATACTTCGGAGATAGAATTTTTGTCTATTTTGTCATTAAACATTGCCCACGGACGGAATAATAGCTTGCATCAAATATTTCAGCCCGCAAGACAAATCTACAAAAATCTTGATTTGATTGCGAATGCAATCATTAGAGAATCACCAGATATTGTTGGATTGCAAGAAATCGATGATAAATCTTTCTGGAGTGGTAACTTTGATCACCTTGGATATCTTGCTGCAAAATCAGGGTATCCATATTTTTTTAGTGGGAATCATGCCAAAAAGCTTAATTTAACTTATGGAACTGCTTTACTTTCCAGATATCCACTATGCAATCTAGATTCAATCATTTTATTTAATTATCGCTTTTTACCTGTTAAAGGTTTTGTGGTTGCAACAATTCAGATTAATAATTGTGAATTTGATATAATTTCTCTGCATTTAGATTGTGTCAGCAGTATAATTAGGAGTAGGCAGGTTAAGCAAATAATAGAATATCAAAAAGCTAGAAAGAGGTCCTGTATAATAATGGGTGATTTTAATACAGAATACTCAGTTAAGAATTCAGCTCTTGCACTTCTAAGTAAAACTTTAAACCTTACGGCCTTCGATCCAAAGGATAGTTTAGGAGGTACTTTTCGTTTTACAAGAAAAAGACTGGATTGGATTTTATTTCCCGAACAGATGCAGATCGAAGAATATTCACATTTAAAGGATGTTTTATCAGATCATTCGGCAATCAGGGCAAGGATAAAATTTACTTCTTGAAAATAACGAAGACTCATTAAGTATAGGCGAATGGCATAAAAATAAGCAGGGTGGGGAGTAATATTCACCCGCCCTGCTTCTAGCAATTTATTTTTTCAATTCATCTTTAATATCTTTGTCTATTTCATCTCTTGTATCCATATACTCATTCGTAGCTTCAATTTTTTCGTCAAGGATATTTGCCTTAGCATCTAACTCAGCATCAAGTTTTTCACCTGCAGTTGAATCTGGATCGGCATTAACTTTATTAAGCTTAATATTCTCGTCTCGAACAGTTTCCGCAATCTCAGCATTGCCTTCCTCGGCAACTTCTTTTAGTTGTTGATTACCAGTTCTAACTGTATCAGCGATCCTTTCTGATTTATTTTTGCAGGCAATAATTCCAGTACTTAGAATTATTAGAACCAAAAATGCTGTTTTCAATAAATATTTCATTTGATTTCCTTGTAAATAAAATTTGTTAATCTGTTCTAATTTTTTAAAAAAGGCACCCAAAGAGACAAAGCTTATTTTTGAAAAAATAGATATTTTGCCTTGGTGATCTAAAAAGGATTAAAATCTTAAGTCATAATCTTTACTATTTAGCTGCATCAAAAACATCTTGTCGTGCTTCGGCTTCTACCTTTCTAACTTCTAATACTGAGGCACTTTGTTTATTGATTAAAGTTTTATTAGCTTGATAAATTTTTTCAGAAGCTTGGCGACGTTGTTCTTCATACTCAATTTTTGCCTGATCTAGGGGAACTACCGCTTTTCTAACTACCTTGTCATGAGCTACTGCCGCAGTAGTGAACTCTTCTTGGGCTTTATCATGTGCTTGATGAATTTTATAATTTGATTCGTTAAGTGTCTCTGCGACATGCATTGCCTTACTTTGACAAGCTGTGAGTGACAAAAAAAACATTGCAAATATCAATGTTCCATTAATTGCTAAATTTTGCATTGGAATTTTCCTTTATATTAAATTTATTGAATTAAAATATCTGGATTTCCATGTTTCTCCTATGATCTTAGTCATATTAGACACTGTAAGCGTTAGAAATTACTTAGATATTTAGCCTTATTTTTACAAAAGCCAAATGCAGACAATTTACTAAATAAAAGCCATTAAATATTACCGAGTAGCTTGGTAAAGTTCAGGCAAGATACCCAAAGCAAAACCATATTCTCTACTTTTTGCATATTTATTCTAATTAGCTACCCTTTAGTAAAGTATATTAATTAATAATAACAGGTCAAAGGAGGTCTACTCTTCATCAGGAGCAGATTCGAAGTTAGGATTAGAGTGCAAGTTTAGCTTTTTAAGCTCCAAAGAGTCTTTAAGTTTTACAATTAAAAGCTGCGATAAGATTGGTAAGATTTCATTTCTAAGGATTGATTTACTACTTGTAGCTAAGTGCTCTCCTTGCGGTTCAACGTCTTCCAGTTGGGGACGAACTTGTGCCAATCTTGCACTGATAAATACACCTGTTAGCAATGAAAGTGAAAAGCTTGTAAAAGGGTATGTTCTAATCCAAGGAGATAATTTAAAAATGTTTTTTAAATTATCTTTGAAGCTAATCCAATGTCCATCAATCTCTTGATTAATAAATTTGTTTTTAGCCATTAAAATCTTTAAATTTTCCATAGATTTCTAGTGTGATTAAATCTTAGTTAATTTTTTTTGTATTAAATAAAATCCTAATATTAGTAATGATAATAATATTATTATCAGGCTAACAGATGTCAAAAGTCGAATAATCCAAAGTGGTTCCCCAGTATACTTTGACCAGTAAATAGTTAAAGATTCAATTAGTGCGAAGATGCTAAATGCCAGCGAACTTAAAAAGATTGTGAATAAAGAAATCCCTAAGATTATTTTAGCGCTGAGTTTAAATAAATAGTTGCTTAGGCTCAATTTCGATAATTCAATTTTATTTTGAACTAAGTCAGCTAAAATCTGAAGCTCTGCTAGACTTGCTAACAGAGCTTCAGGGCCTTCATTTTCTTTTTGTGACAAACTCGTAGGCATTTTTTATTTACGAAACATGTAAGCACCAAAGACTAGTCCGAGACCTGCTCCAATTAAAATACTTTCTATGGGATGTCTTTCCATTGAATGTTCAATCTCAGATAGCTTCTTCATACCTTTTTTTTGTAGTAAATGAAGCTTTTCGGCTCCACCTTCTTTTGCGTAGTCAGCTCCTTCAGTAAAAAGTTCTGATAGCAAGTTTTTAATTTCAGATAGATCCCCTCTTAAAGATTGAGATTTTTCTTTTAAGGCTTCAACAGTTGTATTAATTTCTGATGTAGCTTTTTTCCCATTTCCATTGTGTGTTGCAGTATTTTCCATTTTTATTTTTTATTTATTTAAAATTATACAGAGCCTCAATACTTAGTTGCAAGTATCGCAGCCTGCTTTGTTCTTCTTGGTATGCATTTTAGCCCAGCTATCAACCTGCTTAACAGCTTCTTCGCGAGCAATGCCATATCTTTTCTGAACAGTGCCTACTAGTTGATCTTTTTGGCCAGAAAGCTCAGTGATCTCGTCGTCTGTTAAGTCTCCCCAAGCTTCTCTAACTTTACCTTTTAAAATTTTCCAGTTTCCTTTGATTGTATCTTCATTCATAAATTCTCCTTAGTTTATAAAGTAATTTCCAAAAATATTTTGGAGCCCATGTTTAGTTATATTTTTGCCCTTGCTTTAAAAGTCCTACTTTTGTTCCAATGGTGGTTGAAACAGAATTCAGATTTTCAAAAGACAGATAATTTATATTAGAAAAACAATTTATAACTAAGTTAAATTAAGTTGTATGATCTTGATCATGATAAATATTGTTATTTTTGATAAAAATATTAAGCAGGTTCAATATAGTTATAAATTGAGCTTTTAATGATAATTTTAAAGGAGTAAGGTAAACTAGTGAAAATAACTAAAATACCCAAGCTTTTAGAGCAGCGACCTTACTTGCAAGAACTAATGGATCAAAAAGGACTTTCGTTGCAAGAATTATCAGCTGTAGAAATTACATTAAATAGAATTAATTATTTGAGTGGTAACTTTTATAGAACAGCTAACTGGCTTAAAGTACAATATAAAAAATTAAATCATAAATTAAGCGAAGAGTTTTCTTTTGCAGATATTGGCTGTGGTGGGGGTGGTCTATTAAGATACTTACATAATTTTGCTAAAATTAATAACTTAAATATTAAATTTTACGGAATTGATCTTAATAAAACTTTAATTTCGATTGCAGAATCATACAATAATGAATCTCAAATTAATTATTCCTCAGAAAGGTTGGAAGAAGTTGAAAGAAACTATTCATTAATCAATACAAATTTAGTTTTACATCATTTAGATCCTACTGAAATTTTACCATTCCTTCATTTAACTAAAAGGAAGGCAGTGTTGGCTGTAAGACACGAAGATCTTTTACGAACTAAAAAAGGATTATTATTAGCTAATTTATTTCCTAAAGTAATTACAAGAAGCAAAGTTGTTCATCATGACGCAAGAGTTTCTGTTTATCGCTCCTACAATCATCAAGAATGGGAGAGACAAGCTATCGAATCTAGTTATCAAGTTAGTAAAGTATTCCCTGAACGAATACTCTTAGAGTCTATCTTGTGATAAACAATATAAGCCCCAAGATTGCGATTATTGGCGCAGGAATATGTGGAAGTTTCTTATCATACTTACTAAGTACTAAAGGCTTCTCAAACATCTATTTATTTGAAAAAAAATCTCTTCCAGAAGTATTAAGACTTGGTAAGGTATGTGGTGGATGTCTCCATAAAGAGGCAGTCCAGATTTTAGTTAAACATGGATTAAGTTCTGTCATAATTCCGGGAACTCCAATTAATACAATATCACTCGTTTCCGTCGAAAGTACTATTTCATTTAAGCATAATCATGGAAGGTGGATCGATCGGTCAATACTTGATAACGCCATTAGAACCATCGCCGTGCAACAGGGAGTGACTCTAATTAACAAGAAGGCAAAAATTATTGATTCAGTAGCAGGTCTTCTTCTCTGTAATGGCCAGGAGCAAATCTTTGATCTTATTATTGACTGTGGTGGAATTGCCACAAAGTCACTGCCTGAATGGCCAGAGGAACGGTTAGAGAAGAACGGCTTTGGATTTCAAGGGTACCTAAAAAAAATTGCCGGTGATCCACATGGGTTAGATAGCCTTCCATGCGGAGAGGTCCGTTTTCTTCTTGATAATTTTGGTTACCATGGTGTTGTGAGAGTTGCAGGGGAGGAGCCTTACTTTCATATCGCTTCTTATCTACGTGGTAAAAAACTTCACACTTCTGATTTTCTTAAAAGATATTTTTTACTAGAAGAACTTCACGAAAAGTCAGCGACAGAAACTTTATATCGTAAGCGACTGCCAGCTCAGGGAAAAGTTTTTCTTTGTGGTGACGCCTTGGGTTATCCCGAGCCATTTACAGGCGAAGGAATGTATTTCGCAATTCAAACTGCAGAGAGATTAGCAGAGCTGATTACATTGAACTTTCAAGATCGACGCGAAATTTCTGACATCAGCACTAAGCTTTGGAAAAAAGAAATTAGAATATTACAAAAAAGACAATGGGCACGTTGTCAAATGATCACTTGGATTATTGAGAGTTCTATAAAAAGAAAATTTTTATTTCCCTTAATCCCTTATATCGCTCCACTAGCTTCTAAGTTATGGTAATAATTATTAATGACTGATCTTAAAAATAATCCAGTAGGTATTCTATGTATCGGAGTTTATCCAGCTCCTAATCATGTATTGCAAAATGAGTATCTTGGATTTCAAGAAGCTAATGTTACGAATTGGACTCTGGGACATAGCCGCATGATTAGACAGACAGCTGTGGAGGAAAGATATACCTACTTATCAGATTGGAAAGAATTTTATTTAAATAAAATCCCCGGGACGGTAGAGAGAAATAACCATTATGTTGGTGTGGTCTTGCCGGAGATTCTAAAAAATTTAGATCATTTTATTTTAACTAATCAGATTAATCCTCATGAAATTGGAGGTGTGATTACAGTTTCGTGCACAGGACTAACAAACCCGACACTTGATACAAAAATAGTAAGCCATCTAGCCCTTGATTCTTGTATTCACTGGCATCTTGGCTTTATGGGTTGTCATGGCGGCGTTGTTGGACTGCATAGTGCTGCAGGACTTTGTCAGCTAATCACTGAAAAAATTGTTTTGGTCATTTGTGTGGAAGCTTGTTCGCTTCATTATCAGAATACTCTTGATCCTGAAATTCAGATTAGTAATGCCTTGTTTAGCGATGGTTGTGCCTTTATTGCCCTAAGAAATAGTCAAGATGAAAATCTAAGTCACTTACAAATTTCTCAGGTTGGGACAAAGACATTTTCGGAGGCGACAGAATATTTATCTTGGAATATTACTCCGTCAGGGTGGCTAATGGGACTCTCCCCTCGGCTTCCGAATTATATTAAAGAAATTCTTAAACAGTCAGCCTTTAGCAGTTTTTATCGTAAGAAAAACATTGTTGTACATCCTGGTGGGAAAGCAATCTTAAAGGCTGTCGCTGAAGGCTTAGAATTATCAGATTTAGAGGCAAGTTATTCGGTATTAAAAAAATTCGGCAATATGTCATCAGCAACAATATTTTTTTGTTTGCAAGAGTTTTTAAAGAACGAACGTGATACCTCGGAAGAGTTAACCTTAATAGCTTTTGGTCCAGGGCTTGATGTCAGTTGGTTAAATTTAAAGATGAGCCTTCCCGTAACTACTAAAAATTATTAATAACTTTACGTATCTAACCCAGTTGAAAACAAGCCCGTTGAGCTACAGTGTATTATTTAGTTCACTAGGTAATATTGCAGAAACTAAAGGCCCAATCTCCACAACAAAGCCATAAAATAACTTTTATTCCCAAGCAACAAATCGCTGATAATCAATAACCTACTAATATTATTAAGATAATCAATAACTTTTAAGCATAATACTTAACTTAGAAAATCCTTAAGTTTTCTATAGTTTCAGCCGAGAATCTATATACAGATGATAGGTTTTACTCATTTTTCAACATAGTTGTGAATTGAGAGTTAGTAAAGATTCTGTGGTTTTACCAAGGTATAGCAAATGAATTCAGTTCAAATCCAAACAAAGCAGTTACCACACATTAAAGAAATTCCTTATTTCGAAGGGGTTTGTTTTGATCCAGATACTGATACGATCCATGGAAATTACGTGGATGAGCTATCGGCTTACCGTGCTAAAAAAGCATGGTTAGAAGCCCTTAAATTCAACTTTAGTTTGAAAGCAGACAGTGATTTAATTGTTGCGATTGAAACTACAGAGATGAATTCTTTTGTATTAAGTTGCCGATTTTATTCTTCAACAGCTAAATATGCTTTTTGGAAGATAACTAATAATCAATCACCTGAGGCTCAGTATATTATCGAGACAGCCCATATTCCAATTTGTGATAGTCGTTACGATGAAATTTTAACTGCGCCAGACTTAAGATCGGTCTATGAGTTAAGCACGAATTCCCGACAAAGTTTAATTACAGGATCTAAATTAAACGAAATTTTACAAAAAATTGTTAGTAAGAAATAAGTTCTAATCTTTACTAAGCTTATTGCAAGTTTCACTTGTTGATTCATATAATAGTTGAAAATGCGTACTCATAATTTCAGAAGGGTGCGCTCAGATTTCAAATGTTACTAATTTCTAGACTAAGTCACTCTCCATTTAATTTATAAAAGCAGATGGGCCATTTAAGTAAAGAGGGTAAAATTATTATCACTGCAAAGGATATTGCTAGTTATCTGCATTGTCCTGAAAGCTGGAATTTGCTCTATCGTAAACAAGTGATGCCGCCAGATCAAAAATCGGAGCCAGAACGTCAGGAGATTATGAAGAGTTGGTTGGCTGATTTTGATGCGGCACGTTATTTAACTTGGGCTACTAACTTAATTATTTTCATGATTTTCTTTTTAATTATTGTTTATTTGTTCACGCAGATACACTAATTTTTTGTGTTTATAAATGTTGAAAGAATATTTAAGTCAATTAGCAAGTGAACTTGCTTCTCTCTTCGAGCAACTTTCCAACACGACCTCTCTTGTATTTTGGCTACTCATTCTGCTGGTAGTTCTGGTGATTGTACTTGATGCTTTCTCGACAATTGCTCAGAAAAAAAGAAAAACTTCTGGTGTAAATTTAAAGATTGATTCAGTACTTTCTCCCAGTAGTTTTTTTAAGGAAACAAAAGAATATATTTCTGAACGTCAATTGCTTAGTGCTAGACCTGATGCCCTATTAGTTGAGGGGGGCTATATTATTCCCGTAGAACGTAAGCCCCTGGCTAATAAGATTAGAGATCGTTTTGTGGTTGAACTGTTAGTGAGCATGAGATTGATTGAGGAGCTTGAGGGTAAGAAGCCACCTTATGGTTATCTAATTCTAGGCAAAAAGGCTCGTAGTGTTAAGATTCTAAATACCCAGAAAAAACAACAGTGGTTAGATCGACATTTAATGGAAATGAGGCAGATTCTAGATGAAGATTTTCCAGTTAAGCCAACTCCAGAAGAGAGAAAGTGCCAAAAGTGCCTTGTTCGTGAACATTGTGAA
Source organism: bacterium (assembly GCA_031385045.1). GTDB lineage: Bacteria > Bdellovibrionota_C > UBA2361 > UBA2361 > CALJRW01 > JANNBC01. The sequence goes on along the minus strand of JANNBC010000007.1, from coordinate 85,679 downwards.
TATAAAATATCTAGTAATATCAAATAATTAGGTCTTAAGTAGTGCTATGGATAAAACCTCAAAATAAAGATATATTTGGTACTTACTTTGATTCTTTGACTAATCACATTAGTGGCATATTAGTTTAAACTGAGCAAAACATTGAGACTTTCCAGAGCTAAATATAGGGCGGGATTGTCTTTAGTGTATTTTCCTAAATGGTAATTAAATTGAATCAAAGATGTGCACTAATCACAATTGTTCTGATTAATAGTTTATAGCTATCTGTTTGCAGATAATTTTTTTAGCTATCTAAGTCAACGAAAATAAAGCTTCTTAACTTGGGCTTATTATCAGCGGACATTCGAATCTTTGTGATTAATTTTTAATGATTGCTGATTTTTACTATAACTTATCGCCAATAGATTCTATTCGAGAATATTGCGAAACGCTTAATTAATTTAATCCCTTAGTCTCGCCACTGGCGACCTAGGAAACATCTAAATTGAAACTTAAAATTTTAGATTAGTTTAAGATATCGATAGTCAAGTAGGTTCAGCTAAAGCAGAAACTTTTTAAATAAATTGGAGAACGCAATGAGAAATTCAGATTCTCGCGGAAGCGGTGGAAGCAATAATGGTGGAGGACGATACGGTCGTCAAAGAAGTGGTGGCGGTAGCAATGGTGGAGGTCGCGGAGAGGGTGGCCGTGGAGAAGGTAGCCGGAGTGAGAGTGGTCGCAGCGAAGGCGGCGGTCGTGGACAAGGTGCTGGCGGTCGCAGATTTGGTGGTGGTCGCGGTGGAAGCGGCGGTGGCGGAAGCTGGCGCGGTGGCGGTGGCGGTGGTCGGCGTCAAGGTGGCGGAGGCGGCCGAGGTCGTTTTGGTCGATCTGATAATAACAGCGGTAACTTGCGAGAAAGAATTGCTATTGAAAGTGGACATATGGTGATCATTGATCAGTTTATGTTAGCTAATCCACAATTACATCGAGCACTTTTGGACTTAATTGATTCAGATCCAACAGAAAAGAATGAAGTAATTAAAAAGTTTGGTGGTGTTGTTATAGAGCTAAGCCCGGGAAATTATCGAATTCTTAGAAACCCTTATTCTTGTCGAATCGTGATTCATGATTCCTCTCATGATGAAGTTGATTTTGAAGAGATAATTGCTAATGCTCCAACCTCTGTTGGAAAAGTAATGATTGATACTCGTTGCTTGGCAATGATTGATCGTGAATTGTTAGATGATACTGAATTGTTATCAAAGTACCAAGAACTTTGGTTCTCAGATCAAGACAAGGCTTGTCGTGACTTGTTACGAGATAATGGTGGAGCCGTACGTTATGGTTTTCAGCGCTTTGGTGATGAATTAGATGTTTATCATTTAGCTTCTGATAATACTGTCTGTTTGGCAGCTAAAGAAGCAACGGCTGAAGCAGTAGAAGACGCTGCTTAATAGTTGATTGCTGAGGAGTATGTTACATACTCCTCAGTTTATCATTTAATCCCTTCCACAGTTTCATTTCTAATATTATTTAAAACTGTTAAAAATTCATTAGCAAGTAATCTCGATTTAATTCCGTGTTTAATTATATTCAAGATCGTATTACCTTTAAGCCTAATCCTGATTATGATGTCAGTAGGATTCCTGCAGATTGCCAGATAAAGTTCTTAACAAGTCCTGAGCATAAAATTTCTATTTCCTATAAGTTAGTTGACTCTCCAGTTATGGTAATTAATTGCCATGGTAATGCTTCTAATATTTCAAATTTGAATGGAGTTTATGATTTTTATAATCAAACAAGATTTTCGTATGTCTTATTTGATTATCCAGGTTATGGTCAGTCCGCTGGTAAACCTAGCGAAGCAGGTTGCTATCAAGCACTAGATTTAGTGATGAAATTTGTGCATCAGGAACTTAATTTTAAGTATTCTCGAATAGTGCTTCATGGCATATCATTAGGTGGGGCAATTGCAATTGAAGGCCTTACTAAGTACCCAGTGTGTTGTGGAGTAATAGATTCAACAATCTCAAATAATATTGAAATGGCTAAGTATTTATATCCCCGATTACCACTTTGGAGATTTATCGAGCCGCGCTTTGACTCTTTACGTAAAGTTGCCAATATTCAGACTCCCATCTTGTTTTTTCACGGAATAGAAGATGAGGTAATTCCTTTCACGATGAGTGAAAATTTATATCAACATAAAATTGGCATTAAGGAATTAATGTTATTACCTGCAATTAAACATGTTGATTTGCTTAAGGTTACTTCACCTGAGATTATTGGTAAATTTAGAGATTTTGTTAATCTACATCAAAAAGCATGATTAAGATGAGTAGCTATTCTAAAACTTTAGCTACCAAATTCCTTTTGATGATCCTTTTTCTTAATTCAGGCCTTTTCCTTTTCCTTTTCAGTTTTAACTTTTCAATTTTCAAACCGCTCTTAATTGATGAGTCAATCACAGCTTGGTTAGTTAGCCTTGATTATCAGGGATTAGTGAGAGAGGTTTTTTTAAATCAAGGTTCTTCGCCAGCATATTTTTACATAATTAAAATTTGGTCAGATTTAATTAGTAATATTTCCCCAACGGCATTAAAGCTATTTTCAGTATTACTATTTTTTATAACTTTAGGATTTCTTTATAGATTATTGCGGATACATTTTTCACTCTTAATAACAGTAATTGTTCTGGGCATGATTATTGGAATTAAGTCGCAGTTTGCTTTAGCAATTTTGCCAATTAGGCCTTATAGTTTAGTAGCTACTTTCCTAGCAATTGGTAGCTATTATTATCTTAAATCGCTACAGAACAACACGGGGGTAGAAAGATCTTTAAGTGAATTAAAAATTTGTTTTGTAACATTTTTCTTAGCAACAGTGTGCCATTATTTTTTCATGGCTTTTTGGATGATGACCCTTGCTCATTATTATTTTTATAATTTTAGAAGTTCCGAGGGGAAGAGAATATTGTTATTTAATTTTGTCTTGTTGTTATTGATGTGTTTATTCATTCCACATTACTTAGAAATTATTAATAATTCTAGTAGTTGGGCACAGACATTAGAGTCTGATCAAAGTTTATTTTTCCCGCAGCTCATATTTTTTAAGACATTACCTATTTCGCTGACAGTCTTATTCCTAATTGTGATCGGAATGACAATTAAAGAAATAACAATTAGTACTCTATTTTTTAAATTAAAAAAACTAATTAAAAAACCATCTCAGCTAATTACATTTTCTGGATTGATCTTCTTGGGGTTACCACTCATCTATTACTTACTGAAAGAAATCTTGGGTCTACAGGTTTATGTTTATCGTTATTATTTTTGGTATATCATTTTTGGTGGCATCTTTGTTGCATTGCTATTGCGCTTAGTTGAGAAGAGATCTGAAATATTACTACTTTGTTGTGGGCTGATCTTTTCTTCGGAGTTAGTTTGGAATGAGAAAATTAATTCCTATCGACTACCAAACTTTGCCGAAGCGGCGAAGATTATCAATCAATTAAATCAGCCAGAATTACCAATCTTATTTAATCCAGGATTAGTTGAATCCTACGATCCCAAACTTTATCTAGATCCGCAGAAGGCCGCATATTTCTTTAGCTACTTAAGGGTTTATCCAATTTCCAACCAAAGGCGTTATTTACTGCCCCCCAACCTGGACAATAAGATTTACGCTGATTACTTTAGTCAGCAAATCTCTCCAATAATCAATTCTAAAAAAGATTTTTTAATTTATACTAGTGCCATTGCAACCAGCCCTAAAAGGCAAGCACTACCAATTCCAGAGTTCTATTTTCGATACTTTGAGGATCGAGGTTGGAAGCTAGAGATCTTAAATAATGATCCTGGGGTTGCAGTAATACATCTGAAGAAGCCTCAATAACTAGGATTTTCAAGGGCTTATGATTGATCCTTTGCGCGTAAAGAAAAATAATTTTTTTATTCAGTGACTAATGTTTTTAAATTATCTGCCGATAGTTCATTTGTAAGGCATGACACCATCCTTTCTGCGAGTTGGGGGCGATAACAAGTCGGTTATCGCCCTTTTTTTTATTTCAAATAAACAGATTCATTTCAATAATCTGTTATTAGCGAACTTGTTCTGAAGTAAGCTTTGGAAGGTTAATCAATAAATTATAAATAGAACTTAAGATGTTTCTCAATGGTTTTTCATACATCTTAAGGTATGATTTAATCTTAGCATTAGCGTTATATGTAAACTGCACAACGTTTTTGGTAATGTGATCAATCAGTATCGGTAAGAAGGTATATTTCTTGGAAAATTCCCTTCTTTTTCTAATGAAAAATTATCGATCAGACGAATTTAGTCGACATATGAAAGGATTTAGTCTTGTTGAACTTCTAGTGACAGTTGCGATCACCTCAATTATGGCAGGCCTTGCTGTCTCACAGTATCAAGAATATCGACGCAATGCTAATGATTTAGTTGCAATAACATCTCTATATAATGCTCGTACGGGGATAAATGCGAGGTTTGCTGATTCAACTCAACAAAGTATTTTTTCTTTTATGTACGATACTGACCTAACTACGCACAATTATGGTGGTGATATCCCAGGATACACACATACTGAAAATGTGCGTTTAGTGTCTTGTAGTTCAACCGCCGGGGTTTATTTTATTACGACCTATAATAATAAAGGTACATATCGCACAGCTCCTTCGGCGCTTCGGGCAGCCAGAGCTCAGACTTATTTTCACACCTACCGGTTTTCTTCTGTTACAGGCGTGATTCAAACGGGATATCCAATGCCTGCTGTAGAGATTTGTATATACCCAGCTACTCCTCCTAGTCCTTAAATCAAGTTAATTGCTAGAGACTCTTCCATAGAACCTCTCTAATATTCTTTGCAAAAAAAATGAGGATCGATAAATATATACCAAAACCCATGAGGTTTTAGTATATTTGTTTTTCATAGCTTCAATGCATTTAGAATAAGGATTGAAGAACGCGCGACCCTAGGGTCACTTCATCGGAAATTGTTTTTTGTATTAATATAATTACAGTTATAAGAGTTATCTAGTTAATGCAACTTTTTTATAGCAATAATTCGACCATCATCAGATTGCGAATCGGCGTAAACAACATAAATCTTTTCTTTTGATAGTTCAGGATTTGTTTCGGGCAATATTTTCAGTAATGTTTGGTAACTATAAGGAAAATATTGGTACTGTTTTACCGTTGTAATTAATTCTGGATTTTGACCAGAAAGCTTAATTTCTTTCATAACGGCAATTTGATTGCTAAGTGTTGCTCCAAAATTGGCGGACTTGTTGCCGTTAAACTGCCAGATATAAATTTGAAAGATAAGAGATAGGGCAATCATATTGCTGACGTAAAGAATATTAACGATGCCTGCTAAATGGTAACTGAGGATTAGATTCATTCCATAAATAATTAGCACGGCATACACAGGTGCGAGGGCGTTAAGATAGTGCGGGAATGATTCTAAATTACCAAAATAAGCAATGATTGTTGCTCCGATTAGAATAGTTAGTGAGAGCTGGATTAGCGGATCTATCTTGTTTGGTAGATTAGAACAAAATTGTAGAAATACATAAAATAGATAAAATCCAATAGCTAAAATGCTAATCATTCGAGCGATGATAGCAGATAACCCTAAATATGAACTAAGAACTTCATTTAGAAATGTCTCAAAGAAGTTCCACCCTGAAAAGTAATAAAATCCGGAAGCAACAAAGTTTAATTTAGAACTTTGATCATTGATAATTTCATTAGGTAGTTCATTTATTAAAAGATGAAAATATGGATAGTTAATTAGGAAGGATGCCAAGACAGCAAGTGCTGTTAGCGTAATATTTTCAATAAACCATTTCGACTGTTTGAAAAGTAAAAAAATCGCACAGGGAATAATCAGCAAAAAACTTGTTAGGTGAATTTGGATTAAAATTGTAGATAGAAAAAAAAGAACTATTAATTTACGCCTAGTTGGCTGATTGATTTGTTCTAAAACAAGAGAGAAAGTCAAAAAGGCGATTGGCAGGATAAAACAGTTATCCCAAAGGATTCGCGAATAATGAAAAACAAATGGAGAGAGCAAGGGGATAAAGGCAAGGTTGCGGTTGAAATTTAAAGTTTTACAAATTTGTAGAGTAGAATAGTAAATAATTAAAACGAAAAAAATAGCTTTCAGAATCACTACTGTAATTAAATTATTTGCTGAAATTAATAATAGGAATTGATAGATAATCGTTGGTACCGCCCCAAAAGGAATTGCCTTCGATCCAAACAAGCCAATCTTGGCAATGCCGTTAACCTCATTCCAGTGGAGTGCATTCCAAATTAGAACTGGCTCGTCATTTAGCCAACTAATATTGCCAGGTAGGAAGCAATAAAAAACAACGATACAAAGAAGTGTAAGAAGATTAATTTTCGACATTCAATCTTTTATAGAGGATAAAAGCGATCAAGCCAATAATTAATAATAAGGGGATTAAGCTAGTAATTCCAGAAAGTCCTAATAATTGTCCGATGTTTCCACTTGATAGATTCTGGTAGTTAGCAAAGTTGGGATCTAGGCCTTGCAGGCGAATAGGATATTTGATTGGCGCTAATTTCCCACTGAAAAATAATTTGTAGCTAAAATCATACAGTGGATTTGGGTGTAGATCGGGTGAAATAGGAGAGATCGCCGATAAAACTAAGGAGTTGAAAGCACTAAATGTAGCTAGAAGAAATACTGGCCACTTAAATTGGACTAGACATTCTTTTAGTGGAATAAGCCAAAAAATCAAACAGGGTATTAGATAGCGGGGAAAGGTTGTAGCACCTCCATGCCAACCATTAAAGGTCGATATAAACATCAGGTAAGCTATAATATTAACTACAGAGATCCAGAGTAAAGTATCTCTAGGATTTCTTTTTAGCCAGTAGTAGAGCCCGATGATTGTAAACAAAAAGATTGGCATAAATAGGATCATTCCTTTCTGCAGTGAAAATAGTAAGGACCAAATAACAGAAAAAGAGGGAGTTGAAAAAAATCCTAGAATCAAGTCGGGATTCTCAAATGCTGGATTGCCATTAGATTTAGTAGATTTAAAAATAGAACCAAAGCAGTGGTATTGATAAATTAGCATTAGCCCCACAACTACAGAGTAGCTAATTATTGTAGGAAGGCTTTTTTTGCCCTGCTCTAAAATTAACCATAGCAGGATTGTACCAACCGCAATAAATGCTAAATAGTCCATTTGTAGGGCTAGGCCTAGAAAGATTCCCGCAAGGATAGGTCTACTAGCTTCTCTTCTTAGGTAGTACAGACTGATCACTAAAAAGCTTGTTAAGGTATTAGTGCCCCACATTGTTTGATTGTAGGCGATGAAAGGAGTGGCAAAAATATAAATTAGTGTAAGCGCGAGTGCTCTTTTTTTGGCTTGCCCCCAAGACTGCAATAGGGCGTAAAAAGCCATTGCAGAAAATGCAAATGGAATTACAGAAACAAAAAAATTAATTAGATAAGCATTGAAATAAGCAATCTGAGGTTGGTCTGGACTAAGAGCTAGAAATGATTCTAATTGATAAGCAAGGTAGTATGGTGGAATTCCAAGAAGAATACCTCCGGGCGATTTGTTGGAGTAATAATGACCAGCGTTGCTAGACCAATCGATTGTTCCAACATAAGCATTAGTCTCAAACATAAAGTTATCAATGCTAAAGAGGGGAAGGCTAAAGTCTCTTTCGACTACTGCATAGATAGGTAGGAGGCGGGCATTCTGGTTAGACAGGCTTGGCCCAAAGCAATAAGAAGTTGGAATTAATGCCAGAAGAAATATTAGCCAGTTAATTATTCTAAAATTGATATTTTGTTGATTCACAGCAAGAATCTTACTCTAAATGTTAATCCTAGGAACAGAGGGAAATAGTATTAGATCACTCAGGAAATATTTCAGTTAGTTTTTGATCTAAGACTTGAAAGCCAGCTTGATCTAATCCTGAGTAATATCCAATTATTTTTCCATCGGGATCGATTAGGGTTAATCGAGCATTGTGTTGATCAATTGTTGGCCCAGACGCTAGTTTTAAGTCAGCTACTAATTGATTAACCTGCGCAAGGGTTCCGCGGGCAAATTGCCAGCGAGTTAGATCTGCTTGAAATGTTTCTGCATACTTTAGCAAGGCAGGAAAAGTATCTCTTTCGGGATCGACACTAACAGAAAGAAAATTAAGTTTAGGATGATTCTTAAATTTTTGATTTAGCGCAAAAACTTTACCATTTAACATTGGGCAAATCTTTGGACAGCTAGTAAAAAAGAAATTTAAAACCCAGTATTTACCTCTGAGCTTTTGAGGAGTCACGATCTCTTGACTCTGATTTAAGAATTTAAAATTTGGAATCAAGTTTTCAGCTAAACTTAAATTAGTCATAAGTAAGCTAATTAAAAGAAGAGTAAGTAATTGTTTCATTCGATTAATTTGTGAATTGCTTTCCGATAAACTAATTGAGAAAGATTTAATTGGAATTCTTTTCTGATCCTTTGCAAGCATAGGTGCGAATGGCTAAAAGGGAAGTTAGTCCAAGTAGCCCGGCACCTAACAGTACATGAAAACTAGTAATAAATGGATCTTTATGACTTAGAACCGTGATGATTCCCAGGGCAAATTGCAAAATTACTAGGCAACCAATCCATGCCCCGTGGCGAGTTAATTTTTTGCCAATCTGTTGAGAATTAAGCAAAATATAGCCAATTAACATGATGACACTAAAGATTACAGCAAGTGCCCAAAAACGATGTATCAGGTGGATCAGAACTTGTAAGCTATCAACAGGCGCATAACCTAAAACGTTGAGTTGCAAATTAATATTGGCAACTGTCTCGGTTGAAATACTTGGGATGAAACTTCCGCCCATCTTTGGGAAGTCTGGAACAGCTAAGCCGGCACTACTATGTCGCATCAAGGCACCAATAACTAATTGCAAATAGATTGCACTGCTGGCAAATATACTAAACTTTAATAACTTAGAGTTTAATTGACTGCCTGCTAATAATTTATTTTGAAGTTCTTTAGAATAACTATAGGCCATCACAATCGTCATCACTAAAAAGCTTTGAGCTAAAACTGCATGGGCAGTTGAGACAGCAATGGGAAGTTTATAAAGTACAGTTAAGCCACCAAGGACGCCTTGCATAATTACTGCAAGTAAAGAAAAACATGATAGTACTTTTAGCCACTTTCTTTTTTCAGTAAGTAAAATCAAAATCGTTAATGTTAAGGTTAGAAATCCGATACCACTGGCGATTAAGCGGTGTCCATGCTCCCAAAAAATACCCCCAGTCCATTTATGCACTGGATAGGTAAACATATTTTCATTGAAGGTTGTTGGCCAATCAGGCACAGATAGACCTGCTCCGTGGCTAGTCACTAGTGCACCAAAAAGAATTAGAAAAAGGACACAAAAAGGAAGAACTTGAGCAAGGATTTTTCTAAATGTAGTCATTAGATAAATGAATCAATTAAAAGCGATGTTAGTAATAATGGTAAATAAATAATTGTTGATCTAAGTAATGCTCGTGCCGACTTATGAGAGCGAGCAAAAAAGCTAGCAACACCATAGGCTAGTACATAAACTCCAAGTAAGGCAGCGGAGATTACATAAATATAACCTACATTTTTCAAATAGACTGGCAGAAAGGAAACTACTAACAGTAAAAGTGAGAAAAAAATAATCTGACTAAAAGTTTTTTGTCCATTGTCATCATTCAAGGTAATCATTTTATAACCAGCTTGAGCATAGTCATTGCGATACATCCAAGCGATTGAATAGAAGTGAGGCATTTGCCAAATGAATAAAATAGTAAAAAGTATCCAGCCGCCAGCTCCAAGCTCGCCCGTAGCTGCTGCCCAGCCACCTAGTGGTGGAAGCGCTCCAGGGATGGCACCAATAAATGTATTAAGCCAGGTTAGTCTTTTTAGTGGTGTGTAAACTAAGACATAAAGAAAAGCCGTAAGTAATGCTAAAAATCCAGAAAGTAAATTTACCATTGATACTAGGATTACTGTTCCTGTTAATACTAGTAATAAACCAAACCCTAAGGCTTGTGCTGGTTTAATTCGTCCACTGGGTAATGGGCGACAAGCTGTTCTTTTCATGAGGCAATCATAGTCACGTTCGATGTAATTGTTGAGTGCACCTGAGCCACCACAGGTAAGTGTTGTACCAAGTAGTGTGAAAAATAGAGTGGAGAGATCCCCGAGTCCATTACTCGCTAAGCAATATCCCATACCTGATGTTACTAAGACTAATTTAGTAATATTTGGCTTGGAGAGTTCTAGGAGGCAACGGAGGAATTCAGATTTAAGCATTTTGAGAAATAATTTAGAGTGAATGACAATAAAAACTAACCAAGAGGAAATTGAGTATTGTCATCAGGCTTTGATCCATTTCGGAGCTGGCCGTAATTTCAGTATTCAGCTGGACGTATTATACTGTTTATTCGTTTTTTGATCAATAAAATCTCAGCTTTATGTTTCCAAGGACAGAGCAAAAATTTGTCTCTAAACGATTTGGTCAAGAATTTTTGAATGTGCAAAAAAGCTGAATGGTTCTTAGCAGATACTGCTATGCGGCAGGTGAGAATTCACTATATCTTGCTTCGATCTCCAATCCTTCTCGGAAGTCTTTTAGATTATTACTTAGAGAGATTATTAGAACTTTTTGTAGCTTTTGCTGTTCATTTGGAGAAAGTTGGGGAATTGAGCCTTCAGTTAAAGAATCAATCATAAAAAATTTTTGTTGAACATGAAGTATTGTCTGAACAAAGGAGTCGGAGCAAAAATCCTCTCGAGACATCTCGTTTTTCATGTAATGTAAATATCTGGCAAAGCTCGGCAATAGTTCGCTTCTAAAGTAATTTTTAAAAGATCCTCCGGCTGGTTGATTTTCAATCCAATTAATTGCTTTAGAAACAACCGGATGTAGATCTACTAATTCTGGAGTAGTTAGATGTTTAATTGTGCTAACAGTTAGGCCTTGTACTTCCTTAATAGCAGAAACCTTTAAGCGAGCATAAATTATTGTAGTCGTTCGCCTTCTGGCCCACTGGCGGAACTAATCCCTTCTTGAACTTCAGCAGCGCTGAGGTGATTAATTCGTCTGGGAAAGGAACAACTAGAGAGACCAATTGTGTGAGTTGCAAGATCATGCTCTAGTCGTTCTAAGATTTCTAAGAGTTTCGGTTCCCGAGATCTTCCTTGCTCACCGGCATCTTGAGTAGTGATTAAGTTTGTAAAACCCATAATCTAGACTTTATTACTTGGAAATTTTTTGTGGCTTAGGAGCAAATAAAATATTTAATTTGAAATTGCCTACATACTTTTGAATCAAAGTCTTAGTAGCTAATAAGATCTGTCATAAATTTATTCGTTCAACAATCCCTTTGATTGGTCTTTTGATAAATTAAAAACTGGCAGTTAATGTTTTAGGTTGAGAAGTTTGGTGGCAAATATTCTGTGTTAAATTTTTAGTTTGTCTCACTTCCTTAGTGTCATATCAACCTTTCCTAATATTTTCATACCTGCCAAATGGAAATAATCTGAATATATTGAGGTAGTTATGAAGAATAGCTTACTGCTATTGATAGCTTGCCTTAGTATAAATCAAGGAGAGAGAATTAAAACAATCATTCTAAATCAGATAAATCCTGACACGTTTCCCCGCTAGTTTGAATCAAATATCTAGCTAGGTTCAAATTGTGTGGTAATGTAGTACTATATGTGGATATTTTTTAGATATTTTCTTTTTATCACTGTTTTAACAGGGATTTTCCAACTTTATCCGGAAAATATTCTATTTGCACAGCCTAGCAACCCAGAACAAGCAATCCAACAAGCTCCATTATCACTTCCCGCCCCACAAATTATTGAAGCATCTCCAGAAACTTATGCGGGTCATGCGATGTGTCCCGATGGTCAGACTCCAATTAGTGTTCGTGATGATACGATATGCGGATGTGCTGGATGTGAATGCTTAATCTGTGGATTTTGTAGTGATGGAATCGTTACGAAGCTTCTTGGCGAAACTTGTGATCCACCTGGAAGTTCAACTGCTGAAGGTGATTGCACTAGTAACTGTACATATTGCGGAGATACAGTAGCTAATAATCCTAGCGAAGAATGTGATGGTGCTGATTTCCAAAATAATTTTCCAACACCAGCTCAGAATGTGGGTCATGGGCGCTGTAATACGGCAACTTGTAAAATTGAATACTGCGGTGATGGCTTAATTAATAATGTTGCTTATGGAGTTCCCGAGCAATGCGATATTAATGATTATGGATCATTAAATGTTGGCGCTGAATATTTTCTAAAATGTACGCCGACTTGTAAGGTTGAGCGCTGCAATGATAATGTGTTCTCACCGAATAATGGCGAGGAGTGTGATCGAACTGCTGCCAATGGAAATGGAAATAATCAAGCTGGTTGTAATACCCAGTGTCGCTTAACAAACCCTGGCTTAGTTATTACAAAAGAATTTCGAAGTATCCCTTCAGGGGTTGATTGGACTACGCAATCAAAGGTGACGACTCCGTGTAATGCGATTACAACAACTACCACGGAAAAGCATGTCCGCAATAATTCCTCTGTTGAGTTTCGTTTCAAAGCTACAAATACAGGGACTGTTAAGTTAACAAATTTAAGGATTACCGATCCAGCAATTTCTTATTCATCACCATTATTTGATTTAGATGTTGGGGCAAGTTTCACTGTTACCCATTCACTCCCTGGTGGATTTACTCAAGGACTTCATCATGATGATGTCACTATTAATGATAATGCGGCGCTTCCACCACTTGGCGTTAGCGATACTGAGCAAGCTGAGTTTTGTGTTACAGGTTGTGGCGACGGATTTATTGACACTGCAGCAACAGTACCCGAACAATGTGATGGTGCGAATATGGGAACAACTCCTGGTTTAGCAACAGGTTGTAATGCTAGTTGTCAGTATACCTATAACTCAGGGATTTCTCTAGTTAAGCAGGCGATTGTTAGCGGTAAGACTTTTGAAGATACAAGTGCTGCTACTGATGTGACTACAGTTAATCAATGTCAGGGGTCTAATATTCAGACTCAAATTACTAATAGTAAGGTAATTAAACAATCCTCCTCAGTTAGTTATCAATTTATTATTACTAATACCGGAGGCAGAGCTGTCCGCTTAGATAGGATTGATGATCCGCTACTTGGACTAAATAATGCAATCATTCCTGGTAATGTCTCCATTGCCCCGGGGCTAAGCTATACATATATTCCCGCCTTTGCAAGTAATCCTTACCCTGCAAATAGTTTAGGATTACTTAGAAATTCAGGAACGATTTATGGAACTGACACAAGTAACACTGCTGTAAGTGCGAGTGATTCTGTTGGAGTCTGTGTCACAGGTTGTGGTGATGGTTTTGTTGATATTAATGCAACTGTCCCCGAGCAATGCGATGGTGCGAACATGGGTTCTGCTCCTGGTCTAGCCACAGGATGTAATGCAAGTTGTAAGTATACTTACGATGCTTTCATCACGTTAAATAAAATTGCCACTAGCTCTACCGGAACAATCGAAGATATTACTGGCGATCCCAAAGTCGTAAGCTCTGCAATTCAATGTCAGGGTACAAACATTCAAACTCAAATAACCAATAAGAAAGTTGTTACTCGAAATACCAATGTGAATTATAGTTTTGTGATTACAAATACTGGAGGTTTGCCAGTGACCGTTGATCGCATCACAGATGCACAACTTGGTTTGAATTCATTTGCAATTAATCCAGCAATTTCCATTCCGGCTGGACAATCTAGGACATATACTCCGTCACCTGCTATTCCTTATCTTGCCAGCACTCTTGGTTTAGTTAGAAACCTAGCTAAGGTTGAAGGGGAAGACTTAAATGGTGTAAACGTTGAGGCCTCTGATACGGTTGGATATTGTGTTACAGGTTGCGGGGATGGATTTAAAGAAACAAGTGAAGCCTGTGATGGTTTAGACTTTGGTCTTGCTGGTAAGCCAGCAAATGTTGAGAGCTGTTCTAATACTTGTAACTTAAATTACTTAGAAACTGTTCGCGTAACTAAGACTATTAAAAATTCTGGGACTAGTATTAGTAGTACGCAAAGAGATTTCTCTCTCCCAGCTGCAAGTAGTGCGATCTTGCTTGGGGAGAATGTAGTTAAAGGTACAATTAATATAAGAGACTATCAACCTAAACCAACTATCATTAGTGGTGGTAAACTTCAGGCTGTGGTGCTAGTTGAATATAGTATTCAAAATACAGGACCTAGCCCATTAGATCTTATTTCGGTAGTTGATGCCATTATTGCCAGTGGAAGTTCCTGGCCTGACTTAACAAAAGCACCGACTTCTTTACCAAGAGCTCCTTTAGCTCCAGGGCAAACGGTTACTTTCTCGGTCAATGATTTTAAATTTATTCCATTTGATAATCTTGGACTTCATTCGAGTACTGCCCAAGTTGGAGTCTCTAATGGTTTTGCATCTTCGCTACCAGTTAAAACTGAATTTACCACGATTGGTTGCGGAAATGGAGTTGTAGATCATGCTACGGAACAATGCGATGGAAATGACTTTGGAACTATTGGCGCAAGTAAAACTTTAGCTCAAAAGCAATTAGAGAATACTTCAATTAATGGTTGCACTTCAATTAATGATGAGATTACTAACAATACTCCTAATTTCGGTTGTAAGCTTACTTATAAATCTGGGATTCGGGTAGTTAAGCGAGCACTTTCAGAAAGTAAAACATTTGTTAATGATAATATCGTCACTAATGTCACTAGCAATGCTGATTGTGATATTACTAATATCCTTAAACAAGTTACTAATAATAAAATTGTTCATCAGTCTGCTACAGTTAATTATTCCTTTGAGATTTTTAATGATGGGGGCTTACCAGTAACAATTACTCAGATTAATGACACGATGCTTTTTGGAGCGGGAGGGCATTTATTACCAACATCCCCAGCATTTACAATCTTACCAAATTCTTCTCGTACTTACACCCCAACAATTTCGTTTACTGCTAGTAACCTTGGAGCTCTGCTTAATACAGCAACAGTACTTGGGACTGACTCTGCTGGTAGTAGTGTAGTTGCTACTAGTTCCGTTGGTGTTTGTGTTACCGGCAAAGGCGAAGCGGTGGTGCGAAAACTAGTTTCTAAAAGTACTGAAAGTAATTACCTGCAACGTAAACATTCGATACTAAATTGTGCGAACGTTCAAAGTACTAGCGACTTCTTTATTACCAGATCCGAAAAAGTAAATTTTCGATTTGAAGTTAAATTAAAAGACGGCAACACTAATCCAATTAAAGATTTAGTCCTTTCTGATAATAAAATTGGTACGCCAGTTTATGTAAGTGGTGATAATGGGAATAATATCTTGGAGTTTGGCGAAGTTTGGATTTATCAATTATTAAATACAACTCTGGCTACAGGTGGACATAGTAATACTGTTAATGTGACAGCCAAAAATATTGACAATTCAGTTGTCGCTCCAACGACTGACAATTCATCCTTTTGCGTAATTGATTCTGGTCCAAGCGTGACAGTTGTTAAGAAGGTAGGTCAATGCCCAGGTATCTGTGGCAATAATATTATTGAGCCAGGAGAAGAATGTGATGGTGGAGTAATACCTGTAGGCACACCGTCTACTTCCACTTGTTCAGAATGTAAAATTGTTCCAATTATCTGTGGTAATGGCTTGATGGAGTCTGAGAATGGTGAGTCCTGTGATGGCAATGATTTCTCTACGTTACAAGGGGTGCAACCTAGCACCTCTGGAGACTCCTGCACGGATGTCTGCGATATTTACTATACTTATTGTGGTAATAGTATCAGAGAAGGCACAGAAGTCTGTGATGCCTTAGATTTTAGTTTAGATCCAGGAGTTCAAAAAACTACCGATGGATCAATTTGTGATTGGTCTTGTAAGATTGCACCAGTCTGCGGAGATGGAATAATTAATGGTTACGAAGAGTGTGATGGTACGGTAGTTCCAGCTGGTACTGCTGCTGGAGTGATCTGTTCAGCAAATTGCCGATTAATACCATTAGGGTGCGGTAATGGTCTTAGAGAAAGTCCTGAGTATTGTGATAATCGAGATTTTGGTTTGGCAAGTGGGGTTCAGAGCTCCACTAATAACGAAGTTTGTACACCATCTTGTGATTTAGAAATTGGTTTTTGTGGTAATGGAATTAGAGAATCTGGGGAAGCTTGTGATGGAGGAGACTTTGATAATATTCCAGGTATCCAGCCACACCCTAAAGGGGCTACATGTAATTCTTGGTGTGAACTAGAACCTTATTGCGGTGATGGTATTATTAATGGAAGTGAGCAATGTGATGGTTCAAAAATGCCTTCCAATGTAGCTGGGACTGCTTATTGTAATTCAACTTGCTTAATTGTTGATACCAGTACATCAGATATTATAGTTATTAAAAAGGTTACATCTAACAATACCAATACTGTGGAGCCAGTGAGAAGAGATATTACTAACTGTGATAGAACAAATAGTTTGATCACAAATTTTATCACAACGGATCAATATGCAGCTTTTAGTTATGAAGTGAAGCTTAAGCCAGGGTCTCCTGCTGTCTCCAATCTTGTTCTGACTGATGCTGTCCTTGGTAACTCCTATAGGTTTACAGCATCCGATCCGCTAGCTTATTCTCCAAGTGGCGATTCCAATCGCAATGGAATTTTAGAGCAAGGGGAAGTTTGGATTTATAATGCTGGTGCTTTTATGTTACCAGCTGGACCGCATCGTAATGATGTAGTTGTAAGGGGTACATCTACCGTTGGTGGAGCTAGCGTTGAAAGTTCTGACTACGCTTCGTTTTGTGTTGGGACTGGTGGTCCTCGATGTGGTAATGGCATTATTGAAGCTCCAGAGACCTGTGACTTCGCTTATAAAGGTCCTTTCGGGACTACCGCTCTAGATAAATCTCTACAAGATCCACTTAATTGCAGAACATATGGAGCTGCTTGTACCTACTGTGGAGATGGAATTATTAATGGTGGCGAACAATGCGATTTTGCTGGAGATCCAGAGAATTGCACATTTAGATGCCAGATTAAGAGCTGTGAATTAACAGAGATTAACTTTCAAGGTGTATTAATTAATTATTGGAAATTTAAATTAGGTTATCAATCGGATCAAAGTGATATTTCTTATAAAGACAATGGTTCTCTTTATGGAATGAATGTCCTTGCTCAAAATTGCGTTAAAAATAATTCAATTATCCAGAATGGAATAACATGCGATGATATTCCGGAATATCAGCTTTGGAAATCACAAATGGAAGGTCGGATTTCTTGTGTTAGCCAACTAATCGGCTCTGAAGGTTTGAATGACAATCTTTATCAAAAAGAGCTGTATGATCACAACTCTCCACAAGATTCATTAAATCCAAACGTCGTGAGATCGTCAACTGATTACTATGGAATGACCTTCTCAAAACAAGTTTATGGTAATGTAGCGGATGATCTAAAGTATTATCAATTAGTTCAACAAATAACTGGATTTAGCATTCCTGCATTTTTAGATAGTGCTTGGGCAGGAGGTCCTACAACCTACCGTGAAATGGCATCAAATTATGAGGCATTTATTTATACCTATGGGAGCAGAATCTCAGATCCATTTATTAATCCAGATTGTGAATTGAGAATGGTGTATAATGCAGATGGTACTACCTCTGTTGATGTAACTCGGCCTTGTACTTGGGGCTGGGATCTAGCTTTCGAAAGAGCATATAGTGCAATGACCACTCAGATGTCTAATCAAGGTATCAATCGATACTACCTAGATAAGGATTGCAATGTAGTGAGTAATAAAGATGTTAATCTGCAGGAGCTTGGTGTCTGTGGAGAAGTTGATATTACTGCGGCCTTATCGCCTATTTCTTTAATTCTCAATGAAGATTTAACTTCGTTTTTTGTTCCAAAAAAATTCTCTCTTAACCCAGCTAAAGAAAAAGAATGGGTTGTGTGGAAAGCAAATGCTAACAGGCCGCTTTTAGTATTTGATCCTAAGAAGTCAGGTCAAATTAAGGATGGATCGATGTTGTTTGGTAACTTTACATTTGGCGGAAATCTTAAAACTAAAGCACCATGGGCAAATGGATATGAAGCTTTAGGTAGTTTAGATAAAAATAATAATGGGTACTTAGAAGGAGAGGAGCTAACCCCAATTTCGCTCTGGTTTGATGAAAATGCTAATGCTGTCAGTGATGACAGTGAAGTTATTGATGCTCGCACCTATGGATTAAAATCAATCAAAGTAAACTTTGATTTTGAAGATGATGTAAAAGATCTTTACGCAAATAATGGATTTATTCTTTTCAAAGATGGTCAGGAGGTTACTGGAAGAACTGTTGATTGGTACTCTGGAAGTTATCTAAATGAAGGTGATGCACTTAGAGAAATTCAGAGATTGCAAAAAACATCTAGTAAAGACTCCAAGACTGATGATCAAAATAAAGTGATTGGATCAGCTAGTAATGTGCCGCTAAAAAATGAAATTAGTAATAATTCTACTGCTGAGACGAAGTCGATTCAGGGACTTTGGAAGTGGGTATCAAAGGTTGATCCTACTAATAATGGCTATCTTTCAATCTTTGCAAGAAATGGCAGGATTGCCGGCATGTCTATAGTTGAGGAAAAAATATTGATGCCAAGTGGAGAGTTTGTCACAAGGCTTAAATCATTTCCGCTACTCGGTGGGTCTAAGGTTGATCCAAGTGGTGACATCGCTCTAAATTTTGCTGTTAAAGCAGGAGATATTTTAATTGTTTCCAACGCACTAATTAGTGCTCAAAATGGAGGAATGATTGCCGACAGTCAAAATCAATTTAGAGATCAGAAAATAGGCTACTCTTGGACTGCTGAAAGGGTGGTTAAGCCATGATTGAAAATTTAATCGAAAGCAGGTTTGAATTTTTTAACAAAGGCCTTGTGTCGGCACGTCACTATGCTAATCTCTAGTAAGGGAAAAAGTGGCATGTTAAGTTATTTGTATATATGAATAGTAAAGTTAATTCACCAGTTAAGATTTTATTAGGGGTATTTACAGCCTTACTTTTAATTTCTAGCAATCTTGAACTTCTGGCGCAGGAGATCTGTAGTGGTGTAAATCTTCAAGAGAAAAAACAAATCAACGAAACAACAGATTGTAGTACTGTTAGTGATTCTGGAAAGTTTGCGGTTGGGGCGACTACTGTTTTTAATTATGATATTACCAATAATGGTCTTATTAATATTCCCGCTAGCAAGGTTTTAGTCTCTGATGATAAAATTATCCTTCCTCCTGTAATGCCAAGTAACTTCCAGGCCAGTACTACTAGTTCTGTAATCTATAAGGGTGATGCTGGAAATGATGGGATACTGTCGATTGGGGAGACTTGGACGATTCAGGTTTCTAAGGTGCTTACTCAAGCAGATGCTAATCCCTTTGGCGTTCACTGTAATAAAATTCAAGTTAAATATCCCATGTCCGCAGCAGAAGCCTCGCCCGCAAGTTTTACAGGTTTAGTGGAAGATTATGCCTGCTTTTGTATTGGAGATGGAACAGAGTTAAGGGTTGATAAGTATGCGCTTATTACAGAGCCTATTTCTGGGTGGAGTGTAATATCTATGCCAGTCGCAGTAGGTACTAAATATGACAGTTATGTAGACTCATCAGTTTGTGTTAGTTCTCCCGATGAATATCAAAATAATTACCAAACCGCCAAGGATCATACCTACTCTTTGACAGTTGTTCAGGATGCCATGGATATTGGTTTTGATATTATTAATCCAAGTTCTACAGAAGTTAATTTTACAATTCAAGACACTGACTTTAGTTCATATTTTTCCAGTGCTAGCGCTATCCAAGCTAAAATAAATTCCAAAAATATTACTTGTTCTTCCTCAGGCTCAAATTTATGTAATTTCGATCCAGCAACTAGTAGTTTTAAACTTGCTCCACAATCGGCAATGACAATTACGATTATTAAGCCCTTCTTCTTTCGGCAGTCAATGACCTACCATGAAAATACAGTAACTGTCACAAATCTTGCTAATAATAAAATTAGTCGCGATCGGATTGGGTTTTGTGTCATTGATGATGCTTACTGTGGTGATGGTCAAATTGATCCAATTGCTAGAAATTATTACTTTGAGCCAATAGATAAAGATGGGAATGTGGTTTCAATTGCAGAGGCTCGTCCCGAAGCATGTGATGATGGCTATAACAATGGCAGTACTATTTATGTTGAGGATAGTAACGGCATTGGAAAACTTATTCAAGATTCCAAGTGTAGTATTAATTGTACAATTGATGGTGGCCCAAGTTGTGGAGATGGGGTACTAGATTCTACAGAGGATTGTGACTATGCAATTTTTGGTACTGCCAATACTGAAGTAGCCGGAGCTCCTCAGTGGACTGATAAAGCAAAAGATTTAGTTCCAGCTCCCCTTGCAAAAAGTTTTGCTTATGTCAGGCAAGAATTTAATCAAAAAGTTTTTGATGATAATCTTCTCGCTGTTTGCAATAAGCTACTTAAAATGGGGCTTGTTACTAAATGTGATGCCCCTGAGAACGATATTGCGCCATTAGCAAATGTTTGGTGCAATAAAAGTTGTGGATTTGATCATGATCTTTTAATAGATCCTAGTAGTGGATGTAATCCTCCTGTTACGAACTACTATGGAAGTGTTACTGGAGAACATACTTGTTGTCCTGGAGTTGATGTTTCAGCCTGTGCTTGTGAAGATGATTGTACTAATGTCTATTTAGATAATTCTGGAGTTTGGCATTTTGATCCGAAGCCATGTGATCCAAAACCAGAGCCTAGTCCAAGTAGAGCGCCTAAGGAACCAAATAAAACATGTACAACTCAACGTACCGCTGGATGTTTTGACCCAGAGACTAAGATCTTGATGGCGGATGGGACTTCTAAGGCTATTAAAAATGTTCGCGCTGGTGATTTGGTTAAAAATCCAGTTACTGGGCAAGATCTGCCAATCGAGTTAGTTATCGAATCTGCGGAAGTGGCGCCAATGATTAGATTGCGATCTAAGGTGGGAGAGATTCTTGTCACCCAAACTCACCCAATGCTCACTTCCGAAGGTTTAGTTCAAGCTCGTAATCTAAGGGTAGGAGATTTATTAGTTGCCGAAACTGGGGATACTCCAATTCTGCAGATTGAAGTATTACCAAGCAATGACGATCAAGTTGTAATTAATTTTAGAGTTAAGACTGATAGTAGTAGTTCCGATGACCGGATGGTATTAGCCGAAGGAGTTGTAACCGGTGATTATTTGGTTCAACAGATCTTAGCTGGTGTGGCTAAATAGAGGATAGATGAATCTTAAGAAATTATTAGTTTTTATTGTAGTTTTTACTACTGCTCTTTCTGTCTGCATGGCAGAAGAGCCAGATGCGATGGATTTTATTAACATTATTCCGGGTCAAAAAATTCCTTTGAGTTTGCAATTTCCTGGCCGTTGTATGCAGGGAGATTATGACTTCATTAAAGAGGAAGTATTCTTCTCTACTAATTTGGGTGGAGCAGGACTTTTTCTTTCAACTAAGTTGCTTGGTAACAAAAAAGAAGATGTTCAAACGCTAATTTCTAACACAATTCCATTTCAAAATTTAAAAGATGTTGTTAAAGGATATTCTGATCAACCTAAAATTCTCAATCTTAGTTTGCCGGAAGCAGATAATATTCCGATTATTTTATCAATCTGCAAGGGTCTTAATGGCGCTATTCTATGTAGCGGTAAGGAAGTTTGGAGCTTTGATCATTTAATTAAGGCCTATCAACGGAATATTCATTTAGCTCCTGGCGAGCCTCGAGATAAAATTTATTATAAGCAAATTTTACATAAGAAAGGTAATAAACTGTTTTTTCCTAAATTAACTATTGGAGATAATAACTTCCCAGTTTTAAAAAGTTATGCAGATCGAGAATTTGCTAATTTCACTAAGAAGGCCGGTGCCATGAAAGAGTTGGAAGCAGATTTAAATGATATACTAACACTTCGATCCTTACCGATTAGACAAGAAAACAATGAAACATTAATTATTCGTTTGCCAGTATATGATCAGAAAAAATGTATTATGTAAGTTTAATTACGTCTGGTAATTAAAATTAGGTAAGGACTATTAGCTTTTATTGGATAATTCTCCATTTTTATACACTGATAATTCTTTGGTAGATTTATAAGCCAAGTATTAATTGATTCCGATTCGACTATGCCCTCGGGGTGTCCTGGATAAATCATTAAGCTTAGGAGGCCATTCTGACTCAACATTTCTAAGCTTTGACTGAGGGCTAAGATTGTTTTTGTCTCAGTGGTAGTGATTGATTTATCTCCCTGAGGAAGATACCCCAGATTAAACATTACTAGATCTATTTCAGAGACTTTCTCTAGCTCTAAGATTGCTTTGATATTTTCATGACCAGCTAAAAATAGTTTGCAGTTAGTTACCTGAGCTTGATGTAATAATTCCGTAGTTTTCATAAAGGCTTGCTCTTGGATATCAAAGCCAAAAATTTGGGCTTCCTTGGCAAGATTCTTAGCCAGGAAGAGAATGTCATTTCCGTTTCCAAAAGTTGCATCAACAGCAATTTTACTGTTTTTGAGATAAGGTAGTAAAAGCTGATGACAATGCTCGGTAAGTTTCATATTTTTTAGATATTTTGATAAAATCTGGCAGTACTAATTTCTGGATTAATTACTTCTTGGGAAAGTAGGTGATTGATTAATTGCTTCGCAGAGTAAGGAGCTAATAAGGCTCCCTTTGATCCCAAGCCATTTAGAAAGTATAAATCAGGATAGCTTGGATGTTGACCAATTACTGGTTTTTGTCCGGCAACAATTGGACGAACACCCAGTTTTTGTCTAATTATTTCGTAAGGCAGTTTTGTTAATTCCTCCAAGGCAACCAGCAAAGGATGCTCTTGATTTAATAACAGTTCTTCTTCCCAATCGCTCCAACCATATGTAGCTCCCAGGCGATAACAATCACTTCCCAGTGGTAGCAAAAAGTGACCAAAGTTAAGGATGAAATCTAGATTTAAATCAGGAATTTTAAGATCCAGAATCTCTCCTTTGGCTGGCCGAAATTCTAAAAAATCAGCAAATGGATTATTAATTGCTCGGTACCCCTCAGCAAAAATAACTTTTTTAAAGTTAAGATTTTGATAGCTAATTTTATCAATAGATATTTCTAATTGTTGATAGTCAAAATTTAATTCTAGTAATCGTTTCTGGGCAATAAAAAAATTTCGCAATGACTCAACAAGGCCTGTAATATCTATCCAGTAAGATTTGTTAGTCCAAAAAGCTTGATGTTTAAAATTTAATGATTGATAACATCCGATCTGTTCCCCAATATATTCTTGATATTCTTTGATTTGAAGTTTTTGGTTAATTTGCTCTTGTTGCTTGGGACTGTTTAGAACTCTTAGTATTTTTTTATCATGCAAAAAATTGCTGGCAAATTTTGAGGAAAGTTCTTGATAAAGGGATCGAGCTTCAGCATTTAAGACAGAAAAATTCCAAGGCAAATTAAAGCTACGACCAATTAAGGGATTCACAATTCCCGCGCTAACTCCAGAGGCAGAGTTTCGATTGGGCAGATCAATAATTAGGTAGCTCTGTTTTTGTTGCTCCAAGTTCCAACCTAATAGGCTTCCAGCTAGTCCCTGTCCTAGTATTAAAAAATCATAGTTTTGATTGCTCATAAGGGGGGAATTTTAGCCGTTATGTATTGGTTATAGGATTTCAATAATATTTGAGCAATGTTATGGCTCGTCTCGGGTTAGAGGAGTCAATGGGTAAGTCACTTTGGCTGATTAGTCGATATTGCTCTGTTTTAAGGGATATCCCTAGTTCTAAGGCTAGTTTTTTTAGTTTAAATCTTAATTGTTCCTAAAGTTTTAAGTGGAATAAGTCGAATAGAACTTCATGGATAGTTGTAATTGTAAATCTGGCGGTAATCGTAAAAGAAGTGCTACTTATCTTTCACTTGATTGGTTAGCACGAAAAATTCGTAGACAAAACTCAATTAAGGATAAACTGCAGTCTGGCGGTTATCAAATTGATCCTGAGTTTGTCGCCCGTTCTATCTTAAATGAGGATGAGGATAAAGGCTTATTGAAGTAATCCTGAAATTTTTTTAGATCAGGAAAACAATTCACGAATGCCGAGATAATATTTTTAAATCTGATGTTAATCTGAATCAAACAAAACTAAAACGGCCATACTACATTCTGATCTCTAAATTCAAGAACTTTCTGATAATAATTCCCTAAGAAATATTTTTTTCTTTCCTTGTCGATTTTGTATTTTACTTTTACTTAAACTGATTTAAAGTAAAAATGTAGTCGAAATTAAGTAGCGAGCCAGGTAGTTTCAAGCTTTTCTAATTTTAGCTGAAATTAGAAGATAGCTTGGTTTTAAACCTCGTTATGTTTGTATCTTTCTAATGTTGCAAGTACCAGCCCAGAAGATTTTCGTATTAGATACCTCTGTTATCCTTTATGACCATCAAGCGATAATAAATTTCCAAGAACATGACATCGCTATTCCAATTACAGTTCTTGAAGAGCTGGATCGTTTTAAAAAGGGCAATGAAGTAAAGAACTTTTCCGCTCGTGAGTTCATTCGTTTTGTTGATAAATTATCACAAGAGCACTCCCTTCAGGATTGGTTGCCAATTAACCCGCCAAGCAGTGGCAGATTCCGCGTTTTGATTAAAGACGATACTTCTAATATTGATATTAAAGGTTTAAATCTTGATCTAAATGATCACAAAATTTTAAAAGCCGCTTTAGCATTACAGCAAGAAGAGCCTAATAAGCTAGTCGTCTTAGTAACTAAAGACATCGCCTTACGGCTTAAGGCTAAAGCCTTAAATTTGGTAGCAGAAGATTACGAAACTGGAAGAGTTGATGATGTGGAATTAGAGTACTCTGGTAAATCTAGAGTAGAAAATTTAGATTCCGAAATTATTAATCATATTTACGAAGACCGATCTATTCCAGGTGAGTTGATTCCTTTTGATTTTGCTAAACATAACCAGTATTTCATTCTTAAGAATGGTAAAAAATCAGCACTAGCAAGATATAATTCGGTTCAAGAGGAATATAACCTGATTGATAAAGTCTCAGTGGCTGGAGTTGCTCCCAGAAATGCTGAACAAATATTCGCGATCAATGCTTTGATGGATCCAGCAATTCCTTTAGTCACAATGCAGGGAACTGCTGGGACTGGAAAGACTTTATTAGCTTTAGCCTCAGCTATTGAACAGCGACGTAACTTCCGACAGATTTATATTACTCGTCCAACCGTTCCACTAAGTAATTCTGATATTGGTTATTTACCAGGGGATATTAATTCTAAACTTAATCCTTACATTGAACCATTATGGGATAACTTAAAATTTATTAAGAGTCAGTACAAGGAAACAGATAAGGAACTTAAATTGTTGGATGATTTAGTGACTTCCAAGAAGATCGAAATTCTTCCTTTAACATATATTCGCGGAAGAAGTTTATCTAATGTTTTTATTATTGTGGACGAAGCTCAGAATTTGACCCCCCACGAGATTAAAACAATTATTACGCGTGCTGGTGAAAATACAAAAATTGTTTTCACGGGAGATGTTAATCAGATTGATACTCCATATTTAGATGCGCATAGTAACGGTCTTTCCTACTTAATTGATCGCTTTAAGGGGAATCAATTATTTGCACACATTAAGTTAGAGAAAGGGGAACGATCCGAACTAGCAAATTTAGCAAGTAGTTTGCTGTAAGTTAATTGCTATTTTTTAGGGATCGAACTTAATGGGTTTTGAGCTAATAATACTTAAGTTGCTACAAGGAAGCTCGCGCGCGGAAGTATCTTCTACAAGATTTAGTAGTCTTTGTTCATAAATAACTTTATCCTGAAAATGATCCCAAAAGATATTACTAATGGAATTAGCAAAGCCTTGTTGCAGATGGCTAGCAAAATAAATAGCAAAGTTGTTTTGGTCAACAATCTTTACTAAAAGGCTTGCAAGGTCAGGTAGGATATCTTCCAGATCCCAGCTTTTATTACGGGTTACGCGACTAAAGCTAGGCGGGTCAATAATCACAACGTTATATGTTTTGTTGCGTCTAATCTCTTTGTTCACAAAATCCTCAGCATCTTCGTTGATTAGACGAATTGAGCCAAGGTTGGAATTGCTATTAATATTTTCTTTAGTCCAGTCGAGACATTTTTTAGTGATATCAACATGGGTAACCTCTACTTGAGGATTGCTAAGATAAACACTGGCCATTCCAGTATAGGCAAAAAGATTTAGAATTTTAATATTCGACAACCCAGAAATTTGTTTTTTGATATCTTCTAAGTAAGAATGATGCTCTGGAAATATGCCAATTTGACCATTGTCTTGCAGGCGCAGATTTATTTTTTTTTCAGCACTAATTTTTATTGACCAAGAATCTAACTTTTTAGGATTTCTCCAGCCATTGTCATGGTGAAACTCAGCGCTTGCTTCTGACCAAATATTTTTGGCCTTACTAGCTTGCCAGATAGCTTGGCTAGAAGGACGAATAATTAAGTGACCGCCAAAACGCTCTAATTTTTTTAGGTTACCAGAGTCGACAAGTTGGTAGTCGAAACTAGGATTTTGACAATTAGCTGGTTTATTCATAGTTTCAGGTTATACTAAAACTTCTAAAATTAACAAAATAGACAGACGGCTAAGATTTTATTGACTTAGTTTACTTATGTAAACTCTTACAGAGATTTCATCCATGATTAAAAAAATTGTAATTATTCTCGGCTCATTTCATAAGCAAGAAGTTAGTAAGATGTTAGCAGAAGCTCGAAAAGCTGCGGCTGAAAATCAGTTAGAGATTCTAGCAGAAATTTGGGTTGCCGGATCTTTTGAGAAGCCATTAGCATTAAAGCAAGCGTTTCTTAAATATAATCCTGATGCTGCGGTAGTGTTAGGCATTATTGAAAGAGGTCAGACTAAACATGGGCTAGTCATGGGACAAGCTGTTGCCAGCGCTATTATTAATTTACAGCTGGAGTTCTTGAAGCCTGTTGGAATGGGAATTTTAGGACCTGAAATTCTACCGGAACAAATAGCTCCTCGGCTATTACCATACGCCCGTGCTGCTGTTGAAGCTTTAAATTTCTAATAAAGGCTAGTTTAGATCTGGCGAGAAGCTAACTCGACTCCCTGAAATAACAATGGTACGAGCAACCGAATCGGAATCTTTTGATTGGTAAGGTAGTCTATTTGAGATTGCCTGACTTTCAATATCTTGGTGTCTTCCTGAAAGACCTGAACTTGGATTAGCACCTAATCTAAGTACTGGTCCACTAATCTCTTCTCCAAACAGCTCAACCTTAGAATCTCTGTTTGGTAAGCTACTACTACGACTAAAACCAGTCGTAGTTAAATCGCTCTTTTGATCTTGCTTTTGATGAGTTATTTTGAAGTCAACCATAGTTAGTAATCCAGTTATATATTAATCTGATATAATTATGATTCTGCTTCCATTTTAAAATGTGCAAACTAAATAAATTTAAAGTAACTGTTTTGTAAAAAACTACTAAGCTATAACTAGCTAATATTATTAGCTATTATTTTTTCAGGCATTTTGCCTAAATCACTGTTGATTGTCAGGAAATTAGATCTAAGCTAACTAACAGATATCCTCAGTTTTGGTTAATTCAAACCTCAAACAGCACTAAATTTCTTGAATTGTCCAAAGCTGAGAAGTAGTGATGATAAAAAAACTTCCGAAAGGAGATTATAGTTTTATCACTGCCAATTCAAATCTGGGATTATTATAGTTATGACAAAAAATATTTTCCGAGTATTTAAAAGTGAGTTTTGTGTTTTTTGTCATAACTATATGATTTTATTACCCCTCTGGGAGATAGTAAGCCCCAAAAAGTAATTCCTACGGAAATTACTTTTTGGACTCACTATATATTTTATTTTTAAATACAAAAATGACTAATCAAATTAATCGTCGATCTTTTCTTAGAGTAATTGGTGTAACCGCTGCAAGTATTCCGGTTGCTGGAGTTCTTATGAAGCCGAATCGTGTCTATGCTTTAGAAGTTCCAACGACAGAAGTGGATGAAAATTCTGCAAAAGCCAAACAGTTTGGTTATTTAGCTGATGCCACAAAAGTTGATATTGTTAAATTTCCAAAGCGTGCTGGCGATGCTGGTGCTAAACAATTCTGTGGTAGTTGCCAATTAATGGTTAAAGGGGCGCAAGAGGTGGCTGGCAAGACTGGTAAATATGGCGTCTGTAGCTTGTTCACAGAAGGCTTAGTTTCTGAAACTGGTTGGTGTAATATGTGGATTCAGAAGGTTTCTTAAATATTTGTTTATAAGAATTCCAAACGCATCCCTAGGTGCTTTAGTAATGCTAAAGCACTAATCCAAAAAATATTATTGTGAGTACAAATTTACTTTCATATTGTTCTGTCAATCCAGCAAGTGAAGAGCTAATTCAAAGTTATTCCTCAGCAAATTCTTCTCAGATTAATTCTTGCCTCTCATTAGCTCATAAAGCTCAGCCAGATTGGGCTAGAACAACAATTGATCACCGACTACTTCTACTAGAAAAATTTAAAAATTTATTAATCATTCATCAACAGGAATTAGCAAGACTCATTACCTTGGAGATGGGTAAATTATTTACTTCAGCGATTGCTGAGGTTAGCAGTGCCGTTCGGATGTGCGATTTTCTTTTATTGCAAGCAGAAGAAATTCTTGTGGCAGAAAGCAGATACTTACCAGAGAAATCTTTTAATAAAATTATCAAGGAAGCCTATGGGGTAACATTTAATATCACGCCTTGGAATTATCCTGTTTGGTTACCACTTCGTTCGGCACTACCAGCATTAATAGCTGGGAATGCGGTTGTTCTAAAGCCAGCGCCAAATGTTGCTGGCTGCGCGCTAAGAGTCCAAGAGCTAATTTGGGAAGCTGGTTTTCCAAAAGAATTATTTTCTGTTTTGTTACTAGTAAATCATGATGCCGAAATACTGATCTCCGATGATCGAATTGCTAAAATTATTTTCACTGGCAGTCTGCAAACTGGTCAACGATTAGCTTCGCTCGCTGGGCAACAGATTAAACCAATTACACTTGAGTTGGGAGGAAGCGATCCGTTTATCGTGCTTGCCGATGCTGACTTAGAAGTTACAGCTCAGTTAGCAGCTGATGCACGTTGCCGTAATGCAGGACAAGTATGCTGTTCCGCCAAAAGATTTTTAATTGATCAAAATGTTTATCTTGAATTTAGTAAATATTTTCTAAAGGCGATGTCGGAAAAAAGACCGGGAGATCCATTTAATGCAGATAGCTCCTATGGGCCATTAGCGCGTGTTGATATTGCTAAAAAGCTTGAGCAACAAATTGCGCTAGCAATTAAAGAGGGAGCAACGGAAGTATTGCCAGCAAGACAAATTTCGCAGCGAGGATTTTACTATTCGCCAGGGATTTTTAATGATCCCTTTGGTCAGGCCTCGATATCAAAGGAAGAAGTTTTTGGTCCAGTAGCGGTGCTTCACCAGTTTCAGAATTTAGACCAAGCAGTTGAAATCGCTAACTCCAGTCCCTATGGTCTTGCTGCCAGTATTTTTACTCAGTCGGCGCAAGATGCTGATTATTTTGTTAGTCGCTTAGCGGTTGGAATGGTTGGAATTAATAAGACAATAAGTGGCGACGCCTTTTTGCCATTTGGTGGATATAAGAAGTCTGGGTATGGCCGTGAGTCAGGGAAGGAAGGTCTTTTAGAATATGTCCAAACAAAGACAATAGTTCATTGATTTACACTTTATCTGCCTTTTTATTTGATTAGTGTTCCTTCCTCAGTTATCCTTAATAAATCCTAATCTTCTAGGGAGATTTTTCTCTTAGTTAATACTTAAGGAACGCTTTTGTTTGCATTACCTAATCTTGATCTATTAACCCGAAAGCCACTTCCCAGCCTCCCTGCGTTTTCCAGTTTAAAGAGTGTCGAGCAATTGATTGAACTTTATCAAAGTGATTTTGTACCTTTTTGCGCGGAGTCTCGTGCATTAGTTGATGCTCATTTGTGTGCCAAATTAGCTCGTGGCAAATTCGATATTTTTGCAATTGACCGTGATGAAGATGTTTTTTTAAGAAGCTTAATCCGTCAGCATGATATTTTGGTTTTAGAGCAGATTTTTAATGTTTATCAGACGTTTAAGGGGCAGAATCTTTTCTTGCCCGACTTTAAAATAAAAATCTTAGAAATTGGTGCCGGATGTTCATTTACCCTTGATCCCGAAAACTTAAGTGCTCCATGGTTGTCACGTTGGTTAGCCGCTAGATTCCCAGAATTAGAGATTGAGATCTCAGATATAGCGGGCCGTTGGGATTTATTATTAGAGAAGAATCTTTTTGGAATAAAAGATGCCTTGTTACTTGATTATAGCGCACTTAATTCCGGACGGTTTTTCGAATATAAATTTGTCTTTGGGCGCCATTTAAATCAGGTTTCTACTGAGCTTCATACTCAAAACTTTCCTTTTGAATCACACATGACGAGTGAGCTTGACGATGTGACTCGTTTGCTCGCCGGACTCTATTCTTTCCTACCAATTGGTGGACAAGCAGTGATTGATTATGATCGGGGACCATTACTTAATCTTAAAGTTAGTGAAATGCGACCAGCTATAGCAGAAAGAAATATTGTCGTTTTATATGATGCCGAAGCAAATCTAGTGATTCACCCAAGGATACTTGATCAGTTACCAAGACTTGCAGACTTTTCTTTTTCCCAGGGCAAGTAGCGGTCCGCCAAAGGTAGCAAATTAGATTAATTATAGAATGGAAGGCGGGGCAGGGAGTCCCCCGATAGTAGTTGTTACTATCGGGGGATATTAATGAAAGTTAATTATTCTTTTAACTGACGATCAATAATTGTTTGGAAGTGACTTAATGGATATGCTCCTTTAACCAAGACTCCGTTTACAACGAATCCTGGAGTTCCAGAAATACCAATCTTGCCGGCTTCTTTAGAGTCTTCTTCAATTTGTTTAGCCAAAGCTGGATCAGCTAAGTCTTTTTTAAATTGATCAATATTTAGACCTAACTGTTTAGCAGTGCTTAAGAAAAGTTCTTCCCCTAGACCTTTTTGGTTAGCAAATAATATGTCATGCATTTCCCAAAATTTGCCTTGTTTGCCAGCAGCTAAAGCAGCTAAAGCAGCAGGCTTAGCATTTTTGTGGAATGGCAATGGTAAGTTTTTGAAAGCAACTTTTACATCTTTTGGATATGCTTTCATAATCTCTTCAACTGTTGATGCACCACGACTACAGAAAGGACATTCAAAATCAGAATATTCTACCACTGTAATTTTAGCTTCTTTTGGGCCTTTAACCGGAGCATTGGCAACATCAACTTTAATTGGATTTTTAAATTGATCTTCTAGTGCTTGCTCTTCTTGCTTAGCACGATCTGCTTGAGCTTTCTGCTGTTGCTTTTGAAAATAAGCTTGCATGGAATCACCAATTTTTTCCATTCCTGATTCAGTTTGTAAGTAAGCTTCCATTGCTTTAGCAAAAGCTTCATTAGAGATATCTCCAGTAGGGGCAGCTTCAATTTGCTGAGCTTGCTGACAAGCTAGGGCAATTAATAGAAAGCTACCGGCAATAACCTGTTTGAATTTTGACATATTAGTTCCGTAAATTAATAATTAGTTTAAAAAGTAGGATTTTTAAACCAAACCGTAAAGGATTATTTTTCGATCTTGGTTTGGCTAATTTGTTCTTCCTAGTAATACAATTTTGATTGCTCATTATCATATTACAACTTGTCCCATTAGGGATAGGCAATAAATACCTTACAGTATATTTGCCATTAAGAATCAACAAATATATACTAATACCCCAATCATTTGATAGTCATTTGATAACTTTTGTTGTAAACAACTATGGTTACGTTTATGGCTATAAGAGTTGATTGTGACTTAAAGTGGTATCTATAGTCCTTATTCCTATTCAAAAGGGAATTTGGGTGAAATACCGCAAGTTTAAGTTCAATAGCTCAGTGGGGATCAGCGTACATAATCCGTAATTCTTATACTTCAAGTTGGCTGATAACGCCAATTAGTTTTTTTGACTAATGACTAATCTTAGATATTCAATATGAAAAACATTATTTTACTTTTTACTTTAATTTTGGGTACTTACATGAATGCAAATGCAGAAAACATTAAAGCAACCTTAGAAACAACTAAGGGGAATATTGAGGTGGAAATCTTCTCTGATGAGGTTCCGATGACTGCTGCAAATTTTATTAACTTGGCTAAAAGAGGCTACTATAATGGCCTTACATTTCACCGCGTGATTCCAGATTTTATGATTCAAGGTGGAGATCCAACGGGGACAGGAGCTGGTGGGCCAGGCTATAAATTTGGAGATGAAACTAAGCCAAATTTAAAACATGATGTTCCAGGAATTCTTTCTATGGCAAACGCTGGTCCAGGAACCAATGGTAGTCAGTTTTTTGTGACTCATGTTCCAACTCCTTGGTTAGATGGTCGACACACAGTTTTTGGTAAAGTTCTTAAGGGGCAAGATGTTGTTGATAGTGTTGCTCAAGGTGACAAGATTAATAAAATTGTTTTGACTGGGAATGTTGAGAAGTTATTAACTTCGGTTCCGCAAGTAACTGAGTGGAATAAAGTTTTAGATAAAACTTTTCCAGCTAAATAATTAAAGTTCTAAAAATGAGCTTGGAAAATATAATTGATATTAGAAAGCAATTTCTATCGGAGCAGGCATCTGTTAAAGATGATCAGCAGTTAAATACCTTTCGTATCGCTTGGTTAGGCAAAGAAGGTATTTTAAAGAAATTATTTTCCAAGCTCAAAGATGTCCCGGGGCCTGATAAGCCAGCTTTTGCACAAGAAATTAACTCTTTAAGAGATCAAGCTGAAGAGTTTGTTCGGCTTACCCAAGAAGTTTTAGCGACGGAGCAAAGAACCAAGAAGTTAGCGGAAGAATACTTGGATCTTTCTTTACCAGCTAATTATTTAGGTCTTGGAAATGTCCACCCTGTTAGGTTGGTGGAAAGAAAAATCACAAAAATTCTTAAAAAATTTGGGTTTAGTTTTGTGGAAGGCCCAGAGGTGGAGACCGAGTATTATTGCTTCGATGCTTTAAATATTCCGAAACATCATCCGGCGCGAGATCTGCAGGATACTTTTTTCACTGAATCGGGACATGTCTTAAGGACTCATACTACAGCAATTCTTTCTCGAGAATTAGAGAAGAAAGAACTACCGCTCAAGAGTATTTATGCTGGCCGAGTTTATCGGAATGAGACCGAAGATGCTTCGCATCAAGCTATGTTTCATCAATATGATCTTGTTTGGATTGAAGAAGGGATTGGGCTAAGTCATTTAATGGGTTTGATGATTGCAATTCTTAAAGGTGTCTATGGCCAAGACCGTAAGGTGCGTTTTGTTCCTAAGTTTTATCCCTATACCGAACCAAGCCTTGGCGCACAGATTGATTGTGCCCTATGTCAAGGTCGGGGTTGTCCAGTTTGTGATGGAGCAGGCTGGGTAACTGTAGCAGGGTCGGGTGTTGTTCATCGCAATGTGATTACTGAATTTGGTTTTGATCCTGAAAAAGTTGGCGGCATTGCTTTTGGTTTTGGAACTTCGCGTTTGGCCGGACAGTTTTTTAATGCTCCAAACTTAAAAACTCTTTACGATGCTGATTTACGTTACTTAGGAGCTTTATAATGAAGTTAGATTTAGCGCTCTTAAAATCAATTGTTGCAGTCCCTGAAATTCCAGTTAGTGAATTGCGACATGTCTTTGATGATTTAGGATTGGAAGTCGAAGGAATTGAAGATGGTTTTGGTAAGGTCATTTTTAATATTGAAACTTTAGCTAATCGAGGAGATCATCTTTCGGCACTGGGCATTGCTCGAGAGTTTGCCGGCAGATATTTAAAGCCAATTAGCTACCCAGCACTAATTAGCGCTTTGCCTAGTGTTGCAACTAATATTCCAATAAAGATTGCGACTGAGTACTGTTACACATACTCTTTGCTAGCGATGGATCTTCCCCAAACTTTACAACTTGATTCTTCAATCCAGAAATATCTGGATGTTGAAAGTGAGCAACAGGCAATTGTTAAATTATCTAATTATGTTCTGACGGAGTTGGGTCAACCAACTCATGCCTTTGATACAAGTAAAATAGAAGGGGAGTTAAGAGTAGTTCTAAGTTCTGAAGAAGAAGAAATTATTGCACTTGATCTAAAAAAATACTTAGTTCCCACAAGTTCATTATTAATTAAAGATAGTAAGAAAACTGTGGCGGTTGCTGGAGTAATCGGTTGCGCTAATTCCATGGTGACGGCGGAGACTAAAAGCGTTTTGATCGAATCGGCAGTATTTTGTCCAACGCATGTAAGAAAAACTGCGCGAGCAATGGGATTATCAACGGATGCTTCTTATTTATTTGAACGTGGAGCAGATATTCATTTACCAGATTTAGCTTTAAGTCGAATTGCTAAATTAGCTGTGAATGCAAATGCCCTAGCTTTTAGCTCTCTTAAAAATCTTCCAGCACTATTAACTATAGAAATTGAGCTATCCCGATTTCGCTGGCATTTAAATCAACCAACTTTAGAGCTTGATACCATTCAAGAGAAGCTATCAGCTCTTGGCTATCAGGTGAAACTTAAGGGCGAAAAAATTAGTTGCTTAGTCCCGAGTCATCGGTATTGGAATGTGAAATCAGAAGCTAGTATTATTGAAGATTATTGTCGGACAGTTGGATTTAACTCAATTGAGGCAATCATCCCAACAACTGTTATGTCTGATGTTAGCGATCATCCAAGTGAATATTTAATTGAAGCATTTGAGCCAATCTTAACTTCCCAAGGGTTTACTGAAGTTGTTACCCGCTCTTACTATTCTAATGAAGAGGTGGATCTAATTGCCGAACTTGATAATACTCTTGCTAGTCAGCATTTGAAAATTATTAATTCCTTAGAGGGAGCCTATTCTAATTTAAAACTGACCAATATTATTCATCTCGCAAAAGTTATCAATCGTAATTTAAGATTTAATTTGCCGAGTGTGAAGATTTACGAGTTTGGAAGAATTTTTAATAATCAGGGATTCCCAAAGACGCCTTATCAATTGGAAAAAGATTTCTTAACCCTAGCATTTGCTGGTCGCTGGTATGATAATAGTTGGAAAAAACCTACGGGGTTAGTAGAGAATCTTGGTAACGTAAGTGGCTTACTTCAAAGTCTATTTGCTAAGTTAAAAATTAATTTTGAAATCCTACCTTCGTCACATCCTTTGCTACATCCTGGGCGGCAGTCACAAATAGTTGCTAATCAGCAGACTTTAGCAGTTTTTGGGAGTATTCATCCGTTACTGAAAGATCGCCTAGGTTTTAAAGAAGAAATGATCTTTGCTGAAGTCTTTTTGGATGAATGTTATCAGCTTAGAAAGCTTAACTCTCAGTTCCAGATTATTGATTATCCAGCAATTAAATGGGATTTAACTTTTAAAGTTCCCCGCCGAGTTGCTGCTTCTCGAGTATTGCAGGTAATTCACGAAGCGCAGCCTCAGTATTTAAAGTCTGCTGTAATTGTTGATTCTTTTGACAAGCCTGAAGAACATTTTACAAGAATCTCCTACCGCTTTTTATTCCAGGAAGCATCACGGACTTTAAGTAATGAAGAAGTTGATCAGGTGATCGCTAAATTATTAATCACCTTAAAGGAACAACATCAATTAGAGATTGTGAGCTAATGACTAAAACTCTTAAAAATCGTTTGGTTTCGACTGAAGCTACTATCTCTGTTCCGATGAAATGGGTAGGGCCATTGCAGTTTAGGGGACCGGTACTACAAGACTCTGTTTCCATTCCGCTAGCAACTTTTGAAACGCCACTTTGGCCATCAGTCGAACGAGGGATGCGAGTTGCTAATCAATCTGGTGGTGTCATGGTTATTGTTGAACAAGAATCAATGACACGTTCCTTTGCGGTGGAAGCAGTTAGTCTGGAACGAGCAGCAATTTTACAAGCAATTATTAATAATAGTTTTGCTGATTTTGCAAAAGTTGTTGCGGCTGAAAGTCGCTACGCTAAATTGCTAAGAATCGATACTGAAATAATTAGTAAGATTATCTATGTTCGCGTGGCAATCAATTCGGCGGATGCCTCTGGACATAACATGACTACAAAATCAGCAGAAGCAATTATTAATTATCTATTAGCAAAGTTTAGTGACTTAAAATATTTAACAATTTCAGCAAATTATTGTGCTGATAAAAAAGTTTCAGCAGTTAATGGAATTCTTGGTAGGGGGCGTAGTTGCTTAGCTGAGATTTTAGTTAGTAGAAAAATTTGTGAAAAATATTTAAGGGCTACCCCTGAAGCGATTTGCGAATTAAATACTAAGAAGAATTTATTGGGTAGTATTCTTGCCGGTAGTATTCGTAGTGCCAATGCCCACTATGCAAATATTTTGTTGGCTGCTTATTTAGCAACAGGCCAAGATGCTGCTAATATTGTGGAGGGCTCGCAGGGTATTACCTTTGCCGAAGTACAAGCTGAGCAATTATTATTTTCCGTTAAGATTCCTAATATTATTGTGGGAACAGTGGGGAATGGCAAAGGTCTAGATTTTGTTCAGAAAAATTTAGAAAAAATGGGGTGTTTGCAAGCAAATTCTAACGGAGAAAACTCTAAGCGGCTTGCTGGTATTATTGCTGGAGCAGTTCTTTGTGGTGAATTATCATTGCTTGGGGCAATTGCAAATCCAGGCGAGCTAATGAAGTCGCATTTGATGTTGGAAAGATGAGCGAAATAAACCAACGTAAATTAGATCATATTAAAATCGTTAGTGATGATTTAGAAGTAGATCGAAAATCTAATTATTTTGATCAGATTCAATTAATTCATCGGGCACTCCCTGAAATTAATTTGGCCGATGTTGATTCCTCCTGTTTTTTCCTTGGTAAAAAATTATCCTTCCCATTAATTATTAGTTCGATGACTGGCGGTGCTAGTGAGGAACTACAAAAGATCAATAAGAATCTAGCTCTAGCTGCTGAACATTGCCAAGTTGGTTTAGGAGTTGGTTCGCAAAGAATTATTTTTGATAATACGTCGGCTAGAAAAAGTTTTGAATTAAGATCTTTTGCACCAACAACTTTATTATTTGCTAATATCGGCGCAGTTCAGTTAAATTATGATTTTTCTGCACAGCATTGCCAAGACGCCATTAATCTTCTAGGGGCAGATGCCATTTATTTACATCTAAATCCTTTACAGGAAGCTATTCAGTCTGAGGGAAATACGAATTTTGCAAATTTATCAGCTAAGATTCAAGATTTGTGCGCAAAGCTAAAAGTTCCAGTTGTAATTAAAGAAGTTGGATCCGGAGTGTCTGTAGCTGATGCAAAAATTCTTCAAAAAGTGGGGGTTAAGTATTTAGATATCGCTGGTAGTGGTGGTACTTCTTGGAGTCGAATTGAACACTTAAGAAAAATTAATCCTGAAAATAACTTAGGGATTACCTTTCAAGATTGGGGCATTCCTACTCCGGTTGCAATTAAGCAGATTATTAACGCCAAGTTAGGTTTACAGTTGATTGCCTCAGGTGGCCTTCGTTCGGGAATTGATTTATTAAAATCCTTGGTGCTTGGAGCGCAGGTTGGTG
Source organism: bacterium (assembly GCA_031385045.1). Lineage (GTDB taxonomy): Bacteria > Bdellovibrionota_C > UBA2361 > UBA2361 > CALJRW01 > JANNBC01. The sequence goes on along the minus strand of JANNBC010000007.1, from coordinate 47,895 downwards.
CAATTGCCAATCCATTCCTGAGCCTTGCTTCGAATTCTCCAGAGGCAGTGATTGCTAAAATTGAAGAGCTACAAGCCGAGTTTCGCTTAGGAATGTTTTTGCTTGGGCAGAAGAAAGTCGCGGATCTGATTGCTAATCAAGACCTGCTACTTTAGCCAGCATTGAGTAAATCAGATAGCTCTTAATTTATCAGAGTGCTTAGATTAAGATCCAGACAAATCCATCTTCAACTTTTGTTTTATAAGTTTTTAAATCATCAAATGCCGGTGGTTCGGTAACAACGCCTGTTTTTACACAGAAACGAGCAAAATGCAGCGGGCATTCTACTTCTCCATTCACAACACAGCCATCAGATAAGTTAGCATCAGCATGAGTACAAAGATCGTCAAAAGCATAGTATTCGCCTTCAAATACAGTGACGCCAATTTCACGTTTATTGATGACTACTTTTGATGCCTTATCTTCGGTTACTTGATCACAGGCAATTAGTTTCTGAAACTCCATTATGTCCTTAATAATTCTATAATTAGGGGAAACTTATAGCAAAAGTTCAGATTAAGATAAAGTTTGATAGAATAATGTTGAATATCTCAGGCCTAATTGGTGCTTCTCAGGACTAATTTGTATTGAAAATTTAAGTGAAATGAGAAATGATATAGTAAAACCAGAAAATATTTTCCGTAACGTACTTGCCTTCACTCTAAAGGAAAATGACAAGTGTAAGTTAGAAATTATAAGCTGGGTTGATAAACCTTCGGTTTAACAGAGTTTATAGGTTTTACTATATTTGTCTCTGGGCTACCTCCTTCGCCTTTCAAGCTTCGGAGGTTAAACCCGCTGGTCGCAATATAGTAATGATCTTAAATTTATAATTTCCTATCGGAAATTACTTTCTGTCATTACTATCGCCTGACTCTTTAAATTTATATCCTAATGCGTAAACTTTTAATTCTTCCACTAATAATCTTATCATTATTTGCTAATAATTGTTTTGCTTTGGATCAAGCAGAGTTGCTTTCTAATCTTAATTTTTATCCAAATAGTGTCTCAGCAGCGATAATCTGGAAGCCAGCTTTTAAAACAGAGGAACAAAAAGCAGATTTTTTCCTAAGTGCTTATTATCAAGACCGAGGCCGAGAGTTGGTAAAGGTTGATGGGGATACGGGCGAGATAAGTTTATTACGGGATATTCAGCTCGGAACGGAAGGTTCTAGTCCAACAAAATTTATTATTGCTGGAGCGCAGTTGTTTTTTGTTGCTACTAATCAAGACCTTGGTACGGAATTATGGAGAACAGATGGGACTGCAGAGGGAACACTATTAGTTAAAGATATTAATTCTGGATCTGCTAGCACATCCTTTGGGGAGTTTATTGCTTTTCAAAATGGTACCAAAGTAGCTTTTTCGGCAAGTACACCTGAGCTAGGTGCTGAACTTTACGTTAGTAATGGAACTAATGTGGGAACAGTTGTCTATGATATTTATGATTCGGTCGGCCTAGGCTCTAGCCCAGGAGATTTTTTCTTGCATCAAGAAGGTCAGCTTGTGTTTCGATGTTCTGTTGCAGGTGGTACGAATGCCCTTTGTGAATTTACAGATGGTTTTGTGCCTACTGTTTTGAAAAGTGGCATTACTTATCCAGGTAACTTTGAGAAACTAAACAACACACAATTTGTCTTTGCCGCAACTGATTCATCATTGGGAGCTGAATTATTTATTTCAGATGGGACAGAAGTTGGAACAAGTTTATTAAAGGATCTTAATGTCGGAGTTGATTCTTCAGAGCCAGATAATTTGATCTTCTTTAATAATCAGGTTTATTTTTCAGCAAATGCTTCTGGTGCCAATGTGGGAATAAGTCTTTGGAGAACTGATGGGACTGATGTTGGAACAGTGATTGTTGAGGACTTAAATCCAAGCGATACAGTGGGCTCTTTTTCTGATTTTCAAGTTATTAACAACGATCTGTTGTTTTTTGCTAGCAGTTTAGATACCGGCAATGAACTTTGGCGAATTACAGGTGGAGAGGTTTCATTAGTAAAAGATTTAACTCCGGGAGTTGGAGGGTCTCTGCTCTCTGATTTAACTCCTGTCTATCCAGAGAAAAATAAGGCAATCTTTAGTCTCTTTACAGATGCAAGTGGCGTGGAAACTTGGGTGACAGATGGCACAATACTTGGAACAAAGATTTTAAAAGATATTTGGCCAGGAGAAGAAGATTCTAATCCAGCAATTTATCATGACGAGCTTCAAGTAAATTCTTTTCTGATTGCTAATACCCCCACCACTGTGGCGTTATACACAACTGATGGGACGGAGACAGGTACTGTTCCCGCGGTGGATTTAAATTTTGGAGCTGATTTAGGATCTGCGCCAAGTGAAGTCTCATTGATTACCAGTAATTTACTTTTTGTTGTCGCCTCCACAGTAAGATACGGAGCGGAACCATTCGTTGTTAATCTAAGTACAAAGGAAATCACCTTACTTAAGGATATTTATCCAAGTCGAGATGATAGCAATGCCATTGTTGTGGGTCGTCTAGGGGATCGGGTTCTTTTCTCTGCTAATGATGGCGTTATTGGTAGGGAATTATGGATTACTGATGGGACACCTGCAGGAACTGTTTTGTTAAAAGATATTTATTCAGGAAGTGATTCAGGCGAAGTTTCTAAAGGTGTTGTCTTGGGAGATAATGTTATTTTTCGTGCGCGCAACGCAACAAATGGTTTGGAGTTATGGAAGAGTGATGGAACTATTGATGGGACAGTACTTTTAAAGGATATTAATAGTGGAGCTAGCAATAGTGATCCTTTGTCTTCTTTCGCAGTACTTGGCAATCAGGTTGTTTTTGATGCCACAACTAGTAGTGAGGGCAAAGAGTTATGGGTGACTGATGGAACAGCCGTGGGCACTAATCTCCTAAAAGATATTCAGGTAGGATCCGTCGGTAGCTTTCCTGATTATTTGAAAACTAGTGGAAGCCAGATCTATTTTCAAGCTAAAGATGGATCTACTGGTGCAGAGCTATGGGTAACAGACGGAACAACTGTCGGGACTATCTTAGTGAAAGATATTCGTAGTGGTGGAAATGGGTCATTGCCACTTAATTTTACAGAATATCAAGGTCTCACTTATTTCATCGCAACAACTGATTGGGAAGGTCGAGAATTATGGAAAACAGATGGAACAGATCTTGGAACGGAGCTGGTCATTGATTTAGCTACGGGTAGTGATGATGGGCTGGCTTTTGATATTCCATTAGCAGTATTAAATGATCAGTTATTTTTTTCTGGAATGACAAATGCAACTGGGGTAGAGCTATACAAAACTCTTGGGACAGCTGGAACAACAGAAATGGTTAAAGATATTCTTTCCGGTACGGGTAGTAGTTCTCCAGAGCAGTTACTACTTGCTGGGAATAAGATTTATTTCTCAGCATCAACTGCTGATGCCGGGATGGAATTATGGGCAACTGATGGAACAGAAGCTGGTACTCAGATTGTTAGTGATGTCTTTCTTGGAGCGGGGAGTAGTTCACCAGAGTTATTTTTTGCAGAGAATGGTGCCCTTTATTTTAGTGTGGAAAGTCATCGAATTGGTCAAGAATTATGGAGGATTGTCTTTGATCAGTGCCCAGATGATCTTGCTAAGAAAGAGCCAAATGTTTGTGGTTGCGATGTGATTGAGCAAGATCTGAACTTGAATGGTGTGGTAGATTGTTTATTAGAGGCTGATTTTGATGCCTTTATTGAAGATGCTCAAATTGCTTCTCGTAAGATTAAATTTGATCAGCAAAATACACCTAAACAAATTACTCGATTAAAAACAGCAATTAAAGCTTTTAAGCAAAGTGTGCGATTAGTTTTAGCAGAAGCAATTTCTAAAGTAACACTGATTCCAAAACTTGATTTGAAATCAGGGAAGAAACTGCGAAGGCAATTAAAATCGGCACTTCTAGAGTTTAGTAGGGAGCCAAGCAAGGCTAATTTAATTCTAGTCAGAAAGCAGTTAAAGGCTTTAAAAGCTTATTCTCTAGTTTGACAAATGTTTCTCGATGCTTAAACTTTAAGCTCTTATAGTGGATCAATAGAGACTGGTAAGGAGTCTGAGACCTGATGGTTACCTTTGCTAAAGTATAACTCCACAATTTGTTTGGTCCATTCCTCAAGGATCATTCTGAGGTGGGCATATCTTTGGTAGTCTTTTAAAGTAAAGGCGGAAGCTTTTTGGCTTTCACGATCTTTAAACTCTTCTAAAATTAATCCTTGATCGGGCACTTTGTTGGTAAAACCTTCAAAAGCAATGCTCCCGTCACCAAAGCGGCTGATTAAGCCACCACCAGGCAAGATGAAGCCTACGACCGTTCCTGCAAAATTAATTCCTGGATTAGTTGGAATTATACTTACTAAGGCAAGTTGGATATTTAATGAGTCTTCGGTTGGTGCATCTACGATTTCAATTTTGCCTTGTCCTTTCTTGCTAAAGTTAATTTTTAGAATTTCATGAAAGTAGTTGGCAAGTTCGGTTGTTTCTTCGATTCGATCAACTTTTGTCTCCTCACTGCCAGAGGCTTTTGAGATCTTCTTCTGCGCATAGGTAGTATCAATTGGTGCAATGTAAACTTTTTTGGTTTGATCTTTTAGAAGATCATACTCCTGGTTATTAAAAACCCAATAGGCATGGAAAGGAGCACGAGCTCGGTTCTCCGTCAGTAGCTCTGGCTTTGGTAGAAAGCCAGAATTTTTTTCTGGCTTTGCTTTAAGTGATGTGCAACTAACAAGAACTAGTCCAAAGCTTAATAATAAAAGGGGAAATTTTAGGCGCACTTATTTTTTTTGTAATAAACTTTCAATCTCACGGGTAATTCGACTACTCATGGCATTGGTAAAAGATCCATATCTTCCAACTATCTGGCCATCTTTAGAAATTAGAAATTTTTCAAAATTAAACATTACTGGTCCTTCGGTTTCATCTTTTCCAGTATTAATTAGATATCTAAAAATTGGATGTTGATTTACGCCGTTTAGCTCGACAGCCTCTGATAAGGGAAAGGTAACTCCAAACCGTTCTTTGCAAATATGTTTGATAGTCGCCTGGTCATGTGGATTAGTAGGCATAAAATCATTAGAGGGAATTCCTAAGACAATCAGCCCTGCTTTTTCGTATTTTTCATAGAGTTTTTGTAACTCTTCTAATTGCGGAGTTGTTCCACAGTTGGTGGCAATATTGGCAATTAAAACCAAATGTCCGCGATATTGCTCAAAATTAATCAGTTCGCCGTCTAATCCTTTTACTTTTAAATCATAAAAACTTTCATTCTGAGCAAAGCTCTTTTCGGTAATTAATGTCAAAAAGATTACAGCCAGAAAAATTGCCAGAAAAAAAGCTAGCGTGGTTTTGGATTGATTCTTAATAATGTTTATCATTAGCGGATTTTAGATATAATGGAATTTAGCATTAAATAGCCATTATTTATAGTAGATTTTTAAAATATTTTGGATTGAAAAATTAGTTATTAAAAACGGATTTAGTTTTAGAAGAGTATTTTTTGATACATTTCTCCTTAAAAATCCATTACATAAGCAATGCCTTGCTGTTGATTTACTTTTCTCTTAGGTTATTTAATTATATAGTGTCTGACGAAACAAATGATTCAATTTAAAATCTTTCGTTAAGAACTGCACTAAAGTATCCATGCGATCAAAAAGAAAAATTTTAAATTTTAAAAGTCAGAATGTTTGGAATTAGTTTTACTGAACTTGCCTTGGTCTGTTTTGTCTCCTTAATCATTTTTGGGCCTGATAAATTGCCAGAAGTTGCTTCAAAGCTAGGAAAGTTCTTTGGGACTTTTCGTAAAACATCAGATAAGTTTCGCCAAGAATTTTATAATAGCGTTTATATCCCCGCCAAAGATTTTGAAAAAAATGTCGAGAAACGACTTGTCGCCGTCAAAGAGGATCTAACTCCAGACTTATTGACCAAAGCTCCAGGGTCAACTGAAACAACAGATGAAGCAGCAAAACTTTTAGTCCAAGAGGAAAAAGTTAGCGATGAATGATTTTGCAAATATGGGGATTTTTCAGCATCTCACCGAATTAAGAAAGCGTCTAATATGGTCTTCTGTTGCAATTATTATTGGAGCAACTATTTGTTATAATCTCAGTAGTTACATCTTTGATTTTTTTACTGTACCATTTGAGAACCAGTTCCCTACTGGAACATTAGTTGGAACTGGACCAGCTGAGGCTTTTGTCTTGAAAATTAAACTCGCTTGCTTTGCAGGTTTTGTATTAGTAATGCCATTTCTTTTCTATCAAATGTGGTTATTTGTCGCGCCAGGTCTATATCAAGAGGAAAAGAAATTGGTTCTGCCGTTTGTCTTCAGTAGTACGATTCTGTTTTTAATTGGTATGTTGTTCTCTTATTATTTAGTTTTGCCAGTCGCCTATGATTTTTTCTTTTCTGAGTATGAATCAATTAAGATAGTTCCAAACATTCGCATCACAGAACATCTATCAATGGTGATTAAGATGTTATTAGCTTTTGGCTGCGTTTTTGAGTTTCCAGTAATTTCTGTTTTATTAGCTAAGTTTGGCTTGATTACTAGTAAGATGATGATTACCAGTTGGCGTTATGTGGTAGTTTTTTGTTTTGTGGTTGGTGCCGTACTAACACCTCCAGATGTAGTTTCTCAGATGTTAATGGCAATACCAATGTTAGTACTATATGTGATTAGTATTGGCTTAGTCAGTTTAATTGAGAAGAAGCAAAAAAAGACTACAGAGCAGGATAACTCAGTAGCAACTTTGTAGCTTTAGTTTTTAAATCTAGGGCAGTTATTTTAACTTTATCTGAGTTAGGCTACTTGATCATAAAATTACAAGCTACTTTGTAGTAGTCAGAATTTAAATCCACGCGACGAGATCTAATTCTACCATTTTCATCAGCCATTGAACTTAGCTCAACATAGGTTAGCTTATCGTAGTCTCTAACAACCATGATTCCAGTTTTTCCTTCTAGCAGGAATTTTACTGCTCCAAATCCGAGGAACTTGGTATATTCAATATCAAAGGAGACTGGATCTGCGCAACGTAATACATATCCAATATTCTCTGGTTTAAATTTAATATTTAAGCCTAAAGCGGCAATCTTTTTCTCTAGTCGTTTAACTACTAGATCTTCTAAATCTACTTCTGAAAAACTTAAGCGACCAATAGCATCTCGCGGAGCATCTTTTAATTCAGGAACTTTATCTGGATCTAACTGATCGATTATACCTTCCGCTAAAATTACAGTGCCATGTGTATTTCCTGCTTGATTGCGTTTTAAGACGCAAGGCATGATTGTATCTACAATATCATCTAGGCTAATGTTGTGATCGAATTGCTCGGGGATTAAAGTAACAGATGCCCCGCAAGATATTCCTAGGCCTAAGGCTAGAAAACCTGCATTTCGTCCCATAGTTTTAATTACAAACCAACGATTCGTAGTTTTAGCCTCAGTAATGATTGTATTCATTAACTGCGTTCCAACATATCTGGCAGTTTCAAAACCAAAACAAGGATATTGGTTTGGTAGAATTAAATCGTTATCAATAGTTTTGGGAATATGTACGACGCTCACACCACAATTTCTTTGGGCAATTTGATAGGATAAGAAAGCAGTTCCTTCTCCGCCAATTAAAACTAACTTATCGATCTCGCACTCTTTCAGAGTATTAATTAATTTTTGGGCAGATTCCTCATTTTCAAAAGGGTTATGTCTTGATGTTCGTAAAATTGATCCGCCCGTATTTTGGATGCTGACTACCGATTTTGGTTTAAGCTCTACTGCTGTGCTAGCACCTTCCTTGATAATTCCAGACATGCCTTTTTCAAAGCCCAGTACTTGATATCCACAATCATGAGCAGTAAAGACAACAGAGGCAATTACAGCATTGATTCCAGGAGCTGGTCCGCCAGAGACGATAATACCAAATTTTCCATGTTTCTGTGTCATAATCTTTAACTATCAATTAGGTTTTAATGAGGGCTAACCTTACTAGATTAATAGAATAATTTCCAGAGACCAAGGCGATACTAAAAGCTATTCGGTTTTTCCTAGTAGAATGTCGCCTATTATAAACCTACATAATTGCTTAAATCTGATATTAATAATAAAACTAGTCCTGCAGTCCTTGAGTCCAGTCAAGTTTAGTAAGAGCCAATATTTAACAATTTGGCTTGTCGTCTTAAGTTAATCTTATGTTTTTCTCTAAAAAACCAAAAAATTCCGAGGGAAAGCTGATTATTGGAGCAGTAGAGTATATCTCACTTCCTGACCTAGGAATTAAAAAATTGAAGGCTCGGATTGATACTGGTGCAAAAATATCCGCCTTACATGCCGATAATATTAAATTAAAGAAAATCGATGGCAAAAGATTCGTTCATTTTGACATCATTGTAGGTGAGTGGGGAGCATTTACTTCCATTCCTGCAAAGGCGCCTTTAAAAGATGTAAAGACTGTAGTTAGCTCAAACGGGCACTACACGAAGCGTCCTGTTATTGTAACAAGGATCAAGGTGGGAAATCTGGTTTGGAAGATTCATTTATCTTTAATTGATCGTTCAGCAATGCGATATCGCATGCTTCTAGGTAGGTTGTCTATTAAAAATCGTTTTGTAGTTGATGTGAGCGGTAGCCATTTTCAATCCTAAAGGAAAAATTTATGAAATTAGCAATTCTATCCAGAAGTTCTGGGATCTATTCGACAAAAAGACTTTACGAAGCCGCCGTAATGCGTGGCCATCAGGCTCATGTGGTTGATCATTTAGGTTGTTATATTGGTCTCTCAGGTGGCAACGCAGAAATTCATTATCAGGAACAAATCTTACAGGATTTTGATGCGGTGATCCCTAGGATTGGTGCTTCTAATACGTTTTATGGGACTGCTGTTTTAAGACAATTTGAAGCTCAGGGAGTTCATGCCCTTAATTCTTCTGCTGCAATTCTTGAAGCTCGTGATAAGTTACATGCTCACCAAGTCTTTGCACGCAATGGTATTCCTATGCCAATTACTGGATTCGCCCATTCGACAAAACGAACTCATGATTTAATTTCGATGGTTGGTGGAGCTCCACTTATTGTTAAGTTATTGTATGGAACCCAGGGCAATGGTGTAATTTTAGCAGAAACTAATAAAGCTGCAGAAAGTTTAATCAATGCATTTCGTGGCCTAGATGCCTACTTCTTAGTTCAGCAATTTGTTGCTGAAGCAGGGAATGCCGATATTCGTTGTATCGTACTTGGTAATAATGTCATTGCTTCTATGCAACGACGAGCTAAGGAAGGTGAGTATCGGGCGAATCTACATCTTGGTGGTCAGGCTGAATTAATTGACATCACTGAAGAAGAACGAGATGTTGCAATTAGAGCAGCGCAAGCACTTGGGATCAGGTGTGGTGGGGTAGATTTAATTCGCTCTAATCTCGGACCATTAGTCCTTGAAGTAAATTCTTCTCCAGGATTAGGTGGTATTGAAAAAGTTACTAAAATGGATATCGCCTCCAAGATTATTGAGTTTATGGAAAATGATATGAACTAGTTTTTAGATCTATAGTCATTCCAAAAACTAATTTCCGTTAGGAAATTAAAATCAGACAGTTATGACTATCGTAGCGACCAGCCGGGATCCAAAAGACAAATAGTAAACCCATCAAATAAACTCAGTTAAACCAAAGGTTTATCAAAGGCCGTTAATCAGTTCTCTGCTAATCATAGCGTTCTCATTAATACCTATTATTGTTAGCACCTAGAACCTTTTTCGGAAATTTGTTTTTGGGTTTATTATATTAAAATTATCTAAATAACTATCCCATTCATGTGCTTTTAATGGATTTTCAATCTTTTTATTAATAATTAAAGATCCTTTGTATTCTAACTCATTCCGATCACTTTGAAGCCCCAAAAATTTTTGTATTTTCTCCCAGGGGCTTAAAACATAGTAAGCATATTGTTGATTAAGGTTATCTAGGCTTCGTGCGAGATAATCGGATCTATTAGTGAATGAATATACCTGTAAATTTTTTGGCCAGAGATAATTAGCTGCCCCAAAAGTAAAAACCTTAATTGAATTTAAAGATATTCCACAATCCGCTAGCTTTACTAGAACATTCCTCAGAATAATACTTCCTTGGCTATGAGCAAAAATCTTAATTTGCTGGTTAGCCTTTAAATCTTTTCGTAAGCTTAGCTCCAATTGAGTGCTAGCTTCTTGTTCTAGCTCAAGCCCCGACTGATTACTTATTAATCCCCATAGCGAATTGGACAGATCGGCGATTAGCCCGGAAGTTGGATTATAGCTAGAATTCACTGGGGTGTGGATTATATTTTTTAATCGGTCTTGTGCCACGAGATAGTCATCCGTTGAGACATTTACGCCGTTAATTAGATAGGTCCTAGAAAAATCACTTGTTATTTTATTGATCTCATTCATGCTTCATAATCGGGCAATTATTTGCTAAGTTGTTCTAAATGATTGAGAGCCTCAAAGAAAATTTAAAAATTTGTCACTTAGCAGATTTGCATCTGGGGTATCGTAGATATAATAAGTTAAGTGAGCGAGGATTTAATCAGCGGGAAGTCGATGTTAACCAAGCTTTTCGTGAAGCGATTGATCGAATCATTACAATTCAGCCAGATTGCACGCTAATTGCGGGCGATCTTTTCCATACTGTTCGCCCTTCCAATGCTGTAATCACTTTTGCCTTCAAGGAAATTAAAAGATTAGCAGATCAAACGAATGCCCCAGTCATACTATTAGCTGGAAATCATGATACACCGAAGCGAGTTGATAGTGGTAGTTTACTGAAGCTATTTCAAGAATTGGATCAAGTTTATATTTCTGATCATAAAGTGGAGACATTCACTTTCCCCAAACTAAATCTTGCCGTTACGTGTTTGCCACATGCCGTTTTGGAGGGAAAACAAAAATGGAATGTTCGCGCCAATGATCAATTTAGATTTAATATTCTGGTAACTCATGCGCAGGTTGGCAATCAATTCATGAGTGATTTTGGTGGAGCTAATCTCAGCTTTAAACAATTTGTATCAGGAGAGTGGGATTATATAGCTTTAGGTCATGTTCATGTATACCAGGAAGTGACTAGTCAAATGGTTTATTCAGGTGCGATTGAACATACTGCAAAAAACATCTGGCAAGAGAACACCGAAAAAGGTTTTGTTGAAATTAACTTACCTTCATTAACAAAAACTTTTTATCCATTAACGGCTCCGCGACAATTAGTAATGATTCCAGAGATTGATGTTCTGGCTTTATTACCCGAACAAGTGATGGAGCTTTTGCAACAAAATATTGATAGTGTTGTGGGAGGAATCGAGGGTAAGATAGTTCGGATCGACTTACTTAATTTAACTCGACAGAATTATGCTTTATTAGATCATCGAAAGATTAAGAATTGGCGGGCGCTGGCCTTGAATTTGATGATTGATTATCGCCCGCCGTCAGAGAATACTTATCAAGTATCTGGACTCCAGCAGCAGGCTTTGCCTTTAAAACAAGAACTAATTAATTTTTGCACACAGCAACATGTTGCGGATTCTTTAGTGATAGATAAACTTTGTAGTTATCTAGATGCCCTGGAGGTTGCAAGTGAAGCTGATTAGTTTGAATCTAAAAAATTTCCGTCAGCATGCTGATAGTAGAATTCAATTTGCAGACGGCTTAACTGGTATTATTGGTAATAATGGAGCAGGTAAATCTACCGTTGTCGAAGCTTTAGCTTTTGCTCTTTATGGTTCGCGAGCACTGCGAGGTAAAGTTGATGATGTGCGTACATTTGGCTTGCCATCAAACGCAATCACTTCTGCCGAGCTAGTTTTTAATAGTGAAGGAGAGAATTATCGTATCTACCGAGACCTAGTCACTGCTGAGTTATATATAGGCGGGCAGAGTAATTATATCGTTAGTGGTAATAAGGCTGTTGCCCAAAGAGTTGTTGAGATTCTAGGCCTCAGCTTAGATGAATTTCTTGCATCGTATTACACTGAACAAAAATCTTTAGAGTTTCTCTCAGGTAAAAAGGGGACTGCCGAGCGAGAAAAATTTATTACTCGAATGATTGGGTATGATCGCTTGGAGAAAATTCAAATCACCCTTCGTGAGGAACGACGTGATTTACGTAATTTAGTTAGTGGACTTACCGCTAGTTTAGGTGATTTAAATTTCATTGAAAATCGGATTAAATCAGAAGAGGCTAGCTTAAAAAAACTAAAAATTTTAGAACAAGACGCCATCAAAGTTTTAAGCCAAGCAGACTTAAGTAATAAAATTGCTCAAGAAGAATTAAAAAACTATGAGATACTTCAGAAAAAGTATTTTCACACTACTCAGCAAATCGCCTTAGCTCAAAATTCCAAGCAATTAATAAAAAATAAAGTTGCAGATTTAATTACTCAAAATAAAAAATTATCTACTGATTTGCAGCTTGCACTTGGTGCTAGTTTTGATCTGGAATTGCTTAGAATTGAGTTATCAGAGTTACAATCTCAAGTTTTAGAATTCCAAAACTCAATTTTGGGATATAATCTTCAGTTACAAGAAGAACATAATCAAAAACAAAGTTTATTGAGTCAAAAGAATGCCGATCTGGCAGTTTTGAAAAGTCAGATATCGCAAATAGATAAAAAACTAGGTGCTTTAAAAAAGCTCCAGAGTGGTAGTGAATGCCCAACTTGCGGACAACTTTTAGGAGCTGAATTTCAGACCGTAGCCAAGCAATTAGAAAAGGAAAAATTGGAGCATGCTAATCTTTTATTATTAAAAGAATCAGAAATTCAATTCATTAAACAAGAACAGCGAAAAGAAACCCAACTAAATCAGCAAATTGTAGATTTAAAATTATTGCTTAACAAGCAACAAGGTCGCCTGACAACTTTACAAGGCTCACAGCGGGAGATCTTAAAATTACAAAATAATCAGCAGGAGCTTCTGAAGCTTACTGCCGAAGTAGAGATTTTTGAACAGAAGTTAGTAGAGCTGGAAAAAGAAGCAACGCAACTTGGGTTTCTAGAAAATGTTTATCTCAAGGTGAGGGCTAATGCCGAGAGTGGAATTACTTTGCTCAGTGCTACTCGTTTACAAAAAGTACGGAATGAAGGTGAAATTCGTGAAGTTGAGGCAATGTTAGCGCGAAGCAAACAGGAGTTATTAGAGTATCAACTAAAGAACGCTGATCTGACTACCCGTCGTAAGGAATTGATTACTCTTGATCAAGCAGATCAAGTATTAGGTGATTTTAGAAAGAATCTAAATAGTACTATTCGTCCACGTCTTGCTGAATTAGCCAGTAGTTATCTAGCAGAGTTATCAGATGGTAGATACTCCAATGTTATAATAGCAGAAGATTTTTCACCGATTATTTATGAAGATGGAATTACTAAAAGTATTCTCAGTGGTGGAGAGGAAGATTTGTTGGATCTATGTTTGCGCTTAGCCCTCTCAAGTTTAATAACTGAACGTGCTGGGCAGAATCTCTCATTTTTAATCTTAGATGAAGTTTTTGGCTCATTAGACGAAAATCGGCGAGCAAATGTTTTAACTCTTCTGGAAAAACTGCAAAGTCGCTTTGAACAAATCCTATTAATTACTCATTTGGATGATATTAAAGATGGCGTAGCAAACTTATTAGAGATTAATTTTGATGATGCATCTGGAACAATCACAATCCAAAATGATCGCTTTAATGAAATTATTTAGCTGATCGGGGCAGCTAATATTTTACTGACATCTAAATAGATTTGGGTTGGTGAATAACTGAGATGTAGAACTAGAATTCCAGATTTGCATTAAGAAATATTTTGGATTGAAGTGTTGAATGTTTTCTGGTCCAGTCCAGGCAATTGTAATTTTTCGATTTGGATTACTACTAGTAAAGAATTTCTCTTGATGGCAAAATTTTAGATCGTATCTCGAGCCTTCTAGGGGAGTTTTTTCCATTAATAAAGAATCATCAATGTTAGATTTGATTTTTATTTGGTCAAAATTATCTGGTGACTTTGTTCGCACTCTTAGGGTAATGCAATCACTCTCTGCAAGATATAAAATAGTTAGATAGCTGACTAAGCAAGTTTTATTATAATCCCAACCAAGCTTATTGTAAGTCAGTATTCGATCGCAACTTTCATCTATTTGATTATTACAGCTATATGCTGATGGTAAGACACTAAAGGCTGGGGGTTTTGCAGGCTTAAGTAATTTTGCTTGAATACTGGAATAATCTAAGGAGCGATTATTAATGTTAGCTGTAGATCTCGTCCATTTGTTAGGATCAGGTTGCTGACAGTAATTATAGACAAGAAGTATTAAGATTAGGAGGAGGTAAGATTCCGAGTTTTTTAATGGCAAGATTTTTTTAAAGAGGAGAATTGCTAGAATTAAAGTAGCAGCAAATGTGGGGTAAAAATCTAACCAATATCTGGAATTGATGGCGATCGAACTACTATAAAAGTATATCAGTATCAAAAAACTTCCGATACACCAAAGGCATAAACTTGAAAGATAGCCAATCCGATCTCGTAAATTTTTTCTTATTAAACTAATTAAGACTAACAAGGGAATGATAAAAATACATAGGTGGATCTTAGAAAATACCCAAAAGTAAAGTTCTCTAATTCGAAAAACCTCAGCTTCACCTGGATAGAATTTGCTACGAAAAATATCAAAATTATTTAATAGTGGAACAAAAAACATTGCTCCAATGGTGTCTTTTAGTCTATCTGTCAGGGGAAGTGAGTTAAATGCTTGGGAGAAATTTGTTGTATAATTAGCATATTTTATACTATTTACTTGAAGCTCATAGCCAAATTCTAAGGGATCTTCAAAGCGTAAATAGTTCAGTGTTAAATTACTAGAGACTAAAAAAAGAAAAATAAGACAACCGAGAAAGATAATTTTTTTATTAGCTTTTAGTTCATAACTCGCAGCGATTAATACGCCTAAGCCAATCAAAGCTCCCGTGGGTCTTATTAAGATTGCAAATCCAGACAGCGCGGCAATTAGTAGGTAGCGTCTTTTACTATGATCGATAATTAATGAAAGAAATTGCCCGATAATTATTAGGCTCCAAAGGACTAAGACTAGGATAGCTTCTTCATAGACTCCATGGCTATGTGTAATCAAAATAACTATTTGAGAAGAGAGCATTATGCTTGATACAACTGCCGCAGTTAAGAAGTGTGACCAAAAATTTTCTGGTTGAAGATGTCTTAGAATTCCTTGATATAAAGAAAGGATAGCAATTGAAAAAAGCATTGTTAGGACTAGGAGGTCGGGGAAGGCTTGGTATCCACAAAGCCTAGCAATGATTTCAAAAGGCAGTCTGATTAATGGAGTTCCCAGTCCCCACATCTGATACAGTCCATTAACTCCGATGGCATAGTCAGGTCTAGATTGAAAAATTGTATCAATGGAGGCTAGTTGACCCTTTAGGAATGCTTCAGTTTGATAGCGATATGTTAAATTAGATGAAAATAATTTATTTGGATTGAGATTTTTTGTTTGTAAAATTACAATAAATAGAATTCCTGAAATAAATATTGCTTGGTAAGTATAATAGAGGATTCTTTTCATTCACTCAGTCAGGAAAATTAAATATTATAAACGAGAGAGTGTCTAACACGCTGTTAAAAACTAAAATTATACAGTTTTTATTGTATTTTCTGAAAGACTAGAATTGTAGTAGCCTTAACTGATGAATAGTCTTTTTGAAAAAATTATTAATCGGGAAATTCCAGCTACAATTGTTTTTGAAAATGAACGCGTAATTGCCATCAAAGACATTAACCCTCAGGCGCCGATCCATTTACTAATCATTCCTAAAATTCTAATTGTTAACTTATTGCAAGCGCAAGAAGGGCAACAAGCCCTTTTGGGAGAATTGCTTTTAGTCAGTAAGGAGTTAGCTCTTCAACTAGGAATTAAAGAAAATGGTTATCGAATTGTGATTAATAATGGCGTTGATGCAGGGCAGGAAGTGCCTCATTTGCACCTACATCTTTTAGCTGGTCGCAAGCTTAACTGGCCACCAGGCTAATAATTTAAATTGGAAAATGGAGATCAGATCATGTCAATGAAATGGGAAGATGGTTTTGCTTTGGAATTAACAGAAGACGAAAGGATGGTTCAACAAGCAGCCCGTGATTTTGCGGAGCAGGAGCTTAGGCCAATCGCCGCAAAAATGGATCATGGTCATCAGTTTGAAATGTCCTTAGTCCCAAAGTTAGCTGAACTTGGATTTTTAGGTATTTGTACTCCCGAAGAATTTGGAGGGTCAGGGCTTTCTCAGGTAGCCTATGCCTTAATAGGCGAGGAGATAGCTGCTGGTTGCGCCTCAACTTGTGTAATAATTAGTGCCCACAATTCGCTGTGTATTTGGCCAATTTTAGAATTTGGAAATGCTGAACAGAAATTAAATTTCCTGCCTGATCTAGCAACTGGAAAAAAAGTGGGATGTTTTGCTTTGTCTGAGCCTGGGACGGGAAGTGATGCTTCTAATTTACAATGTACGGCCACTAAAGATGGTGAAGATTACATTATTAACGGCACAAAAAATTGGATTACCAATGCACCAATTGCAGGGACTTGTGTCTTATTAGCAATGCAGGATGCTAGCAAGAAACACCATGGGGTTAATGCCTTTGTTCATTCTATGATGCTCCCTGGAATTACTGTTGGGAAGAAAGAAGAGAAGCTAGGGATTTGTGCTTCTCCAACGGCCAGTATTCATTATGATAATGTGCGTTTAAGTAAAGCAAACTTACTTGGAAATGAAGGTGACGGATTCACGATCGCCATGAAGACACTAAATGGTGGGAGAATTGGAATTGGTGCTCAAGCGGTTGGGATTGCAAGGAGTGCTTTGCGAGCTGCTGTTGAATACGGAAGTCAGCGAAAAACTTTTGGGAAGCCAATTGTTGAGCATCAAAGTATTCAAAACTACCTAGCCGAAATGATTTGCCAAATTGATGCGGCTAGATATTTAACTTTAGGTGCTGCACGTTTAAAAGAGCAAGGTAAGAATTATTCTAGACAAGCTGCAATGGCTAAACTCTTTTCTTCCGAGATGGCCTCATTTGTTTGTAATAAGGCTCTGCAAATTCATGGAGGTTATGGTTATGTCAAGGAGTACCCAGTTGAGCGCCATCTCTGTGATGCTAAAATTACCGAAATTTATGAAGGAACCAGTGAGATCCAAAAATTAGTGATTGCGGGCCAGCTACTTAAAGACTCTAATTAAATTATGAAGATTTTTATAAATAATTTCCGACAGGAAGTGAAAATTGGTGTTACAGAGCAAGAGCGTGCTTTCCCCCAGATCATTAGTTTAAACATTGAGCTAGCTGGTGATTTCGCTCGGGCAATAGCAACTGATGATCTTTCTTTAACGATCGACTACACTGAGGTTTGTCAAAAAATTACCTCATACCTAATCAATCGCGAATGGCAATTGATGGAAAAGTTTGTTTATCAGCTAGCAGTTTTTATTAGTGACTTAAATCCTTTAATTGAGTCAGTTGAACTTAAAGCTTGTAAAAATGTGATGACCCAAGTAGATTCCATTTCGGTCTCTTATCGGTTTAATAAAAATGAAGCTGGAAAAGTTTAATGTTTTTTTAATTTCACTTTTGATTGGTGGAGCGTTAGCCTTTTTAGGTTTTATCCAGTACCAAAAGCAGAGTAACGACCTGCGTCTTCCAAAGTTTGCTGAGCGCCTCAAGAAAGAGCATAATACACCAACTGGACAACTAATTTTTGCTTTGCATAGCAATTATAATATTGAAACTGTTGCAAAAAACCCAGAGAAGGTAAAAGAATTACTACAGAATAAAGAAGAGTTAAGTGTGTCAGATAAATCAGCACTTAATCAATTAATTGAAAAGGTAACTACTAAATGAGATATGTTTTAATAATTTTAACGCTTTGTTTGTCAGGATGTTTCTTAACTCCACTTGTTGATTCTTTTCAAAAATCAGGACTAAATTCCGAGGCTCGTAAGAGTTTGTTTCCAAAAACATTTAAGGCATTTTATAATGAGGTTGTCTCTCAACGATTTTTGAATTTTGATGATTATCTTGTAGAAGAAAATCAATTTGAATTAGTAAAGATTCTGCGAGATAGTCGTAAGATCGAAAAAATAGTTGGTGGTAAATTAGATTTTGTAGATTTTGATAAAAATGCTCGAATCGCAACTGCTGACGTGATCGTAGAGAATTACAAGGTTCCTAGTTATATAGTCAATGAACGAGTAGAGCGCCAAATTTGGGTCTTTACTGGCCCAAGTGCTGGCTGGCAGTTAAAATCTATTGAGATGATGGAGTGATGTTTCGTAAGAGCCTCAGGATTTGTTGCCTAGTTGTTTTTAGTTTACTTTTAGCCTGTTCAGCAAAAAGTAGACTTATTGCATCAAGTAAACCAAACTTAATTAACCCCTATTCACTTAAGGTGGTTGACGAGATCTATGATGGAGAGACACTTTTTCTTCAAGTCAGACTGAAAGAGTTAACAAAATTACCCGATGCTTTTAGTCTCATCGCCCTAACTGGCTATAATCAAGATCAAGTTAAAACTGAAAAATTTTTTAATCTGATTGATTTACAAAAAGATTCTGAAAATCAAGTAACTCTTGCCTTGCCAGTAATAAACTTAGTTGATTATCAAATTCAGTTATATTGGGGCAAGCAAGCTTGGGATTATTATCGAATAATTTATCCACAACTTGCAGCAGCTTTAAAAATTATTAATGGTAATGTCGAGAAGTTAAAGGAATGTCAACAAGATGCCTGCCAGATTAAGTTTAAAATTAAGTTTGATCTCCAAAATAAGGCCGAATTCACTATTCCTAAAATCAATTTAATTATCTCCTTATCTGAAAAAATAGCAACAGGGGAAACAGTGGAATTAACTGAACTCTACGCCAAATCAATTCCAATTAATGATTTTAATATTGCTAGTGGGGAAGTACGACAGCTAGAATACCTTATTGTGCAACCAGCTGAGTTAGATGAACTTCCAACTATTGCTGAGGTGCGAATCTCCGATAAATTGTAGTCTGCTGATACTATGAATCTTGTTTATCTATTGTTAAGTTTATTACTGATCACTCCAACGTTCCTTCCGATAGGTTCAATTTTTGGAACTGGACTTGAGCGGGAGCAAGAGATTTCTGCCCTGCTCTGGTTTTATGGAATTTTAACTATATTCCTCTTGGCTGCTCTGGCAACTTATTTCTCTGGTAAATCTCAAATCTCGCCAGTTAAGTTTTTCCAGAAGTTCTTTACCGTAACTAGGTATAAATATTTTATTACAATTTTTTTTGTTGCAACAATTTTACTAGTAATTATTTCCAGCGGCGTATTCCAAGGAAGGCCAATATTTATAGACAGTGTCGCTCAGTATTTTCAAGCTAAAATTTTTGCTAGTGGGGCAGTGAAAGCTTTTTTGCCAAAAAATGCGGAATTTTTTTATTCACCAAATTTAATTTATGAAAACACCTTTGTTTATTCACAATATGCGCCCTTTCATTCGCTACTTCTAGCAGCGGGCTTATTACTGGCAAGTCCGTCTTTAGTTGTGATATTTATTTCTCTTGCCGGGATCTATTTTGCTTCATGTTTCTACCGACAAGTTTTAGGTGTAATTGAAGCAAATATTGCGATGGCACTGCTAGCGACTTGCCCCTTCTATCTATTTCTTGGCGCTAGCTTCATGAATCATGCGACTGTTTTTTTATTAACAGCGATTTTTGTTTTTCAAGCGACCAAGTTTATTAAATTGCCTTGCTGGCAATCTCTTTTTTTTGCTGGGATTTGTTTGGGCTTAGCATTAGCTACGCGTTCCTTGGATATTATTGCAATTAGCTTATGCTATCTAGTTTGGATCATTAAAAGTTCTAACTACCGAACCAGGCCTGCAATGCTTATTGCTATTTTACTTGGTATCCTTCCAGGAATTTCATTCTATTTATATTATAATTATTCGACTACCGGCGATCCCTTTTTAACTGGTTTTACAAAATTATGGGGAGTTGGGCATCAACTTGGTTTTCACTTAAACCCTTGGGGAATTTCTTATGGGGCTAGGGAAGCAGTTCAGAATTTTTTAATTGATTGGAAATTAATCAACCAATTTTTGCTCGAATCATCTGTTCCTGCGCTACTATTTATTCCAGTACTTTTTTTCAGAAAAAAAATTAATCTTTGGGACTCTCGGTTATTAATTTTAGCGATAGCTCCAACCCTTGCCTATCTTTTTTATTGGCATCGAGATGCCCTGTTAGGGCCAAGATATTTATACTGCTCAGTCCTATTTTTAGTCCCTCTAATAGTTCGCGCTGGTTCTTCACTGTTAGCAAGTGCTAAGGATAAATATTTAAAAATTGGACAGGTCGCTTGTGCCTGGAGTAGCTTCTGGATTTATTTTTTTGTTCTGGCACTTGCCTATGCCTTAAGCTTTGGATTCACTCATCGTTATCAAGAATATGCTCAAAGCATGTCAACTTTTAAGGTTGATTTACCTAGCGCACTAAAAAATCAAAAAATTGATCGGGCACTAGTTTTTATTCCTG
The DNA here is from genome assembly GCA_031385045.1 of bacterium. Taxonomy (GTDB): domain Bacteria; phylum Bdellovibrionota_C; class UBA2361; order UBA2361; family CALJRW01; genus JANNBC01. The sequence continues at coordinate 27,274 of JANNBC010000007.1, read as the reverse complement.
TGAGTCTAGGACATCGTTTGATTTCTAAATTAAGGGGTGCCGGAGTTGCTGCTAGTTTAGTGGAGCAAGTTTATCGCCATAGCGATCATTGCGAGTTACTTAACGTTGTGAATCGCTTTGAAGCTGAAAAACTTAGTCCTGAGCAATTAAGTGGCTTGTTGTCACAGCTACTTCTTAAAGAAACTAAGCTACAAAAAATTAATCTTACAGGGGATGGTTCCTTTCGATTGCGAGTGGGAAATACTATCTCACCTAATTGTCAGCAGGAATTAGACTATGACCTATCAGGAGACTTCAGTAGTTTTACAGCGCACTTAATTGATAATCAGATAGATTTTAAGGGTAACTATGTTTTTGCTACGGATTTAAGAGGTCATAACCAAGCTTTAATTGCTGATTACCCGAATTATCCTGTTTATTTATACCGTAACGGACAGTTTAATCTAATTAATTAGTTTTATAAAATCCCTGTCTGACTTGATTAATTCCTTGATTTTAGCGAATATCTGCGAGTGGAAAATTTAGTACAAATTAAATCAAAATCTAAGCCCAATTCAAATAAAAAGTCTTTGTTTATTAAGACCTTTGGTTGTCAGATGAATATGTATGATTCTGATAAATTAGAGAAAATCTTAGAAGATGCTTATCAAACAGTTGCGAGTGCCGCCGAAGCTGATTTAATCCTAGTAAATACCTGTAGTGTAAGAGATAAGCCAGAGCAGAAACTTTATAGTCTACTCGGAGAATATCGAGCTTTAAAAAAAACTAATCCTGACTTACTTATCGGCGTGGGTGGATGCGTGGCTCAGCAGGAAGGACAAAATATTGTTAAGCGCAGTAAAGATGTAGATTTCGTTTTCGGTACTCACAATCTATCAATGGTGCCAGGGTTAATCGAATTACGCAGAAACGGCTCCAAGCCGCAAGTTGCTGTAGATTATCGGGATGAGTGGGAGGATTTACCTCTAGGTCTTAGTGATAAAAGTCGTATTTCTGTTTTCGTCTCAATTTCACGTGGTTGTAATAAAAATTGTACTTATTGCATTGTTCCCACAACTAGAGGGAAAGAAGTTTCTAGAGATTTAAACGAAATCATTCGAGAAGTTAAAATTGCTGTCCATCGCGGAGCAAAAGAAGTTGTGCTTTTAGGACAGACGGTTAATTCTTACGGGTTAGATTTAAACCCGAGAATGAAGTTTGTGCAGTTACTAGAGCAGGTCGCTGCAATTGATGGATTAGAGAGGATTCGTTTTACTAGTCCTCATCCGCAAGAAGTTCGCCAAGATTTTTATGATTTAGTAGCTGATAATCCAAAGGTCTGTCGTCATATTCATATGCCACTACAGTCAGGAAGTGATCGTATCCTAAGATTAATGAATCGTAACTATCGTCGGCAACGTTATCTAGATATTATTGCTGGATTAAAGGAGCGAGTTCCAAATATTGCTATTACAACTGATCTTATTGTTGGATTTCCAGGTGAGACTGAAGCCGAGTTTCAAGATACTTTAGATGTAATGAGAACCTTAGAGTTTGATAGTAGCTACTCTTATATGTTTTCTCCACGTCCTGGAACAAAAGCAGAGCTAATGCCCGAGAGCTTAGATGCTGCAGGTAAACTTGATCGTCTACAAAGATTGCAAGCATTGCAAGCAGAAATTACCGAACGTCGATTGCAATCTTGGGTTGGTCAACAAGTTGAAGTTTTAATTGATGGTCCAAGCAGTTTTGATGGTACAAAAATGCAAGGTCGCACATCTCAAAATATGATTGTAAACCTTGAGTCTTCTTATCCAAGTTTGGAACCAGGTCATTTAGTCAATGTTCAGGTGAATTCCTCTAGTAAATATACTTTAAAAGGTTTAATTGTTTAACGGTAATATTACCTTTATCTTTTTGCATTCTTGCTGGCATCAGTATCTTGGTTCAAACACTAGACACCGTTAGTTAAGCTATGATAAATTATAACTATGTCTAATTCTAAAACTAAAAGTTCTGTTACTGAAATGATGGTCGCTGGAATCTTATTGGATCCATCGACTCAAGCTCCAGTTGTTGTTTTACAGACTATGGATGGAACATTCCAATTGCCGATCTGGATTGGTATGGCTGAGGCTACGGCAATTGCTGCTAGCTTAAAGAAGCTAGAGCTTAATCGTCCCTTAACGCAGGATCTATTAATTAGCATTTTAGATCATTTGGATGTAGCAGTTGAGCAAGTTCTAATTACCGCACTTAAAGATTCTACTTATTACTCTGAGCTCGTACTTTCTGCGGGGGAAAAGGCGATCGTCTTGGATTGTCGCCCAAGTGATGCTTTGGCTATCGCTCTGCGTACTAATGCCTTAATCTATGTAAACAATCAGGTGATTGAAGATGCTAAAAAGGATTCGGCAATTGAAAAGCTGAAGTCTGTTAGCATGAAACAAATGGTTGAAGGGGAAGAGTCTGAGGAAGATACCAAGATCCAGGATTTGCAATATGTTGATAAATCCAAATGGGCTGATATTCTCAAACAATTAAACATTGAAGATTTTAAATACAAAGCATGAATACTACTAAAGCACGAACAGCCCCTGAAAAGATTGATGATCTAGCAATCGAAAAACTAGCTAAGCAGTTTGAATCAACTCAAGATCCTATTATCGGATTCTTTAAAAATAATCAAAAGATTTTTTCTTATTTCATATTAGCCATTTTAATTTCTGGTACTGGCTATCGCTATTACCAAAGTGCTCATGATGCATCTCAGTTGGAATCAGCAGCCTTACTGTCCGATGTTCGGGAAGATTATCAGGTTTTAGCTCAGCAGGTTGAAGATAAAACGATTGAACTTCCCGCCCTAGAGAAAGCGAAGCGGAGTTTTGAGGGCTCAATCAAGACTTTGGATACTCAAAAGTATCCTTACGATCTACTGGCAAAGAATTATCATACGTTAGCTGAAACAGTCTCTGGCAACTTGCCTCTGTCTGACATGAGAAAAAAGCTAGATGAGTTAGAATGGCAAAAAAGCAAAAATAGTCCAAATGCATTATGGAAAGAATTGTTGGCTTTAAATTTAGCTAAATCTCTTTTGATTGATGAGAATCAGCAAGAGTACGCTTTGACGCAAATCAAGAGTCTGGCACAAGAATCTCAGTACTTAAGAGTTGTCTCATTAATTACATGGCGTAGTTTTGCTGAAAGTAAGCAAAATTTGGCGGAAGAAGAAGCTGCTAAGAAAGCAATTGCTGATTTTACTCAATCATTCCCAGAGCAGACAGATTTCTTAAAGTAAGCCAATAAATTTCAGTTTATTGTTTTTGGTTAGGATCTTCCAAGACTTCTTCATTGTCCCAGATTGATTTTTTCTTTTTGCGAAGTGGAGTTTTTAGCTTGATAGTTGGGGGAAGTTTTTCTTCTAGTTTATCAAAGAAGATCTTTTCAATTCTTTTAAGCAAGTTAGCTAACATTGTAATCAGTTTGCCAAGTGGCCCGTCATCTGGCTTGGATGCAATTAATCCTTTGATCTGAGTATTTCTTTTTGGAACATAGCTAGTAGCAAGTGGATTAAGGTCTAGCTGTACGCTAGTTTTTGGAAGGGCTTGGATCTTAGCCGATGTTAAGGTTACAGTTTCTTTACTTTGCTCAAACTGGCAATTATCAAGGCTCACAATTTGTGTTTCGATGCGAGATTTACTTAACATGACTTCTGGTATTATAGCAAAATTTCTAATCTTAAGCTATCACTCTGATATATTAGTTATGGCATCAGTTTGAATACCGATACCATGTTTAAATACTAAATCTCCACCCAAGTGACCGGTATAGGCAATTAATGTGAACTGTAAGAGGCAAAAAAAATAGTAGGCTAGACCAAATATTTTTCGCTCAAATCTTAAATATCTAAATAAAATTAAGGGGATATAAGCAAAGAGGATTAGTTTTGCAATTGAATAGTGGTAGGCAATTTGTTGTTCAGGTAAGTTGCTAGATAACTCACTAGCATTGCTACTGGCAATTAATCCTGAAAAAAATGCGAGCAGGCTAAATAGCATGCCTAAGAGCAGTACAAAATAGTTAAATTGAAGCCAGATTGTTCGCTGAGTGAAGTAAAAAATTATGTCTGACAAGACAGCAAGAGAAATTAAGACTATTGGAAAGGATGTTAGTAATGGGTGGAAATCGTACATATTAGTTTAGTCTTTGACCCGTTTGCCAAATTACTTCCGGCAAGCTCAACTCTTGTCCAATATATCTTGCTGCTACAAAAAAGTAATCAGAGATTCTATTAAAAAACTTTAGAAAAACCAGTTCTAGCGGCTCTTTAATATTAAAAGACCAGAGCTTTTGTTCCAAGATTCTACTTTGTACTCGACAACGATGAAGTTGGCTTAGCAAAGCATTGCCTTGTGGCAAAAGGAAGTTTTTTAGTGGTGGCAGCTCTTGATTTAATTGATCAATCCAGTTTTCAATAATATTAATTTCCAATTCAGTCGGCAACAACTCCTCGGATTTACTTGTTAATGCAATAACTGCTCCCTGATCAAATAATCTGTTAAGTAGCATTAATAAATGAGAGCTAACTTTTTGTTCTATTTTAGCTTCAGTTGAAATTAAAAAATTAGCATATCCAACTTCCAGCATTAAACTGTCTAGTAATGCTAGTAATTCAATACGAGCACTGGATTTTTCAATCATTTGTCCATTCGCTAAGTATGTTTGTCCTAGGTCTCCATTTTTAGTGTAGACTTTATTTATTGTGACCATTTTAAGTATCTCTAGTAAGTGGAATTCAATATAAAATTAAACAATGTTTTAAATAAGGGCCCTGTCTCATTAAAATTAAGCAGTAAATTCAAGTAGTTAACTACCAGCAAAGATTGGCACACTTTTTGGTAACCAAATGGTTTGTAAATGAATCATATCTAATGAAATAAATAGTTTAGTTTATTGTCGAAGCAGTCGATGGGTTTAGAGGTTAATACCTTAAAAATTAACTTATTAAATATTAGTATGTTAGATAGCGAAAGTCTAAATAAATTTGAAAATAAATTTGAGCAAGCTCAAACACTTAGCGATGAATTTTTTCAGCCAGCGGCAATTACTGACCCTGGTTGTGAACGTGAATTAAATGAGGATCGCTATGCTGTAATTGAATCTGCCTCCGGACTCGTTTGGGTAGTATGCGATGGTATGGGAGGTGTAAAAGGGGGAGAGCTTGCAGCCCAATTAGTAATCGATTCAGTTAAAAGAACCTTAGATTCTGGAGTTCAATTAAAACCGGAAGATGCTTTAAAGGAAGCGTTTGCTGAGGCTAATCGCATAGTTGTCTTACGACGACAAAATCAAGCTTTCTCGCAAATGGGAACAACTGCTGTTGGTGCAATTTTTCAAGATAGACAAGTTACAATTGTAAACATTGGTGATTCAAGAGCTTATCTTATTAGTGATGGTCGGATGAAGCAATTAACAGAAGATCACACCTATGTTCAGCAGTTAGTAAAGTCAGGTCAGCTTCGAGAAGAAGAAGCATTAGAGCATCCACAAGCGCATGTACTTACTAGAGCTGTAGGCTCTGACCCAACACTAAATGTTGAGTTACATAACTACTGGATTTGGGATGTTGAATCACCGAGCGATCAAGATTACTTAATTTTTTGTACCGATGGACTTTATAGCATGATTTCGGATCAAGAAATCTTAGATATCGCCTTAAAGTTTCCACCACAAGTAAGTTGTAGCCAGATGGTAGAACTAGCTAAAGAGCGTGGTGGGTATGATAATATTACTGTCGCTGTTGTTCCACTTGTTGGCAAGCTTCGTAAAGCCCCACCAGCTGGATACGTTTTACCAGAAGTAAAAAAAGAAACTGATAAGAAGAGCATGAGCATTGAAGCACTCAAGCCTTTTATTCTAAAGAATTTTTTAATGATTGTTGGTCTAAGTGTAATCGCTTTGATTATCGCTGTAGTACTAATTTTATTAGCATTAAGTAGGTAGGAACTATGACTAAAGAAAATAATGATAAAGCAGCTCGTGCGCGGAATAAGACGGTCATGCTCACTCCAGATATTGCCAATCAAATGCGTTCTCGTTTAATGACTGGTGCTCATCGCTCTGGTAGTACTGAAAAATTAGATACTGGTCTTATTAATCAAGTTCGAGAAAATTTTGGAGCTCCCGCATCTCGGGAGCGTGACACTATTGATAAACAAACCCAGATTATTGATACCAGTAAATTCATGAATCAATTGCCGGCAATTGAGGAAGAGCCAGAGTTGGAAATTAATTTCTTGGATGCTTTGAAGTCACGTGAGACTCAAAAACCAGCGGAATCAAATTCTTTAAGCCATTTGGAAAAATTAGACTTTGAAGCGGAGGAAGAAGATGAGATTATCTTAGCTCCCGTTACTAGTCATTCCGATGTCGAGGAAGAATTTGTGACATTAGAAAATTTAGATGAGGAATTAGCTGAAGATTTAATGTCCGCCCAACAACAAGTAACTAGACCAGTACAGGAGTCTTATAGAATTGAGATTCCAGAAAATAATTTTGAAGAGGAGATAAAAATGAATCAACCAAATGGAAGTTTAAGTGGAGATTTAAAACGTGGTATTCCAAGTGCACCAGTTAAGCAAGCGGTGCCAATGAGTAGTACTCAGTGTCAAAATGGTGATCTGATTAAGTGGGAGAAAGAAACACCCTTGGTCGGCTTTCTAGTAACTTTTGATGGTAATCCGAAAGGAGATTTTATTATCCTTCGTAGTGGTCGCTTAATTGTATCCTCTGACCAGGCTGATAAAGGTAGCGTGTTAGTAATTAATGATGAGTCCGTCTCTCCGATGCATGCAATTATTAGAATTTCTGAAGCAAGTATCGTTGTTTTAGATCAACTTTCAGAAAATGGTACTAAAATTCAAAAAGCTGACGGTGCGCTCATTGAATTATCAGGCGATAAAGCGACTTTAGAACATGGTGATATACTCACATTTGGTGAGAGAAGTTATAAAGTCTGTGTGTTGTTTTAACTAGTAGTATAACTGCTAGTATTTTTACTGGAAGTTGTCAGTCAGTAAAAAAGTAAACTGATATTTAAAGGTTTTACTGAATGAAATTCTTTGATCCAATCTCACTGCGAAGCACGCTTCACGGTTAATGTCTTGGTGAAATGATCAATTTCAAGTACTTTTAGGTATCGTGGCAATAAGAAATTTAAATAATTAATTTTCTTATTTTACCAAGACAATTATAAAAGTAATGAATTTGACTGGAGAGCATACATTTAATTTACAACCTGGAGCGGTCATCGCTGGTCGCTTTGAAATACTAAAGGCTTTAGGGTCAGGTAGTATGGGGTTGGTCTATGCTTGTCGTGATCGAGAATTCTCAGGAAGAATTCTCGCCGTTAAAGTTTTATTTCCAGAAGTAGCAAACGATCAAGTTTCAATGGCACGCTTTCGTAATGAAATCGTGGCATCTTATAAAGTTTCACATCCCAATGTAATTCGTTCTTTTGAGCTTGTGCGAGATAACGATTTAATAGCTTACACCATGGAGCATATCGATGGTGGAACGTTGTTGGAGTTTATCAGCGCTGATAAACTAATTGATATTAATTTTGCAATTAAGTTAATGATTCAAATGTGTGCTGGAGTTCAGGCGATTCATGATGCCGGAATTGTACACCGTGATTTAAAACCAGAAAATATTCTACTGACCAACGATAACTCAGTTAAAATCGCTGATTTTGGTATTGCTCGTACCGCTCATGGACCAAAACTAACTGAACATGGGGGAGTAGTTGGAACAATTGATTATGTTAGTCCAGAGTATATCTTAGAATCTAAAGTTGATTGGAGGTCAGATATTTATGCTTTAGGTGTACTCAGTTATGAGCTAGTAACAGGCCAAGCTCCTTTTCGTGGAGATAGTGTTTATAGCACAATGACCAAGCGCCTAAACGAAGATCCCGCTCCGCCAAGTACTATTCGTGCTGAATGTCCGATTGAATTAGACCGAATCATACTTAAAGCCTTAGCCCGAAAAATTGATGATCGCTATCAATCTGCCGCAATTATGGCCACCGATTTAGTAAAAATTTATCGAGAAGATCAAAATAGTCCTCTTTCTATTAATAGCACTGCCTTGATCAATTCTGATCCAGCAAAATTTAAAGGTCCAAGTCTTGATCAAGAATCAGTGGAAGCATTAGCTCCGTCACTTCCAGAATTAAGTAGTGAGTCTGATTCTGCAGCTTCACCAAAAAGGACACGACAAAGAACAGATTCACATGTTAAGATTAATTTTCAACCAGTTAATAGTGCGAGTGAGGCAGATATTAACAATCTAAATCAGTTGAATCTAGCCAAAACGGCAACAATTGAGCCTGGGGTAATTGATATCGCGGCTTATTACCACAACCGTGTTAACGATAATTCCAAGTTGGAGAGTGTTATTGAGCGCACTTCCTACCGCAGTCATCAGAGTGCTCCAATGACTCATTCTGAGTCAGTTCAGATTAATACAGGGAGTATTAGCCAAGAGCGTTTGCGGATGCTGAATAGAACGTCGTTCTCATCAAAGTTGCGTAATCAATTCCAGAGACTGTTATTACTGTTCATTGCCTCTTTAGCAATTGTCTTAGGAGTCGCCAGTGGTTATTATTTAATTAATTTTTTATTTGGACCTGAAGATATTTTTCAAGTTTTGGAATCTTTAATAGTTAGAATGACTAAAATAGTGGGATTATGAAATTATTAATTATCGATGTTTCTGCTGAAGCACAAGCTAAATGTGCCAAAAGAATTGAATCATTTCATCGAAGTGATATGGAAAGCCTTGATTTGCAAGTGCAACTTGTAGGGCCGGCTGATTATATCTCGAGGGTTAATGAGGTCGATGTATTAGTATTAGGCGCAGGGCTAGGTGAAAAGGCAATTAACATTGCCAGACAAGCAACCTCTATGGTTCCATGGCTCCATGTCATTATGTTTGTTAATGAAACTGCCTATGGAGGAGGTGCTTTCCGCGCTGCTCACTCTGCGGGTGTTCGTAAAGTGTTTCCAGATAATGCAACCCCACTTGATTTCTTACAAGAACTTGTCGCGATTCACGCTGAATTCCGTCGCTCTGGTCGAACTAGAGATGGGATTGTAATTGCAGTTACTCATGCCAAGGGTGGAGTAGGTGCTACGACTATGGCCGCCGGTTTGGCCGAGGTCTGTTCCGCATTTCGTCGTCGCACAATGATTTGGGATTTAGATGTGGAGACACGTGATTTAAGTCGTGGTTTAACAGTTAATGGTGCCGAGGCAAAAGTAGTTAGCTCTTGGGTAAATGGTAGTCGCGAAGTGACCAGAGAATCCTTAAATGATGCACTGATTCCAATTAGCAGTGACGTATCCGTGCTAATGCCACCAGATCGTATGGCGGAATCAATGGATTTAGTTTGTCACACTGACAGTATCAATCTTGTGCAACGTGTGATGGAGCTAGCTAGAGTTTTATTTGAGGTCGTGATTGTTGATACTGCTGGGCGAATGGGACCAGCAACTGGAGCAGTATTAAGAAATGCCGATATAGTTTTAACTGTAATAGATGATACCGTTTTAGGTTTAACCGCGGTAGATTTATATCTTAGCTATATTAAAACCTTGGTCGCCGATATTAACCGTGTTAGATTCTTATTAAATCCATACTCTGGTGCATTATTAGATATGAACCAAATAGTATTAGCTTTGAATGAACACAACTTACCAGATAAAGCATGGAGTCTGCCTCCAGTGCCAAATGATCCTAAAGGCTCTGTCTGGCCAGGGACAGGTCGAACAATTTATAGTATGGGACAAAAAGATACTCGCAATACTTTGGAGGCAATTGCCACCGAGTTAGGGTTAATTAATTAATAGTTAAGTATATAGGAAATGATTTATGTCTAGACATTTTGGTGGAGTACCTAGCAAAAGAGGACCCGATCAACGAACATTGATTTTAGTCGTGGCTAGCTTCTTCATGATCATTCTAATGGTTTTGGCAGTTGTTTTAGTCAAAAAAAGTGGCAAAGGTAATGCTGTAGAAGTCACTGCCACAAGCAACACTGATATAAATCTTGCTAATGTTGTTGTTCCAGTTAGGCGGATTGAGGTCGGCGAAAAACTTACTCCCGATATGTTTCGTATTGAATTGCGATCTCGATTTGGATTATCTGAAGGTGTCATTGGTGATCTTGCTTCGACAGAAGGATTTTATTCCCGTTCTCTAATTTTACCAGATCAACCTTTGTATCGAGATTATTTAACTCAGTATGGAAGTAATAACCCGATTGTTCAAGAGATTCCTGCTGGGTTTCGTGCTGTATCAATTCGAGTAGATGATACTTCGAGCGTTGAGGGTTGGATTCGCAAAGGTTCTATAGTGGACGTTCAGTTGGTAACAAAAGTGAATGCTCAAGATGTACTAAAAGTTATTGTGGAAAAAGCTAAGGTGCTCTCTGCGGAAAGAACAGTTGTTGCGAATACTCAACAAACAGTTGATAAAGTTCCAACAACAGTAACGCTTTTAGTTAATTCCGATGATGCTAATAAGATTACCTTAGCTTCGATGAACGGTCGTTTGAATCTTGTACTGCGAAATCCCGATGATGATATTGCTAATCCAGCATCATCCATTGATATGCCGAACGTGATGAATCTCCAAAGAGCTGCGGTTCAAATGGAGGCGAAGAGAAGTTGTCCTGGGCGCTTGGTTGTTGGTGGAGAAACGAAATGTATCTGTGCTAATGGCGATATGATTGAAGCAGATGAAAATGGTAAGTGTAGCTAGTTCATTATAAATTTGAGCAGAAAGAGTTTAATTACTTTTCTTGCTCAATATTAAATTTTTGAGATTAAGTAAGATGTCAGATAAAGACAACGATTTAAGTGGCTTGTTTTCTACTCGTAGTAGTCGGGCAAGATTGACTACTGATAGTAAGGGTACAGAAATGCCGAGTAGCGGTACTCCTACTCCCTCAGCAACAGTCGCTTCTAGTAATCCAACAGGTAATAATAACAATCGTCGTGATACACAAAAATTAAGTGGTCAGTTAGGAGCTCGTTTGGGTAGTGGCTCCGCAATCAGATCCTCTAGCTTATCAACCTTAGGTAACACGATTCTTAAAGAAGTTCGTCGAGAGTTAGGAAATGAATTTAATATCTCCGATGAAAATGGATCGGATGTAAGTGAAGCTAATATTACCAGAGCAGTTGATCGTGTTTTAAAAAAGCGCGCGGAAACACTAGATGACTTAGAAAAAGCGAATATCATTATTCACCTTCAAAAAGATTTATTAGGGTGGGGGGTTTTACAGCCATTAATTGATAATCCAGAAATTACTGATGTTCACGTCTATGATTACCGCACTGTGGTTTTGCAAAGAGGTAAAAATAGTGAAATTACTGGTATCAATTGGCCGAATCACCAAGCCTATGTTTCATTTATCGATCGAATTCTATTGAGACTTGGTAAGTCGTTATCAACTGCGCAGCATACAATTGATGCTTCCTTTGGAAATGGTATTCGTATTTGTGCTGTGCATGAAAGTGTTTGTGGTGCGCGTGGGCCTTATCTTTGTATTCGTGTTCCAAGAATTGTGGAAGCAACATTGGATAGTGTTGTTGCCTATCAAGTTGCACCTCCAATTATTGTAGACTATTTAGCCTCGTTAACACGATCTGGACTTTGTACCATGATGTTAGCTGGAGAGACGGGAACAGGGAAAACAACATTAATGCGTTGTTTAGCCTCACAATTTGGTCCCGATGAAGCAATTGTTAGTGTGGAAGATACTCCGGAATTAAACTTACTCCACCCATTTTATCGATGTCTAGTTTCTCGAGCGCCTAACTCTGAAGGAATTGGGGAAGTTACCTTACAAGAACATATTAAAACGACTCTGCGGATGACTCCGACTAGGGTACTACTTGGGGAGATGAGAACACCATTATCCGCTGAAGCTTTCTTAGAGTCAGCTCAAACTGGTCACGTTGGAATGTCCACGATTCACGCTCGTAACGCCAAAGAAACACTAGTGCGTTTGGAAAGCTTATTGGGGCGCGCTCAAAAATCAGTTTCTGTAGATATTATTCGCCAACAGATTGCCTTAGCTGTTGATTTAGTAGTCTGGCTAGTTCGTGAAAAAGGAACTGGTAAACCACGAATTGCGGAGGTTGTTGAAATCGGTCATTACGTAGAGGGTCAAATTCAAGTTCGTCCTATGTTTACTTTAGTAAAATCTGGGCAACAGCCAGTTTGGAGAGTTGATTCTTGGGCTAGTAACTTTGAAGAGGTCTTAGCTGATGACAATATTTTCCTTGGCAATCTTCCAACTGAGGTTACCTTAAACACAGCTGGCTCTGGCGGTCTTAGATAGTTACTTTCTTGGAACTTTCATAGATTAAACTATTTGGTCAGTTGTCCCGGCTTTTAGCAATTTTTTGTAACTACAATCTTACTTTAGCCGAAACTTAAGATAAAGAATTGAAACTAAAGGTTATTCCCATTCATCATATTTAATTTTATACTCTAAATAATATAGTCATTCCAAAAAGTAATTTCCGTAAGGAAATTAAAATAAAGAGTATGAGTATAGTTTGCGACCAGCGGGTTTAACCTCCGAAGCATGAAAGGCGAAGGAGGTAGCCAAAAGATAAATATAGTAAAACCAAGAATAAGCTCTGTTAAACCGAAGGTTTAGCAAAGATCTTTCTTGAATTATACTAATTCCTTAAGGAATTTAATTAACTCCTAAGGTATTTATTTTTGCTAATTTTTCGGAAATTATTTTTTGGGTTTACTATATAGTAAATTAAGTAGGTGCCCTTAGAAAATTATGGGTAAACTAGCTATGAGTATCTCAAAAAAGAAAGTTTTGAACACAGGTGCGAGTTAAGCTTTAGTTATAAAGATCATTCGAAATGAATATCCTAATTATTGGAATAGTTTTTTTAGTTTTTTTGATTTTTGGAGTTATTCTTTATCTATTGTTTGGCAGTAGTGTCTCCAAAAAAACTACCAACAAAAGCCAAATTCAAAATATCATGCAGGCTCAACGTAGTAATGGAAGCCTGAGCAAGGCTGAAATGAAAGCTAATAAACTTGATAAAGTTCTTTTAACTGCGGAGAAAAAAGTTATTACCTCGGGCACGATGACGATTGAAAAAAAATTGCGTTATGCCCGTTGGAAAATGCCGCCAATTGTTTTTAGAGTCTTACAAGTTGTAATTAGTTTAGTAGCTGTTTTCATGGCTAATATATTTTTTGATTGGCCAATTATCTGTTTTACAATATTTACCGGTCCGATCGTCATGAATTTTTTAGTTGGCCTGGCGATGAATCGGCGCTTTAAAGCCTTTGATAAAGACTACCCATCATTTCTACTTAACGTTGTAAGTATGTTACGGATCGGGATGAACGTAGTTACCGCAATTCAATCTGCTGCTGAGGGATTAAATCCTGATTCTCTGGTTCGCGAGGAAGTCACTCTTATGTTAGATCGTTTAAAGTTAGGTGTTTCTGAGGATAAATCGATTGGTGCCTTTGGTGAAGACATTAATCATCCTGAAATTGAATTGTTTGTTCAAGCTGTAATTTTAAGTCGACGTCTTGGGGGTAATTTATCTGACACCTTAGATCGTCTCTCCCAGCAAGTTCGTAAAAGACAATTTTTCCGTTCTTCTGCTGAGGCTGCCGTATCTCTGCAACGAGGATCTATTTGGGTAATCTTAGGTATCATGGTCGCCTTAGAAGGATATATCTTAATTACTAGTCCAGATTTAATCATGACAGCAATTCATGATGATTTTGGTTGGTTGGTATGGCAAGGAGCTGTTGTGACTATCTTCATTGGTATTTTATGGGTCCGACAAGTAACAAAAATCAAGGTATAAATGAACGTTAATACACTACTCATAATTTTAATTATTTTCTTTCTACTGATTTTTGTCGGGGTCTTTGCTTATCTAATGTTAACTCGGAAGAAAGAAAATAACTTAGAAAATTTAATTAAAGTTACACGACCAAATTTATCTTCTGCCAATAAAAATTCTGTTCGTGAAAAAATGGCTGAAGCCAATGAGGATATTAGAGAAATTACAGAAACTCAAAGGAGAAATTACTCTAAGAAAAAAATTAAGGTTACCGAAGAAGAGCGCTATTATCATGCCGGACTCTTAAGCAATCAACAAAGGGATAACTTTAAAAAATTTCGACTGTATGTTCCTTTTGTCGCTGGTTTTGTGATGGCTGTTATTACATATTTTATGTTGGGCAAGGGGTTAGTCTTATTTGGATTAGTGATTGGAATTTTAGCTGGCCTTACATTACCAGGTTTTTATTTAGACCGTCTAATTAAGAATCGTTATGAAGAAATCATGTATTATTTGCCACTGGTAATTGAACAGATCGCCATTGGAGTTAGTAGTTCTTTAGATATTGGCCCCTGCTTACAGCGTGTGATTCAAATGGCCGATGAGCGTGATTCGCATAATGTCGTGACGGAATTAATCTTTCACGCTGAAAGATATATCCGAACTGGGGTTAGTCTAGAAGAGGCAATGAATGAAATTGGAACGAAATCCGGACATCCAGAGTTAAAACATGCTTTTATGGCTTTGGCTCAAGTATCAAAGCACGGGGGGGAGATCTCTCACCAGCTTCAAGAATTAGCTAATGCTGTTTCAAGTCAGCGTGAAACTCAAATTGATTCTAAGATTAAACGATTGGAATTGCAGGCAACTGGACCAGTAGCACTAGTTTTCGTAGCCTTCATGGGAACGTTAATGATTGGGATCATGATCAAAATTAAAAAGAACTTATAAGTTATTGGTGAGATTAGAAGAGTATTGAGACAAATGTATTTAAGGATATGATAAATTTTAATGCTTAAATTTTTAAGAAATATAAATAGTGATTTTTTTATAGCATTATTTGTATTATGCGTTGCTGCATTACTTTTTGTGCCATTACCGACTGCGTTACTAGACGTTTTAATTGCGGGTAATATTGCATTTTCATTGTTATTACTCCTAATTGGATTATCGCTAAATAATGTTCTTTCATTATTAACTTTTCCAACCCTCTTATTACTGTCTACATTGTTTAGGCTTAGCTTAAACGTGGCATCTTCGCGACTAATTTTAAGTCAAGGGAATGCTGGAGAAGTGATTCATTCCTTCGGCACATTTTTAATTCAAGGCGAGTTAGTTGTTGGGATTATTATTTTCTTAATGCTGACAATTATCAATTTAATTGTAATCACTCGTGGTGCTTCGCGTGTTTCGGAAGTGGCTGCTCGGTTTACACTTGATGCCTTACCTGGAAAGCAATTAACAATTGATTCTGACCTACGCACTGGTTTGATTTCGGCAGAGGATGCTAAAAAGCGCCGAGAAGATTTACGGAAAGAAAGCCAAGTCTATGGATCAATGGATGGAGCAATGAAGTTTGTCCAAGGAGATGCGATAGCTGGAATTTTCATTATCTGTGCCAATATGTTTGGCGGAATGTATTTAGGATTGCGATCTGGTTTGAGCTTCGGAGATGCTTTACAAACCTATACTGTGCTAACAATTGGTGATGGACTTGTCACTCAAATACCAGCCTTATTAGTTTCAAGTTGTGCTGGTTTTGTGGTGACCCGTGTTTCTACTGAAAATACATCAACACTTAGTTCTGACTTAGTAAGTCAGCTACTTCGCAATCGAAAAATTTTATTTACGGCAGCAGTAGTAACTGCCTTTATTGGCTTCTTGCCGGGACTTCCCGTTTGGCCATTTTTGTTTGCCTCATTTATTTTTGTTTTTCTGGGGTTCTTTATTCGTTTCGATGCTGAGGGCCGGCAGATTCTCTATTCCAATACTCCTCAGATTAGGCAAATTAGCGGAACAAGTTCACATGCTAAGATGCTATCTAGTTCAGTGTCCTACAATTCAAATTTGAAAATATATTTATCAGCTGATTTGATTAAAATTTTTAGTCTTAATCAAAACTTTTATTTTGAATGGTGGAAACAGGAGCAACTACAATTTCAGGAGAATTATGGAGTTGATTTGCCAGATTTTCAATTATTGCTTCGTCCTGAATATTCTGCTGGTGAGTTTAATTTGATTAATAAAGATTATTCCTTTTATCATGGTAATATTTCTGCGCAGACTTGCTATGTAGAGATTGCTAGTGAGCAGCTTGCTTGTTATGGAATTAAAACAATTAAATCAGTACGAGCGCCAATTTCTCAGCGCCGTGTCTCCTTAGTTTTAGATTCTAGTTTAGTCAGGAGTCTAAAATCGAATGCGCAGTTGGCCGTGTTAGATGCCTTACAGTTTATTATTATCCAAGCGAAAGATTTCTATTTTAGGAATCCAGAGCAACTTTTTACGTTAACCAATATTCATTTATCAATTAAAGAAATTGAGAACCATTTCCCAGGATTATTTACTGAATTATTTGCCAACAACTTTTTTAATTCGGCTAGATTGCTAGAGCTTTCTAATGCCCTTTTTCGCTCTGGGCTTTATTACAAGAATGTTCGAACGTTACTGGAGGATTTAGCAGTTTATAGTTCCTCCTATGGTAAGGATTTAATCCAAGCTAATGAATTTAATATCTCCGATATTGTTGATTTTTTAAGAATGCAGAATAAGCGACAAATTGTTGCCAGCCATTTGAATCATAAGAAAAGTCTCAAAGTAATCTATGCTGGAGCCGACCTAAAACATTCTTTATTGCAAGCCTCAAAGCAGGATCGAAGCGTAAAAAAACAACTACTGAAATCTTTAGAAACCGTATATGATAGTGTTGCTGCTAAATCGAATTATTCAGTCATGTTGTTAGTACCAAATGAATTGCGTCTAAAGCTAAATTCATTACTCATCGAAAATGGATTAACTTACTCTGTGATTAGTTATAATGAGATTGATCCTGCAGTGAGTATTGAACCCTTAGGAACCTGGAATTACAGCTAAATGAGTGATAATTTAATCCCCCACACACCTGGACCCTATACTGATTATTTTCAGATCTCCTATAAGATTGCCGAGACTTTTGGTGCAAACCTATATAGTGGGGTAATTGTTGAAAGTTCTAAACCAACAGTATTTTGGGTATCTAAATTCCCAGTTAATCTATCTTCGCCTGACGCGCATAATTGTCTTTTACACTTACATAATATTGACTTAATAGATCCACCGCTTGGCCCATTTGATACTTATGGCATTGATTTTCATGGCTTAGCTTTTGCTAGCTTCACTGAAAAAATATCTAGCAATCTGGCGATACCCAGAGGAAATCCAGAGGAGATGGAGCGTAGGTTATTTAAGGCTATTCGCCTTGTGCATAAGGCTCATATCGCTGGTTGTTGTTTCGGTGATTTGAATCCCAATTCTTTTTGGTTAAATAATTCAGGTGGCGTTGATCTGACAGCAATTCTTAAGCTACCAATAAATTTTACGAGTAGTGACTTGGCGGGGTTTGATTCCCAATTAGTTGCTTATCTTGCTCCTGAAATATTTAATCATCATGTATCTACCCGTAGTGATGTTTATTCACTCGGAATGATTGCTTTCTATCTAATCTTAAATCGCTTACCAGTTGAAATCGAACTTGGGCTCGATGGACAGCCAAAAATTGAATATACACTTGAAAATACTTTTAAAAATCAATTACCTCCTTTCTTACTTGAAGTATTAGAAAAAGCTATTTCTATTAATCCTGAAGATCGCTTTCAGACAGCAGGGGAATTAATTGAAGCCCTAGTTGCTATTAATGAACGCACTAAACTTGGTGATCGGCGTGAAAGTATTGCCGTAGAGCCAATTGTCAATGTTCTCCCAGCAATTCGCTCTAAAGAACAACTACATTTGGAAAAGTATCAAGAATCTTTAGCTAAACGACTAGCCAATAATGCGTATACAATTATTTTTTCGGTCATTGCATTTGTCCTTCTAGCGTCATTAATTACGGGATTACTTTTTTATCGTCACTATCGTCAAACTTTAGCGCGTGAAATTAATGAAGCAACTGCTCCTTTCTCGGGAGGTAATCCCGAGTTAACAAAATCGATTGCTCAAATCGCTAATATCAGTGCTGAATTAAAAGATAAGATTGCCGAGATTCAATCTTTGGCGGATTCGCCAGATCCCTTGAGTTATGGATTGTTAGTTGCTAGTGCTGATAATAGCAAGGATGATTTGCTGATTAAAAATTCGCAATCTGCCATTGTTCAAAAATTGCAAAAATCATCTTTTCCCTTAACTGCTATTCAGTTAGAGCAGTGGTTGCGTTATGGAAATCAAGACACAAAAAGCCCCGTCTATGGAAAAGTATTAAAGTTATTAGATCCAGCAATGCCCTTAAAGAATAGATTAGAGTCAATTGAGAAAATCAATAAAGAAGATTTAAACATTGCCACAAGATTAACTGCAGCTTTATATTTTGACCTGAAGCAACCTGAGGGCTTTAAACCTTTATTTGAGAGTCAAATTGGAGAAAGCTTTGGGATTAAATCAGCGAGCGAGCTTTCAGGCTTAGCATTAATCATGCACCATGAAGCATTGCACCAAATTTTTTCAGAGCAAATCAGGGCAAATTACTCCAAACTGACAGAGTATGACCTGAAAGTTTTATTGGAATACTTTTCTAAGCGTGACCAACAAGTCTTTAAAGATTTAGTGCAACTAACAATTAGTAAGAATTTTTATTCTAAACTAAAGGCTCGTTTTTTAAATGCAATTCTTGGCAATAAAGATTTAAATGTTGAGCTTAGTGAAGCTTTGATTATGGTTGCCGTTGATAAAATTGATGCTTCTTACTTAAATCGGATTGTTACTTGGCAGTCACCGCAAGCAGAGGAACTATTATTCTCCTTGATAGCAATTTTAGAAAAAGACCAAGAGAAGATTATGGTTTTAGATAGCTTAGCAACAAGAAATCTACAATCTAACCCTGGGAAAGGCATTGTTGCTTGGTTAAAAGAAAACAAATGGGAACAACGTCAGAAATTTGCGGATCCCTTGGCAGTTTTAGCTGGTTCTGAAAATTTTAGTGCCCAAGAAATTTTATCAGCCTTAAAAGTTTTTGAAAAAGATTTACAAAATCACATCTTACAAAATGCTTTGTTATCTGCCCCAGATGAACGAATGGCCACGCTTTTTATCGAAAATCATGCCGACAGTATTGGTTTAGCTCAAAAGTTAAATTTATTAAAAAATCCCAACGTTGAAATTCGTAAATTAGTTATTCAAAAATTAGATACTAATGATGTTGGAGCAATGAAGTTGATTGTTGATGCTTATACACAGGAACAGAATCCAGAGTTGCGAAGTATTTATAAAGAAAAGTATTGGTTTGTTAAGAATCGGTAGGTGGGGATTGAGGATTTGAAATTTTTTAGAATCTGCATGTGCCCCTAAGAATTATAGGCCCTATTAATTAACGGGTGACTAATTTTGATAAATTGTAGATTTTGAAGATTCTTAGAACACGCCGTCGCACTTTGTGCTATGGCGTTGTTATTTATTTAAACAATTTTAATTGTTTAAATAAATAATGCGGAAGGAGGGACTTGAACCCTCACGCCGAAGCACTAGATCCTAAGTCTAGCGTGTCTGCCAATTCCACCACCCCCGCATAATTATTGAGTAGGAAGTGCATAATAATCAATTTAAAATTTTTTACAAGTGTTGAATCTCCCTTTAATATAGCAAGTATACTAAAGGCAGATTCAACATCTGCCAAAGCATCATCAGGCAAGTCAGATACTAATATCTCTATTTTGCGACGGTGGATTGCTTATCAGGCTGTTAGTTTCTTGATTCCTGTAACTGTTTACTATGCCTAGAACTATTGGTATACCAGTAGGAAAATTTACAACAAAAATGATCTAAATATGGACTTTAATAAACAAATTACTAACGTGAATTCTGTTACCACAGAAGCATTAATCACAATTCCAGTTGAGGCGACAAAATTGGCTTATGAGCAAGAAATTAAAAAAGCTTCGATGAAAGCTAACCTAAAAGGTTTTCGTCCTGGAAAGGCGCCTCGTAAGATGATTGAAGGCATCTATGGTGGTCGTGCCCGGATGGACGCAATTGATACTGTCGCGCGTGAAGCCTTAAATAAAACTATCCAAGAGATGGAGCGAGCTGCTGATTTAATTGGACAGCCAGAAGTGGATTTTATTAGCCTTGATCCAGAAAAACCGCTGGAGTTTAAAGCTACCGTTTACTTTTTTCCACGACCAACAATTGAAGGATATGATCAGTTAAGTGTTGCTTTACCAGCAATGCCAGCAGTTGGAGCGAAAGAAGTTGATGAAGCTTTAAAGCGTATTGCTCATAGCAAAGCAAAGTTAACTAAGATCGAGAAACGCAAAAAAGTTCAAAAAGGCGATGTCTTAGTCGGTGTTTACCAAGAGCGTGAAGGAGATCAAGAGTTCTCTGCGGAAGAGAAAATTAATATTCCGCTAGGTGATAAGTTTTTACCAACTGAACTAGAAGATCAATTAATCGGTCTAGAAATTGGCAAGGACTTTGAAACAACAATTGCCTATCCGGAAGGCAGTGATCATAAGTTTCTAGCTGGAAAGACGATTACTTATCATCTGCGAGTTGAAGAAATTATGGAACGGGAGCTCCCAGAATTAGATGAGCAGTTTGTTAAAGACTTAAAGTTTCAAGATGCCTCAACAGTTGAAGATTTAAAATCAAAACTTGCCACCACAATTGAAAAGGAAAATCAGCGTTATTGGGAACAGAATCGACAACAGGCAATCATTCAAGCAATCTTAGATGCTAATCATTTTGATGTTCCAAAATTAATGGTTGATCAAGAATTGAAAGCAATGTTCCAAGAAGCTTCTGGGAAAGAGCCATCAGCTGATGATTTACAGAAAGTGCCTGTTGAAGTTCAAGTGAGAGCTGAAAAGCAATTACGTTCGGGCTTAGCTTTAATGCAAATTGCTAGACAAGAAAAGTTAATGGCGACACGCGAAGACTTACAGAGTCATGTCGAGCAAGTAGCTTCAGATTCTGGAATGGATTTGAAATTGTTACAAGATTTATATCTTAATAATCAACAGCTTGCTCAATCACTACAGTCAGAAATTACTACTAAAAAAGTTTTTGACTTTTTAGAGTCAAAGATTAGTGGTACAACTGGAAGTGAGAAGAAAGCTTCTCCCAAAAAAGATGCTAAGCCTAAAAAAGAAAGCAAGTCAGCTGAAACTGATGAAGCACCAGCCAAGGCTAAAAAAGCTACTAAATCAAAGTCTAAGGAATAAGCTAAATGAATAAAGAAACAGTCATGTCATATATCCCATACGTTGTTGAGCAAACTGGTCGGGGGGAAAGATCTTATGATATTTATTCACGTTTACTGAAAGAGCGAATTGTTTTTCTAGGAACGGAAGTAAATAGTATGGTTGCAAATTTAATTGTTGCCCAGCTTTTGCACCTAGAAAGTGAAGACCCAGAGAAAGATATTTTCTTATATATTAACAGCCCAGGAGGCGAGGTTTATGCCGGTTTAGCAATTTATGATACGATGCAATACATCAAGCCAGATGTGGTGACAGTTTGTATTGGACAAGCTGCCAGTATGGGAGCAGTGTTATTAGCTGGCGGAGCTGCTGGAAAACGCGCTGCGTTACCGCACTCTCGAATCATGATTCACCAACCACTTGGCGGTTTTCAAGGTCAGGCTTCTGATATTGAAATCCATGCTAAGGAAATTAAAAGAGTGAAAGCCGAGCTAAATAATATTTTAGGAAAGCATGCTGGTAAAACTCCGGCGGCAATCGAAAAAGATTCTGATCGTGATAATTTTATGACAACGACTGAAGCCAAAGAATATGGCTTGATTGATGAAATTTATCAGCAACATAAGTAATATTCCTGCTCGCCTTTTGGCTCACCTGTCATTACTTTAAATAATGGCAGTTTCGCTATGTGAGTCAAAAGGAGATAATTGCCTAAGATATCTAATTCCATTAGACTCATATTGTACAAGTTTTTTTAAAAAATCTCGCCTGTGACTAAATCAACTACAACTACAACAGACAAATCAAAAAAAACTCCAGAATGTTCTTTTTGTGGTCGGACAATCGATCAAGTTAGGAAGATGATTTCTGGATCTGCTAATGTGCATATCTGTGATGAGTGTATTGATCTTTGTAATGAAATTATTGCAGAAGAGGTCGGGCAAGAAACTGAAGTTGCTAAGATTGACGGACTCCCACGTCCTCGTGAGATTATGAATTTCCTAGACCAATATGTAGTTGGTCAAACATTTGCTAAGAAAGTTCTCTCTGTAGCCGTTCATAATCATTATAAGCGAATCGAAGCTCAGAAGAATTCTAAGTCTGAAGTTGAAATCGGCAAATCAAATATTCTACTAATTGGTTCTACCGGAACTGGGAAAACATTATTGGCACAAACTTTAGCTAAGGTTTTAAATGTTCCCTTTGCAATTGCTGATGCCACAACATTAACAGAAGCTGGTTATGTTGGAGAGGATGTCGAGAATATTATCCAAAGCCTTTTACAGTCAGCTGACTATGATGTTGATTTAGCGCAAAGAGGAATTATTTATATCGATGAAATCGATAAAATTACTCGTAAATCTGAAAACCCATCAATCACCCGTGATGTTTCTGGGGAAGGTGTTCAGCAGGCACTATTAAAAATGTTAGAAGGAACAGTCGCCAGCATTCCTCCTAAGGGTGGGCGCAAGCATCCCCAACAAGAGTTTGTGCAAGTTGATACCAAGAATATCTTATTTATTTGTGGTGGAGCCTTTGTTGGTCTAGAAGACACAATTCGTCGTCGCTTAGGTGATAAAAAGATGGGCTTTGGTATTCGTAAATCAGACGACATCTTAAATATTAAAGATGAAAAGGCACGACTTTTAGTGCACGTGGAGCCTGAGGATCTGTTACAATTTGGTTTAATTCCAGAATTTATTGGACGATTACCGTTAGTTGCTCCACTGGAGGAGCTAGATGAAGCAACACTAGTAAAAATTTTATTAGAGCCAAAAAATGCCCTGACTAAACAATATAAAAAATTGTTTGAGATGGAAGATGTGGAATTAAAATTTACTGATGGAGCAATCTCAGCGGTTGCTAAGAAAGCAATCGAACGTAAAACTGGTGCTCGAGGACTTCGAGCCATTTTAGAAAAGCTAATGCTTGATACTATGTTTGAGATTCCTTCTGATGATACAATTAAAGAAGTTGTTGTCTCTGAGGATTCAATCATGAAGAGCGAAAAGCCAATGATTGTTCATCATTCTAAAAAAGAATCAGCTTAAGCTTTTAAGCTGATCTACTCATACTATAATATCTGCATCATAGGCTTGAAATAGTCCTGGTTCATTCTTATCTATATCATTATCAAGCAGTAATTGGGTAAGAAATTAAGCACATTGCTCGTTAGTATCTTCCCTATATTTTTTGAATAAATTATTCTATATTTAGAGTCTAAATATTGAAGAAAGTCGTTTTGAGCCATTATTAGCCCCTTTATTGTGTTCTCTTGGTGCTCAAAACTTTGCTGTAAGCCGTAATTAGGTTTTTTCGGCAATTATTTTTTGAAATTTACTATATATAATCCTATGAGTTCAAAAGTAACTAATCCAGTTCCCTTATTAGCCCTAAAAGAGTTAGTGGTTTTCCCAGGTCAGGTTGTCCCATTATTTGTTGGTCGTGAAAAAAGCGTTCGTGCTATTGAAGAGGCCCAAAAAGAAAAGAAATTAATTATGATGGCAACTCAAAAAGATGCCATGGTTAGTAACCCGGGTCCTAAAGATATTTACTCCATCGGGACATTAGGGGAAGTTGTTCAGTTAATTAGATTGGCTGACGGACCAATTCGTGTCCTAGTCGAAGGTAAAACTAGAGCTAAGATTGATCAGTACTTACAGCAAGATTCTTTCATGTTGGTGAATGTTACTGAAGTTGAAGCAGAGCCAGTGGACAATCCTGATGTTAAAGCTTTGATGCGTACAGTCGTTTCTTCATTTGAAACCTATGTAAAATTAGGTCGTAAAGTGAATCCAGAAATGATTATGCAAGTCAGTGCGATTGAAGATCCGTGTCGCTTAGCAGATTCCATTGTTGTCCAACTAAATATTAAATTAGAAGATCGCCAGTTAGTTTTAGAAACTATTAATCCTGCTGAGCGTTTAGAGAAAGTTCTAAACTTCATGAAATCTGAAATTGAGATCATGCAAGTTGAGCGCCGAATTCGTGGACGCGTTAAAAAGCAAATGGAAAAGAGTCAGAAGGAATACTATCTGAACGAACAAATGCGTGCCATTCAGAAAGAGTTAGGTGATAAAGACGATTTCAAAAATGAAATTCAAGAAATTGAAGATAAATTAGAAGCTAAGGATATGCCAGATGAGGCAAAAACTAAAACAGCCAAAGAGCTGCGTAAGCTTAAAATGATGTCTCCGATGTCAGCGGAAGCATCTGTTGTTAGAAACTATATTGATTGGATGGTTGGACTCCCTTGGAATGAAATGTCTGAGGACAGAATTGATTTGGATATCGCAGCCGATGTTCTAGATGAAGATCATTATGGCTTGGAAAAAGTTAAAGAAAGAATTATCGAGTACCTTGCTGTTCAGAAATTAGTTGGTGCGCTTAAAGGACCAATCCTATGTTTAGTTGGACCTCCAGGTGTTGGTAAAACATCGCTTGGTAAATCAATCGCCAAAGCAACGAATCGTGAATTCGTCCGTATGGCTCTTGGTGGTGTTCGTGATGAAGCTGAGATCCGTGGTCACCGTAGAACTTATATCGGGGCACTGCCAGGACGAATTATTCAGTCACTAAAGAAAGCTGAAAAAAGTAACCCAGTATTCTTACTAGATGAAATTGACAAAATGACGGCTGATTTCCGGGGAGATCCAGCATCTGCCTTATTAGAAGTTTTAGATCCGGAACAAAACAATGCCTTTAATGATCACTACTTAGATGCTGATTACGATTTATCTAAAGTAATGTTTATTACTACAGCTAATAGTTTACATACGATTCCACAACCATTAATGGATCGAATGGAAATTATTCGAATCTCTGGTTATACAGAATTAGAAAAATTAAAAATTTGCCAAAAGTATTTAGTTGCTAAGCAATTAAAAGAAAATGGTATTGAAGCTAAGAATTTAATTTTAGATGAATCGGCACTCTATGAGTGTATACGTCGCTATACTAAAGAAGCTGGAGTGCGTAATTTAGAGAGAGTTATAGCAACGCTATGTCGTAAAGCGGCAATGTTAGTTGTGCAACATGGCCCAGATCATCAATTAACAATTACAGCAGAAAAAATCGTTAATTACTTAGGTCAACCACAGTTCCGTTTTGGTCAAAGTGAAGATGAGCACCAAGTAGGAATTGCTACTGGTTTGGCTTGGACCCAAATGGGAGGAGAGATGTTAGTAATTGAAACTACAATCCTGCCAGGTAGAGGGCGCTTACAAATTACAGGAAAACTTGGTGATGTGATGCAAGAGTCGGCAAAGGCTGCTTTAAGTTATGTGAGGTCAAGGTCAGAGATGTTAGGCTTGCCTAAGTATTTCTATGATAAGATTGATATTCACGTTCACGTCCCTGAAGGTGGAATTCCTAAAGACGGACCATCTGCTGGTATTACTATGGCACTATCAATTGTTTCCGCCTTAACAGGTATTCCAATTGATAAAAATATTGCTATGACTGGAGAGATTACTCTTCGCGGAAATGTATTACCAATCGGTGGCTTAAAAGAGAAAACTCTAGCCGCTCACCGCGCTGGTATTAAGCGTGTAATGTTCCCAGCTGAGAATGAAAATGACATCGAAGAAGTTCCCGAAGCAGTTCGTAAGGATTTGGAATTAATTCCTGTTAGTCATGTAGATCAAGTAATCTTTGAAGGATTAGTTTGCGACGGGCCAGCTGATTTTCAAAGAATTATTGAAGAAAGAAAACTTCGCTTTGAAATCCTTTTTGGAGAGGACAAAGAAAACGAAGAAGCTAAAACTTCTACAAAACAGACTAATGGCGCGATGATGACTCATTAATTATTAAATTAGTTTGTCCTTATAGAAGTGGCTCTATAAATTTTTGTTAATTGCAAATTTTTTTAGTAGCCACTTTTTTTATCTATTTTTATGAAAATAAAAATCCTCATACCTTTCTTCTGTTGTTTAATTTCTAGTTGCGTTGGTTATGTTAAGGGCGATTTGCGAGAAGATCAGCTTGATCAAGATTTAACATATGAGTTTAAGCAAAAAGCTTATGTCGATTCAGTAAAGGATGCCGAGTTTGAGATTAGTTGTAACGGTAAGACTTTTCCTGTCAAATTCGAATATGACATTCAGGAGTCCAGTTGGAGTACGACAGTAATGTCTAATCTGTCTATCTTAACTTTAGGACTAATTCCATTATATTCTACGAATGATCTTAATTTAAAGATTAGTATTTACAAAGATAGCAATCTGTTTGTAGAAGAAAATATTGATTCCCGAGCTCATTTTTATTACGGGATAATTCCACTTTGGTTATCAAGCCCTAAAGGCGGTATGAATTGCAATGAGGGGGAAGGTATTTCGGGATGTTTATACCGTGTTGCCCAAAGTTGTTCTGCAAAAAGATTGCACCGAATTCTTCGTGAGAATGGCAAACTTAAGCAATTATGCAACTAGTTAAAATAATTTCCATTGATTTTTAATTATACTAAATAATCGCACAAAAAACCTTGATTTACCGAGATCCGACCCGCTAAGCTTGACTTTCTTACCTCCGAATAGTAATTAAAAAGTCCCTTAAAAGGGCGCTTAGCTCAGTTGGTAGAGCAATAGCCTTACAAGCTATGGGTCGCAAGTTCGAGCCTTGCAGCGCCCACCAATAAAATCAATAAGTTAAAAAGATTTTACAAGCCACTGAAAAAAATGGTGGCAAATTTGGTGGCACTTCCCTAAAATAATCCTGTCAGTCTGAAAGTCTTTTCAAGGAGAGACGATGGGAACAATTACGAAAAGACAAAAATCAAACGGAAAAATTAGCTTCAGGGCAGAGGTTCGCATTGAGGGAATTAGATCGACTAAGACCTTTGATCGCAAGACCGATGCCAACGACTGGATCAAATCACAAGAAACAAAAATCAAAAGAGGTGAGAAGATCCCACTTTTGAAAAAACACACCTTATCAGATGCAATCAAAAGATATCGCAAAGAATGTTTACCATTAAAGGGAATTGGCACTCAGAAGTTCCAA
>JANNBC010000006.1:0-107430 GCA_031385045.1 bacterium | reverse complement strand
ACGATTACTTTTCTAAGATTTACTCCATAGAATGGAAAGTCAAAAGGTAAATCAATTGTGTGAAAGTTATACTCGTCTGCTTGAATCACAATCGGAGTAGAGTCAGCACTTAAGCTTGGTTGAGAATTAATATTCTTAACTAAGCTTAAGTACAATCAGAGCTTCCATTACTTGGTGGGTTAAAAGCAAGTCTTTGGTTCTTGATTAATCTTTCTAGATTCAGTTTACGCCCAGTGTAGGTTACGCCTGTTACCGATGGTAATGGCTCTGCTGTTTCATAAAGTCGATCAATGATTGCGGAGTTACTTGATGTGCTATCAATTGATCTGAGAAGTGCAATTGCTCCAGTAACATGTGGTGACGCCATCGAAGTACCTGAAAGAGCTCGATACGTATTGCCTGGGAAGGTGCTATAAATGTTTACACCAGGTGCTGCAATGTGAACAGTTTGTAATCCATAGTTAGAAAAATTAGCTAAATTTTGATTAGCATCAATCGCTGCTACAGAAACAACTCCAGGGATATCATAACTTGCTGGATAGGATGGTGTTACATCATTATCACTGGCTGAGTTACCAGCGGCAGCAACAAAGATAATTCCAGCGCTAACGCTTGTTTGAATGGCATTGTATAAACTTTGAACATATCCGATACCACCCCATGAGTTATTAGAAACTACAATGTTAACACCGCGATTTTTCATCTCAGTCATGTAGTTGATAGCTTCAATGGCGTCAGACAGACTTCCCGAACCATTTTGGTCTAAGAATCTAAGAGCCATGATTTTTACATTCCAGTTAACTCCAACAACTCCAATCTCATTGTTCCCTTTTGCACCAATTGTGCCAGCAACGTGAGTTCCGTGACCATTTAAATCCATTGGATCACCAGAAGATGTAATTGCTGAGATACCATGAATGTCATCGATGTAACCATTATTGTCATCATCAATACCATTGCCAGCTACTTCAGCATTATTAACCCACATATTTGGTTTTAAATCGGGGTGATTGTAATCAACACCGCTATCGATTACTGCAACAACAACATTACTTGTTCCTTTTGCAACATCCCAAGCTGCTGGTGCATGAATACCTTGGCTAGTTGATAATCCCCATAACTGATTAAAGCTTGGATCGTTAGAAACGGCTTGTGTTTTGATAACAAAGTTAGGACTGCATGATGTAACCAGATTGCTAGCGATTAATTCTTCGCAATAAGTATCAGTAACATCAAATTTTTTGATTCTTGATGTGCTACGAAGGCTTAGACCCTTCTTGCGCAATAAACGACTTTTCTTAGAGATAACTTTTTCAAGGTTAGCTCCTAATTTTTCAAAATTTTTCTTCTCAATACTTGATGTCTCTTTACGAGCTGTTTGAGATTGAATATCGCTAGTTTGATTGTTGACTTCGATTACATACTCATCAGTAAAAACGAGTAAATCTTCAGCGATGGCGAAGTTGGTAACAACTAAAATAAACCCAAGTACTAATCCAGTTAATTGCTTAGATATTGAAAACATGTGAACTCTCCTTGTTCAAAAACCTTTATGGCTCAGAACAACTCCTTTTGGGCCATGGAGAGATATTCGGAATGTTAATCAGCGAGGATTAGCCTTTTTTTAGAATAATTATTTTTATTTAATGGCAAAAGCTAATGTGCTTTTGGGCAAGTTAAGAAAAATGTGTGATTTCAGATAGTTATCCCTGCTATTCAAAGTATCAGAAATGGATTCAAAATAGGAAGAAATATTCTAGGATATTTTTTAGAGCTAATTTAAGAGGGTAAACTTACTAAAAACTCTAAATTAGATTTTGATCTAAAATGCCTTCGGTTAGGAATCGAGCAAGATTTTTAGCTTTAATTGTTGATTCTTCAGTTATTTGATTACCTTTAAGATCGGTTACCTTAACAAGATAATCTGCGGATTGATCTTCTAAATATTTTCTGGTGATCTGATATTTAAAGTTTCCCTCGTCGGAAATTACTTCCAATTGCTCCTTTTTCAAACTAACTTGGGAACCTAAGTAGAATTTGAAATAAAATGCTAGACGTTCCCAAGCTTGAGTATCGTGTGTTTGGTTCAGCTGAAAGCTAGTCTTTGTTGATTTAATTGCAATTAGATTCTCTGTTTCAGAGTCAATAATTTGATATGATTTTCCATCAACATTTACTGTTTCGTTTACTTGTTCAGCATAACGCCAAGATCTATCTTTAGAGTTTGTTGATAGAGCTGAGCAAGAAGCAAGTGTAGCAAAAAGAGCTAATATAGTGAGCCCAAAAAGTAATTTCCGTAGGGAATTACTTTTTGGACTCACTATCTCCCAGAGGGATAATAAAATCATATAGTTATGACAAAAAACACAAAACTGACTTTTAGATACTTGAAAAATACTTTTTGTCATAACTAT
Organism: bacterium; assembly: GCA_031385045.1. Lineage (GTDB taxonomy): Bacteria > Bdellovibrionota_C > UBA2361 > UBA2361 > CALJRW01 > JANNBC01. Next base: position 105,016 of record JANNBC010000006.1, on the reverse strand, counting down.
ATAATAAGTCTTTGTGCTGTTTTTGACATTAGTTTGAATAACAAAATGTAAAACTAATAATATCAGTAAAGAATAACTACACTCGAATGGATTGAGCAAGATATAACCTTAGCTATATCTTTACATACAGCTAAGGGGATAATTAGTTTTAAACTAGTTAAAAGAATTACCACATCCACAAGTACGCACAGCATTAGGGTTATGGAATTTAAATCCAGCACCATTAAGGCCATTTACAAAATCAATTGTTGTTCCCTTTAAATGGCTAATGCTGGCAGCATCTAAGTAGACTTTTAAATCAGCAAACTGCAATACTAGGTCACCCATTCTTTCTTCTTGATCGAAATCTAAGTTATAAGTTAAACCAGAGCATCCGCCACCCATGACTGAAACTCTTAATCCGTCGCCTTCCTGGCCTTCTTCCTTAATCGCATTAAGAGCTGCTTTAACGGCTGACTCCGTAAACATTACTGGCATTTCATCAGTAGCTTTAAATTCTTCGTTCTCTTGTGCAGTATTTTCCATGATATTTACAAAATATATATTAATTAAATCTTCATTATCATTATATTAAAATATAGTCGCCTTGGCAATAAGTGCTCAAGGAATTTGCTCCAATAGGCGATATCTAGGGCATGTTAGAGCTCCTAAAATTGAAGCATTTTTATTCGTTATTAATCATCCTAGGACTCTCCCTGTGCTTTAATCTCAAGTCTGAGGCTCAATTAGCGAAATATCAAACTAAGAAATATACCTTAAGTCAGCAAGAACCGGTCGCTCAAGAGGTTAATGAGAGAAGTATTACTCTGAGCAATAAGGCGAAGTTAAGTATTCGTTATGCAAAAAATTATAGTGAATTAGCAGGAATCTTTCCCGAGCACCTCGAGAACCAACTGCAGAAATACCAAAAACAGTTTGGGGATGTTCCACCTTTTAATTTAAAAATAAAATTACTAGATCCAACAAGCTTTTTTAAGTTAACCAAAGCTCCTGCCTGGACCAATGCATTATATTACCAAAATCAAATCCTACTTCCTGTGCGAAAAAACTATTCTGAGAGATCTTTACTAAGAACACTAAATCATGAATTTGCTCATGCTTTAACCGCGAGTATTAGCAAAGAGAGATGTCCAGGTTGGTTAGATGAAGGGATTGCGCAGCTAGTGGAAGACTCTGAGCATCCCTTACTTCGTAAGGTTTTACAAGAATGGCTTTCCGAAGAACCACTACTTGATCTTAATTTACTTCAGGCTGGATTTACTAAGTTAGAAAGTAATTTAATACCAATTGCCTATGCTCAATCATTGGTTATTCTCGATCTGCTAATTGAAAAGGGACATCAAGTGCAGATTAACAACTACTTGAAGAATAAGCATAAAATCACGGAGCAAGCATTTTGGAAGACGGTTGGTCTAAGTCCTCAGGATATTGACAAAGATATTATTGAGTTCTTAAACCGTGACTTAGAAATTAAAGAGTTACAGACTGCTCAGAATTTAAGGATTGATTCTTAAGTACTTCTGTTTGAATCTGCTGGCTTAGTTTTAGACCTGTAGCAACATTATCAACTGAAAAACAATTATTTATTGCTTTAACAGTTTTATCTAATTGCTTAAGGAGAGTTTCCATATTGGCGCGATAAAGCGGAGCTTGAATTTCGATTGCACCAATTGGAGCATTGGCAATACCACGAACTACCATGCAAATTGTTAACACGTCCTTATCAAGCTGACCGGAGTCAGAGCAATATTCCTGTTCTCTTAAATTTAAGATTTTAACATCTTTTTGATTAGTCAGATCTGTTTCTTTGGACATTAGTAAGCGACCCACCGCACAGTTCTCAGCTTTAAGAGACTTCGCTACTCGTGGAGAAACTGCAACTGCAGATTTGGAAGAAATGGAAATTGGGAAGTGGACGAGATTATTGATTAATCGGGCAAAGCTTACAGTCTCGTCGATGTTTTCATTTAAGTCTTGAATGTAGGGTCTGATTCTAGAAATTAAATCGCTGTTTAGTAAGTAAGACTGTCCTAATTTTAAACAGGCAGGTCCTAAAGAATAGTCTTCTGATTTTGGATTTTGTTGCACTAGGCCTTGGAGGCTAAGAGTCGCGAGTAATCTAAAAACATTATTCTTATGAAGTCCTAGTTGCTTGGAAAGGGACGTAATCCCAACTTCCTCCTTGGCATTTGCTAGCGCCTCAAGCACTTCTGTTGCATGCTTTACAGACTGAATTAAATAATTAGATCGTTCTCTTTTTATAGCCATGGAGTGAATCTATCCTATAATCCTAAAATGTTAAAGAGAGAAAATTAGCAGTTTCATATTGCTTGAAAGAATAACTTGGTAGCCTAGGAAATTACTGTAGATCCTCTATTTTCGGCTCAATTAAGATTACTCTACTATCGATACCATTGAATTCAACTACGACAACTTGTTTTACTTGACCCTTAACATTGCCTTGGTTAATTGGAGTGATTTTATAAAAATATGTGGAGTTCTTTTCTAGATTAATGTCTTCAAATTTGAAACTATAGTATTGCTCCTCGGCTTTAACTTTTCTGGAAATCGCTCCCTTTTCTATGGCTTCGTCTTTTAGTTTTTTTTCAATTTCTAAATGCTGATCAGGAATGAATTTTAACTCTTGGTATTCAAGGTCCGTCTTTTGAATGGTATCTTTAATCGGCCCCTTTCTTTCGATGCGATAACCATCAATAAATTTTAGCTTCTCCTTTCGACGATCTTCTTTCGAAGCACTCCAGGCTAAGGTAATTTTTTGGTCTTCGGTCGTAACTAAGAGCTCATTAACTTCCATCGGAGCAAAAAACTCAGGAGCAAGTGGTACTTGATATAAACCACAGGCCAAAATAAGATTGGCCTGTAAGCATACAAAAAGACTAGTTATTATTCTCTTCTTCATAGAATGTTTTTAGCTTTTTGCTTCTTGTTGGATGTCGAAGTTTTCGAAGAGCTTTCGCCTCAATCTGACGAATACGTTCTCGAGTTACATCAAAATTTTGCCCAACTTCCTCAAGGGTATGATCGCTCTTTTCTCCAATACCAAAACGCATTCGGAGAACTTTTTCCTCGCGAGGAGTTAAGCTCGATAGCACACGCCGAGTTTGTTCCTGTAGATTTAAATTAACTACTGCAGTTGCAGGAGAGATTGATCTCTTGTCCTCAATGAAATCACCAAGTGAGGAATCATCTTCTTCTCCAATTGGAGTTTCCAGAGATATAGGCTCTTTGGATATTTTCATCACCTTCCGAACTTTCTCTGTTGGGATATCCATGCGCAGAGCAATTTCTTCTGGAGTTGGCTCACGACCTAGCTCATGTACTAGTTGTCGAGATGTACGAACCAATTTATTAATTGTTTCGATCATATGCACTGGAATTCGAATGATTCTAGCTTGGTCAGCGATTGCTCTAGTAATTGCCTGACGAATCCACCATGTAGCATAAGTTGAAAATTTGTAACCTCTTTGATACTCAAATTTATCAACAGCTTTCATCAGTCCGATATTGCCTTCTTGAATCAAGTCTAAAAACTGTAATCCACGATTAGTATATTTTTTAGCAATGGACACCACTAAACGTAAGTTCGCCTCAACTAACTCTTGTTTAGCAATAGCAGCTTTTAATTCGGAGCTTTTTAAAATTCGAACTTGAGTTGCAAACTCAACTAAATTCATTAACGTCTTCGCTTCAATTCGATCGTAGACTTCCTTGATTTCTTCAATTTTAGTAGCAAGCTTACGTGCACTTTCGGCTTTTAGCTTCAAGCGACGGCAAGCTCTTTTAAAATCAATTTGATTTGTGGAGTTTAGCTCTTTTAAGGATAGAAAAAGATCTTCAGGAGAACGAGAATATTTTTTCTCAATTTTAATTAGCTCTTTTTGAGATTGGCGGAATTCCGAATATGTTGCCTTAATTAAAGAAGAAATTAGCGTATATTGTCGATCGTTAATATTTAGATCTTTAATCTTAACAGCAACTTTATCAAGTGAGCGGTAATATTTCCTCTCTAACTCAGGTAATTTCCTAGAGTTTTTTGCAGCTCTAAACTTACAAATCTCTTCATAAGTTTTTTCAAGCTCCATCCAAGCACGTTTAAATGTGGGTGCTTGTTTTAAAAACTTTTTACGCGCCTGTTCCTCTTCAACGGCTAGTGTTTCAGCACGAGACATATTGGGATCGTCATCAGCCTCTGCTACTGGATCCTCCGAATCATCGTCCCCTTCTGATGTCCCACCTTCTGCACCATCTTCTTCGGTTTCATTGGCAAAAATATCTCGCATTCGAATTTCTTGGCGTTTTGCTTTCTCAAAGAGATCAACAACATAATTAAGAGTAATTGGTTGATGTAAGATTACATCAGAGGCCGTAAGTAAGCCTTCTTCGATCTTCTTGGCAATAGTTACTTCACCTTCGCGAGTTAGCAGATTAACATTACCCATTTCACGAAGATACATTCGGACCGGATCGCTACTCTTTCCAATAGCTGAGGTTTCCATGTCCTGATCAATATTGAAGGGACCTTCATCTTCAGCCGCAGGTTCTTCTGCTTCTTTATCAACGATATCGATATTGTAATCATCAAAAATTGAAGTTACTTCTTCAACATTATCTTTTGAGACGAGATCATCCGGAAGAAGTTTATCAATTTCCTTCATGCTAAGGGATCCCTTTTCACGACCAGCAACAATTAATTTTTGCATGGCCTCTTTCGTCTCAGTCAAGGAAATATTTTTATTATCCTCGTTAGCTTGAGCGACTAATTGATCTAGTTTATTGGAGCGATTAGCTTTTTGATCTTGAACTTTTTGAACAGAACCAGAACCTTTAGCTTTTTTTAATTTTGCTACAGTACTGATAACTTGTCTTTGTTTAGTTGAGATTTTTTTAGGTGGGCTAACCTTTTTGCTTTTATTTAATTTTTGATTAGTTTTTACTTTGGGCACGGAATAAAACTCCTAAATTATTGGGTAATCGCTATAGGGATTAAGGATAAACTTTATAGCTTATTGTTAAAAATTCAGCAATTAGTCAAGTTTTTGACTAAGACTAGAAAAATTCTAATCCACCCGCTTGGGAGAATTATAGCTTTCTTAAAATCTTATTTGCTTCAATTAATTCCCCTGCTAGCCTAGTCTTATCTTGTTCATTTTGGGTATTCTTAATCTGTGATTCTAACAACTGAATCTGTTGTTTCCAAGGACGCTTTTTAACCTCATGTAGAATCTGCTTGTAGAGTAATTCTGGGTTAAAAGTATTGTCCTGGGCTTGTTTTGACCCTAATTTCCAGAAATCAGTCCAGGATAGTGGATATTGATCTAAAAGTGACTTGAGCTCTGTTTTCTTTTGATTTAAGTCGGAGTTTTGCTCCTCATCGATATCCAAGACGCTCGCAATAAAGTTACTAACATTGGAATCTAAGTGTTGAGCTAGGCTAGAATTATTTAAAATTTGCAGGCACGCAGCAGCTTTTTTAATAATTGCATACTTTAAGATATCACGATTTAGGTAATCCAGATCTTCAATCTTAGGTATCTCCTTGCTTTCCACAGTTTGAGTTTCTATTGGTGTAGTTGGAGAATCCTTAATAACTCCTAAATCTGATAATTTTAAATTAAGCAAAAATTGTAGTTGTTTTTGCAACTCTGTACGGACAATTGGATTAATATTTTGAGCGATAATTTTATTAGTTTGCTCAGCTAGTTTACTTTTTGTAACAGCTCCCAATTGACTACGTCCCTCATAGCCCTGTTTTTTAGCTTGATCATCTAAATAGCATTCCATTAAAGACTTGCTTGCAAGCTTCCCAAGTTCAAGAAAAGTATTCTTGCCATGTAATTTAGCAAAATCATCGGGATCTTGTTTGTCTGGTAGAAATAAGGCCGCAATATCAGCCTCAAAATTGATCATTTGAGTAAAACACTTGGCCGCAGCGGCTTGACCAGCATTGTCTCCATCAAATAACAAGTAAACTTGAGTTGCTAATCCACCAAGTTTTTTAACATGTTGCTCGGTTAGAGCTGTGCCACAGGTTGCAATTACGTTGCAAACATTTACCTGGTGTAAGGCAATAACATCTAAATACCCTTCCACTATATAAACTTTTTTTTCAAGCTTAATGGCATTTAGGGCTTGAGGTAAGCCATAGAAAATCTGACTTTTCTGATAGACTTTAGTTTCAGGAGAATTTAAATATTTAGCTTGGGGATTATTGGAGTCTTCGGTAATAATTCTTCCCCCAAAACCTGCAATTCTGGAGTTATCTACCCAAATTGGGAAAATCAGGCGATCTCGAAAAGTATCGTAAGTCTTTCCAGAGGAGTTTTTCTTAACCAAGCAAGATTCTAAAATCAACTTTGGATCGACTTTCCTAGATTGCAAAAATTGAAATAACTTCTCCCAATCAGCTGGTGCATATCCCACTGTAAATCTCTTTAGTCCATCTTCCGTTAGTTGTCTTTTAGCAATATAATTTTTGACAACCTCCGGAGCTATCTTTAATTGCTCTAAGAAAAACTCATAAGCTAAAGCATTTATTTTATAGATATCATTTTTGGAGTTGCCTGCTTGTGGGGCAGTACGATTAGTATAGATAATTGGAATATTAAATTTATTAGCAAGATATTCAATTGCTTCTGGAAAACTAAGATTTTGAGTTTTCATGGCAAAAGAAATAGCATTTCCAGATTCTCCACAGCCAAAGCAGTGGAAAAAATCCTGTTCAGCTTTAACATGAAATGAGGGAGATTTTTCGTTATGAAAAGGGCAAAGTCCGGTAAAGTTTGTACCAGCTCTTTTTAGAGTTACGGTTTCAGAGATTAGATCCACAATGTTAATCTCTTTGACTTTTTCAATGGTCTCGGGTGAAATCATTCCGCAACGCTAATATCAATTATTTCATACTCACGAAGTCCTGCAGGCAGACGGATTTCAGCAACTTCGCCGATAGCTTTTCCAATTAGTGCTTTTGCTAAGGGCGTATCGTAAGAGATGATTCCTTTACTCGTATCACTCTCAGAAGAACCTAAGATGGTAACAATCTTTGTCTCACCAGTGTTAATTTCATCAAGCTTAACCCTCACACCAAAAACTACTTTGCTGTAATCCTTTAACAGGCTAGGATCAATAACTTCGGCATTCCCTATTCTTGCCTCATAATCGCGAATTCGAGCTTCTAACATGCCTGACTTTTCTCTGGCTGCATCATAATCAGCATTTTCGGAAAGATCTCCATGGCCTCTAGCTGTGGCTATTTCCTCCGCAATTATTGGTCGTTGAGCTTTCATCTCAACTAATTCTTGTTTAATCTTTTCTAGACCTTTAGGTGTAATCGGAAATTTCATAGGAATATTGTCAAAATTTATTATTCTAAATTATTACAAGGATAATTTAATCTTATTCAGCATAGTAGCTTTTAATTGCTCGAACTTCCACATTCTGATCATCTTGAAGAGATTTAATAGATTGCAGAGCTGCTTCGGCCGCTGCAATGGTTGTAAAAGTTGGAACTCCTTGTTCATTGGCAACAAGACGAATGGAGCGAGAATCAAGTAGCGGTGCTGGTCCTTCAGGTGTATTAATCACCAGATCAATAATACCGGATTCCAAAGCTTCCACGATGTGGGGAGAGCCTTCTCGGACTTTGTTAATTGACTCCACCTCAAGTCCAACAGACTTTAAATAAGTTGCGGTACCACTTGTAGCAAAAATCTTAAAATTAATATCTCTTAAAAATCTAATTAGATTTTGAGCTTCAGGCTTATCGGCATTCTTTAAACTTAGAAAGGCATTACCCTTGATTGGTAAAATGTTACCAACAGCAACTTGAGCTTTAGCAAAAGCTGCTGGAAAAGATCGGTCAATCCCCATCACCTCTCCCGTTGATTTCATTTCCGGTCCCAAGATTGTATCAACACCGGGAAACTTAGAAAATGGAAATACGCTGGCCTTCACTGCAAAATATGTGTCATGTAAAGGCTCGACAATTTTTTGTTCACTTAATGATTTATTCACCATTGTTAATGCCGCCACTTTGGCCCAAGGTGTTCCGGTTGCTTTGCTTACAAAGGGAACAGTTCGGGAAGCTCGTGGATTCGCTTCAATAATAAAGATCTCCTCTTCTTTAGTAACAGCGAATTGGGCATTCATTAAACCAATAACCTTTAGTTCTTTTGCCAGAGCAGTAGCAAAGGATTTCAATTCCTGAATAATTTCAGGTTTTAATGTTGGTGGTGGAAGGCAACTAGAGCTATCTCCAGAGTGGATTCCAGCTCTTTCAATATGTTCCATAATTCCAGCAATAATGACTTCCTTTCCATCTGAAACTAAGTCAACGTCAACTTCAATGGCATTGTGTAAGTAACGATCAATTAACACTGGGCGTTTTTCGGAGACTTCCACAGATTCATTCATGTAATGAATTAAATCTTGATCTGTAAATACGACCCTCATGGCACGTCCACCAAGCACAAAAGATGGACGAATCATTAATGGATAAGAAATCCGCTCGGCTGCAATTAGTGCTTCATCTAAAGAACGAACTGTTGCAAACTCAGGTTGTTTAAGATTTAGTTTGGTAATCAAACTAGAAAACAATTCCCGATCTTCTGCCAGTTCAATTGATTCTACGGAAGTACCAATAATATTAACTCCAGCATTTTTTAAGTCTTTAGCAAGTTTTAGAGGTGTTTGACCACCAAATTGCACAATCACCCCAAAAGGTTTTTCTCGATCAATAACATTTAAAACTGATTCTAATGTTAAAGGTTCAAAATATAAACGATTGGCGGTATCGTAATCAGTGGAGACCGTTTCTGGATTACAATTTAGCATAATTGTTTCATAGCCAGCACCACGTAATGCTTGCACGGCATGAACACAGCAATAATCAAACTCAATCCCTTGTCCAATTCGATTTGGACCAGAACCTAAGATTAAAATTTTCTTATTCTTACTCGGTGGTGCATCCTCATTTTGTTCATAACTAGAGTAGAGGTATGGAGTGTTAGCTTTAAACTCTGCAGCACAAGTATCCACAGCTTTGTAATTAGGTTTAACAGCTAGGGAGATCCGATAATTACGAACAGTAGCTTCAGAAGTCTTTAAAAGCTTTGCTAAACGCTCATCAGAAAATCCTTGTTGTTTAAGACTCCAAAGTCTCGCTGCAGATAGTGATTCGAGTTTTTGATCTGTTAGACTTTTCTCGGAATCAATAATTTCTTTAATTTGATTTAAGAACCAAGGATCAACTGCGGACATTTTATAGATTTCAGCAATTTCTCCGCCAGCTCTTAGGGCTTCTGCTAAATAATAAATACGATCTGGTGCCGGAATTGCTGTTTTTAAGAGGATATCTTGTTTACTTAATCCCGCAACTAATTTTTCTCTGTCAAAACCTGCAGAATTAATCTCCATGCTACAAAGTGCTTTTTGTAGTGCTTCTTGCATACTACTACCAAAGGCCATGATTTCACCGACAGATTTCATTTGAGTTCCAAGTACCGCTTCTGCTAAGGGAAATTTTTCAAAGTTAAAACGTGGAATTTTAACAACAACATAATCAATTGCCGGTTCGAAGCTCGCTGGTGTTTCTTTGGTAATATCATTGGGAATTTCATCCAGTGAATACCCAACTGCTAATTTGGCAGCAATTTTAGCGATTGGAAATCCCGTAGCTTTAGAAGCTAGAGCTGAGCTCCTAGAAACTCGGGGATTCATTTCAATAATTATTACTCGACCATTTTCAGGATTAATTGCAAATTGAACATTTGAACCTCCGGTATCAACTCCAATTTTACGAATAACTTTGATGGCAGCATCTCTTAGAACTTGATACTCTTTATCGGTTAACGTTTGAACTGGTGCAACCGTAATTGAGTCTCCAGTATGCACTCCCATCGGATCAAGATTCTCAATTCCGCAGATAATCACAACATTATCCTTCAAATCACGCATCACTTCTAGTTCAATTTCTTTCCATCCCAATAAGGATTCTTCAATTAGAACTTCATGATTAGGACTAGCAGCTAATGCCATATGAACTTTTGCTTGAAGTTCATGCTCGTTACGAACAATTCCTCCGCCAGTGCCTCCAAGAGTTCGAGATGGTCTCAGCACCATCGGATAACCAATTTGATCCACTAACTCTCGTGCTTCATTCACAGAATTAACAACAAAACTTTTGGCTGATTCTAGACCGATGTCATCCATTGCATCGCGAAAAAGCTTGCGATCTTCCGCCATTTTAATTGAAGGGATTTTTGCTCCAATTAATTCACAGCCATATTTTTCAAAGACACCTTCTTCATCAAGGGCAATCGCAATGTTTAAAGCTGTCTGACCACCCATCGTTGGTAACACCGCACAAGGTCGTTCTTTGGCAATTACTTTTTTGACGAATTCTGGAGTAATCGGCTCCAAGTATACGGCATCAGCAAAGTCAGGATCGGTCATGATGGTTGCTGGGTTAGAGTTAACCAAGATCACTCGATAGCCCTCTTCTTTTAAGGCTTTAATAGCTTGAGCACCGGAGTAGTCAAATTCGCAAGCTTGTCCAATCACAATTGGACCGGAGCCGATGATTAATATTGATTTAAGGTCAGTTCTTTTAGGCATTGTTAACAACTAGATTATAAAAATTTTGAAAAAGATAATTGGAATCGTGAGGTCCAGGGGAAGCTTCTGGGTGATACTGAACAGAAAACACTTTCAATTTAGCATCAGCCAAACCTTCGACTGTTTGATCGTTTAAATTTACATGACTAATTAAAACATTTTTGCTTAAACTTCCTTGCTGTACTGCAAAACCGTGATTTTGCGAAGTGATTTCTACTTTTCTGGTCAAACAATCAAGTACTGGGTGATTCCCACCACGGTGGCCAAATTTAAGCTTATAAGTTTTGCCACCAAGTGCTTGGCAAAGTATTTGGTGACCTAAACAAATTCCAAAAATTGGTAGTTCGGATATCAGTTCTTTTGTAACAGCAACAATTTCCATTAGAGTTGCCGGATCTCCTGGGCCATTTGATAAAAAAAGAGCATCGGGAGCTTGGGCTCTAATTTCCTTAGCAGTGCTATAGGCTGGAAGCACTGTAACTCTAAATCCAATTTCACTTAACAGTCGTAAGATATTAAATTTTATTCCAAAATCTAAAGCGACTAGGTGCGGTCTTTTTTGGAGTTCTGATGCTGTTAGCTCTGGATAGCATTCACTTGTCTGATCCCAAGGAAGCTGAGACCAAGAATACGCTTCTTGGCAACTGACAGCACGAACATAATTCTTGCCTTCCATGCTTCCAGCTTCACGAGCTTTTGCTACTAATAAACTAATATCAATGTTCTCCCCACAGGCAATTGCACCCATTTGTGCACCATGATCTCTTAGGTGTTGAACCAAGGAACGAGTATCAATTTTAGCAATGCCAGGAATATTATTTTTCTTTAGATAACTGCCAAGCGATTCTTTAGCTCGATAATTAGAATAGAAATCGGAATAATTCTTAACAATAACTCCCATGGCATGAACATGACTTGATTCAACGTCTAGTTCGTTACAACCGACATTACCTATTTGTGCTGTAGTAAAACACATCAGCTGTCCAGCATAACTTGGATCTGTAATAATTTCTTGGTAACCATACATTGAAGTATTGAAAACCACTTCTCCAACGACTGGCTTTTCAGGGCTAATATTAGCTCCAAAAGATTCCCCTTCAAAGTAACGACCATCTGCTAAAACAAGTACGGCTTTATTTTTCATATTATTTATCTTTCTGTACGTTTTTAATTTGACCATCAACCAATACCACTGAGCACTCCCCTTTTAATTTACGATTTAAAAATGGACTATTAAAGCTCTTGGAAAAATTATTATCGCGAGTAAAGGCCCACTCTTTTTTAGGATCTAATAAAATTAGATCAGCTGGAGCACCAACCTTGATTTGACCTTGGCTCATCTTAAAAATCTTTGCTGGATTAGTTGCCAGTAAGCTTACAAGCTGCAGTGGTGTAATTATTTTTTGTTCACAAAATTCTAGCATTAATGGTAGGCTAGTTTGGAGACCAAGAATTCCCATCGAGGCCTGAGGAAAGGAAGTATTCTTACTATCAAACTCATGCGGAGCATGATCACTAGCGATACAGTCAATTGTACCATCTTTAATTCCAGCAATTAGCGCTTGTCTTGTTTTTTCTGAGCGAAGTGGCGGACTCATCTTATAGTTAGTGTCATAATCTTTTAAGCAGTCTTCCGTAAGTGTTAAGTGATGTGGAGTTACTTCGCAGGTAATATTAATTCCATCATTTTTAGCACGACGAATTAACTCGACTCCTCGTTCACTGGAGATATGACAAATATGAACTCGCCCTCCTGTGAACCTGGCTAATTCAATATCTCTTGCTACCATTACATCTTCTGCAATAGTTGACATTCCTGGTAAGCCTAATTTATAAGAGATGGCAGATTCATTCATCGCCCCAGAGCAACTCAGGCACTTATCTTCTTCATGACAACAAATAACAGCATCTGTCATGCGACACCATTCCAAAGCACGACGCATTAAGCCTGAATCATAAATTGGTTGGCCGTCATCAGAAAATGCCAGACAACCCGCATGATAAAGCTCTGATAATGAAGACATTTGTTTGCCTTCCAAGTTGTGAGAAACTGCACCAATTGGAACAACCTTAGCCAAATTTGCTTGTAGCGCTTTCTCTTTAATATATTTAGTAATCTCTAAGGAATCATTAACTGGTTTGGTATTGGGCATGGCACAAATTGTAGTATACCCACCACTGATTGCGGCCGCTGAGCCGCTATGAATTGTTTCCTTCCATTCTTGACCTGGTTCCCGTAAGTGAACATGTAAATCGATCAGACCCGGCAACAACCACTGACCAGTGCCATCAATTATCTGTAAATTAGATAAAGTGCTAAACGAACCTGGCTTATCGATTGCCTTAATTGTGCTTCCTTCAACTAAGAGATCTAAGATTGAATCTGTTTTGGATTCGGCATCAAGGACTCGAGCATTCTTAATTAAAATTTTTGTTTCTTCCATGCTTATAATCTATTACAAAAAGTGCTTAGCATTATTAGTATCTTCTCCTATGCACGAGCGAATTAAGCAAGCCATTCTAACTGCTAAGCCTGCAGAAATTTGACTTTCTACTAATGAGGAATGAGAATCAATTAAGTCGGTTTCTACTTCGATACCACGATTAATTGGCCCAGGATGCATTACTACATAATTAGGATTGGCATATTGATTTAATAATTTTCTGCTTACAAAATATTCATTAGTATATTCTTGGGAGTTAGGGATAAAGAAATTATTTTGTCGTTCTAATTGCAGACGCAAGCACATGACAATATCTGCCCCACTTACTCCTGTTTTTAAATCATGATGCACAGACACATCCCCAGGTGTTAGATCTTCAAATTCTTTTGGCACAAGAGTGCTAGGCCCGACAAGTCGGACTTTATTTCCTAAAAAATAGTGCGCCCAAAGATTGCTACGCACAACGCGAGAATGTAAGACATCACCAACAATAGCAATTGTTTTATTCTTAATTCCCTCAATACCTTGGCCATAATGTTGGATTAAACTAACACAATCTAATAGGGCTTGAGTCGGATGTTCATGTGTTCCATCACCAGCATTTAGAATAGCGACATTCTTTAAATGTTTGGCCATCAAATTGGGAATTCCACCATCTTGATGACGCACAACAATAGCATCGGGATGCATCGCCTGTAAGGTTCGAATTGTATCAACGAAGGATTCCCCCTTTTTAAATGAGCTATCAGCCGCAGTGACATTAATAGTATCAGCAGAAAGCCACTTACCGGCAATTTCAAAACTAGTGCGAGTTCTAGTACTTGGCTCACAGAAAAAATTAATAATAGTTTTGCCACGAAGAGCTGGTGTCTTCTTAATATCTCGGGAAGAAATCTCTGCTAAAGCTAATGAATTATTAATTATCTTAAAAAAATCATCAGCTGTAATATATTCCAGCCCAAGTAAATGTGTCGGATTTTTTTTATTTGTTATCACGATTATGTTCAGCAGAAATTAAGTAGACAGCATCTTCGTAACCTAGTTCCTCTAGTCTTACTCTGACAAATTCATTTCGCTTCGTTGGAATATTTTTCCCAACATAATCAGCGCGAATCGGAAGCTCACGATGGCCACGATCCATTAAGACCGCAAGCTCAATGCAGTCTGGACGACCAAAATCTATAATTGCATCCAGAGCAGCACGAATGGTTCTTCCAGTATAAAAGACATCGTCGACGAGAATGATATGAGAATCATCGACATTAAATGGTAGGTCAGTGGCTTTAATTACGGGGTGAGCAGAAGCATGACTTAAATCATCCCGATAAAGAGTTATATCAATCACTCCTAGGTTAATCTCACGATTTTCAATTTCTTGAATCGATTGGTGAATTCTACGAGCGATATATTCTCCCCCAGTATGAATACCAACAATTGCTAGGCGGTCTAGTGGAATCCCCTTCTCTAAGATTTCATAGGAAATTCGAGTAATACATTTTTTAATTATTTCAGCATCGATTAGTTTGATCCAATCCTTAGGAATCGTCTTTTTTTGCTCGGACATGTGTACACCTTAAAAAACATAGATAAATTAACATAGAAAAATGCACGATAGGAAAGCTGGCGGTAGACACAAGGAAGCAAACAATTGATTTGTCTGACAAAAGAAAGGTTTCGTTTCCTTGGAGAACTCACAGGCACTCCTTAAAGGCATATCGATGATACTAGAGAGCTACTGATTAAGTCAATAAGCTTTAGGAATAATTTTTAGCCCTAAGAATCGCGGATCTAAGGAGTTTTTTAGGACTAAATTTGGTTGCCAGGTTCCAGATAGCCTAAAAAAGATCTTATACTTGTTGAGCTTATTTGGGCACTCAAATTGACCACTAATTAAGTCTTGGCTACTTGAGGTTAAAGGGAAGAAAGGAATTTCAGAAAAACGATAGATTTTTAATTCTGTGATTTGCGAGCTGTCTGAAACCTCTTTTAATTGCAGACCTTGAAACTTGCTACAATCAAGAAACAAATTCGATTCTTGTTTAGACCAATAATATTCCTCAGTTAAATCCTTTTCTAAAGCATACGTTCCTATAGAACGATAGCGAGAATTATTCCAAATACCAATAAACAGTATTCCTATAATTAATAATTTATAGAAAGGAGGTACTGCTTTTTCATTAAATTTATTTCTAGTAACTATCTGACTTAGTAATAATCCAAATAATAAACTGACTTCAGTAAAGTAAAAGTGTGGCCCTAGAAATAGTAAGCTCAAAAAAACGAAAAAAAAGATTGCTAATAATTTATTTGCTGTTTGCTTATAACAAAAGCTAGAGCAACCCCAAATAAAAGTAAGAAAGCCGACCAGGCCAAGTTCAGTTAAAAGTCCAAAATAGAAATTATTATTATTATCGACCCAACTACCAATGCTCTTAGTTAAGAAATCTTTATAGAGTGGTAATGTTTGATCGAATTGATTTAAACCGACTCCAAAGATTGGATAGTCTTTAAAAATTAACAGATTTAATTGGTTAAAAACTTGTCTAGAAAAAAAAGTTTGACTCAAATTATCAATCCTCAAGCTGGAAACTAAACGATTTAAGCCAGCAGGTAAAAAAGGTAGTTGTGAGTCAATGTCTGGATTAGCTATAAAAAATCCTAGATTGATTAATAGTACTAGTAGGAATACTGCGCTGGTGCCAATTAAAAAATATCGCTTATTTTTTAGGTAACTCCAACAAGCTAAGGAAACAACCATTGCCAATAAGAATGTCCTAGAGCCCGAATATAGTGTTAATATAAATTGAATACTAACTAGTAAAAAGATTTTATAATCAAATTTTCGCTCGGAAATAAAAGCAATAAGAAACCCAATTAAGAAAAAAGAGCAAATACCAAAGGCATTTGGATCACTAAAAGTGCTAGGATAGCGTTGTTGCATGTCCCAAAAACTGCTTTGGTTGTTTAAAAAAATTGGATTGAAGAAAATTTGATAGATCGTTAAGACCTGAGAGCATCCTATTCCAAGAAGCATCCCATTTTTAAAATCTCCTACTTTAAAGTTTTTAAAGTACTCAAAACTTATAATTATTAGAAATAGATTGGCAAAAATTTTTAATGATTGAATAAAATGACTAAGTTCTGAATTGAAATATCCCGAGTAATTAACAAATCCGTATATCTTCCAGTAATTAATTAGGGAAGAAAGTTGGAACTGTTGGTAGAACTCAACACTTAACCAGCCAAACAGTAGAATTAAAAAATACTTAAATCTTCCTAGCCGCTCCACCTCTAGTTTCTTTTGATAAATTTGGCCTATTAAAAAAAGGCTAAAAACAAAGATTTGAAAATGATTGCCTAAGATCGCCCCATTTATTATGAGTGCAGGTAGAATTAATCTAGGTTGAAACCTTAAAAGGATAATTACAAAAAAGGCGATCGTAAAAGTTAACAGCTTTAGTTGAAGTGCAAAGCTCAGGGATAAAAAAAGTAATGTAATAATTACCATAGCATTTGAAGAATAGAGCAATTTGCCGTGTTGTCTGGAAAGAAAAGAATACTCTTATATTCTAGGAGAGAATCCTTCTTTAAACCACATTGTATTTTTGAGCGTCTCATCTCATTCTAAATTTATTGGATCAAAGGATTAGAGCGCTTTTTTTTCTTGGAGAGGCTTTTTAATTCAATATCAAAACTATGATAATCTTTTAAGGATGTTGCTGGGGATGATGTTTTCAAAGCATCAATTAAATCAATTAATTTAAAATCTTTGGTTGGTGATTTAAAGAACGAAATTTTAGCGATGGAACCATTAAAGATATGCGTTCCAATTGAACCAATCTCTAATTTAGCTGAATTAACGGGCAGAGAGTCTTTTAAGATATACCCACCAAGATTTTCAAGAGTAATTCCGGGACGAGCCTTATTTGGTTTTAGGATTTGTAGACCTAAATATTTATTATCAGTGAATGTTAGTAAGAATCCATACCAACGATTTTGTACAGGTTTGAATTTTTGAAAAGTTAACCAATTACTATCAGCCTTTGTGGGCCAAAAGACTTGCGGATAAAATCCATCATTGAATTGATTAAATGCTAAAGCATAACCAGTATCTGATTCGCCCTTATATTTCCGAAGAATAAAAATTCTTTGATCGATATTCGTTATTGCTTTAAATTTTAACCAAATTAGTATCCCAAAATTCTGATCAATTTCGGGATTAAATTCTGGTCGATCCTGATAGTCAATACCTTGCCCAAGTTTGAAGTTTTGAAATTCACTAAAGATGTGTTTGGGACTAGAAACTAATGCTGGCGCTTGACGGTTAATTGAATCTTTAAAAAGAAATGCAGTTCCAATTGAGGCAATTAGTGTTAATAGAACTAGCCACTTCTTCATATCGGTAGCAGTGAATGGGAATTTAACTAGGAAATATTTCTTAGCTTATCTAAACTAAGTCTTTGATGAGTCCCAAAAACATTCTTTAGACCTCAGAATTTTTATTAGGACTCATTGTTAATATCATCTGTAGCTATTCATATTTAGAATAATCCAAACATGAATAGCTCAGAGTTTTGTCTCTTACTCTTCTGTTGAGTCAGTTTGAGTCTCGGACTCAGCATCATTCTTTTCCGCTTTTTGAGATTTTGCTGTGATATCAGCTAGAACTTTCAAAGGGACAACTGCCGTAACTTCAGAGTGAAGTTTAACTGAAAACTTATAATCACCAGAAGAACGAACTGCATCAGTTAATAAAACTTGCTTTTTGTCGACTTCATAACCACGAGCAATTACCAGCTCATAGACATCCTTAGCAGAAACTGAACCAAAGCTCTTTCCTTTTGAACCTACTTTTAATGTAAATTCCCAAGTTTCAGATTTCATTTTATCAGCTAATGCTTGTGCGTCAGCTTTTAATTTAGCACGTTGAGTTGCAATTGCTTGCATTTTATTCTTAAGAAACTTTTCATTACGAGCATTAACTTCTACTGCAATCCCTTGAGGGATTAAATAGTTACGGCCAAAGCCTCGACTGATTTGTACTCGATCTCCAACAAACCCTAGTTGTGGATAATCTCTCTCTAAAATAACTTCCATTTTATTCTCCTTAAAATATCTTTTTGTATCTACAAAAATTAACCACCAATTGTGTAGTCATCACCAAGTGCTTGGAATCTTCGATTCACTTTGAATTTTTTTGTAGCTTCGCCAACACGGTGAGTTTGAAATTTCAAGATATCACCATCTAAACGGAACTGTTGGTTGATAATTGTAATTAGCTTAGAATTATCCGACTGATAGTTAAAGTTTAAGTAATAACCGTAGGCTTCGTTTCCTAAAGTTTGTGCAATCTCACGCTTGCCCCAGCTTTCAATTTCATCAACTTGACCAGCATTAGCTTCAACAAGCTTACGATATTTATCAGCTAGTGTTTGTAAGCCTTCGTCATCTAGTTTTGGATTTACTACCAAAATAGTCTCGTATTTATTCATATTTTCCTCAATTACCTATAACTTCAATTTGTATAACTATGGAGTAAATTACCAAAGCTATCTATTAAAAACTTATCCCGAGCTATGCTCGGCTAGTCTATTCTGAGCTACGCTCAGCCAGCCTATTCTGAGCTACGCTCAAACCACCACTCAGCAAATCCCCCAGTGTCTTTTCCGCTAAAGAAAAAGTCTCCTGAAAAGTTTCCTGCTCTGACTTACTTAGTTTACTAAGCACCCAGTCACTGATCTCAAAACCAGAATTCTCTGGACGACCAATGCCAAAGCGAAAATTGATGTAATCATTTGTTGCCAAATGCTGTTTAATGGATTTAATCCCATTATGCCCACCATCTCCGCTTTTCGTTCGTAGACGAAGCTTCCCAGAGGCTAAATCTAAATCATCGTAAAAAACAATAATTTGACTAGTGGCAATCTTATAAAACCTTGCCACTTTAGCAACCGCTTCACCACTCAAGTTCATGAATGTTAGAGGTTTTACCAACATACAATCACAATCATTGATTCTAACTCTGGCAATCTCAGCATTGTACTGAGGATCAACCTTGAAAGAATCTTTGCTTTTTGATTTTAACAAAAAATCAAGAAACATGAATCCGATATTATGTCTTGTAGACTGATATCTAGATCCTGGATTTCCTAAGCCAACAAGCAAAAATTTGTTATTGCTGGCTTCTTTCACTTAAAACTTTATTTCTTAGCTGGAGCTTTAGCCGGTGCCGCAGCAGGTGCCTTACCAGCCGGAGCTTTTCCTGCAACTTCAGGTACTTTAGCATCAGTTTCTTGGAGTCTTGTAGCTCTACTTGCAACAACTGAAGCAATAGTCTCACGCTCATTACTTTTAAGCGTTAGGCCACTAGCTAATGTTAATTGACTGGCAACAACACGATCGCCAACTTTGAGTTCAGTAACATCAACTTCAACTTCACTAGGAATAACTGCTGGTAAGCAAGAAACTAATAAAAACTGAGCAGATTTTGTTAAGATACCACCTTGAGTTTTAACTCCAACAGGTGTTCCAACTAAAGAAACTGGAACCTTCACAGTAATAGCTTTTTTGTCGTCAAGCGCCAAGAAATCTACGTGCAATACATTACCTTTAATTGGCTCTTTCTGTAAGTCTTTTACTAATACTTTCTGACCATTCAATTTTTGGTTGTCAGATTTAAAATGAAAAATATCTGTATACTTAGACATTTCCGCCAAATGAACAAAATCTTTTTCAATCACAATACCAGAAGCGCTTGTAGCATCAGGGTAAAGAATAGAAACAGGCACTTTTCCTGTACGGCGTAAACGACGACTTTCAGCTGAACCATTACTAGTTCTTGATTCGATATTTAAAACTTTTTCTTCCACGATACTTCCTTCAATCAGACATTAAAAATTACAGTAAACTCAAAAATCTGCCGAGCATTTTTTAAGTCAACGGCGAGAGCAATTCTTGGTTTACTTTTCCAAGTTTGAACCGCAAAAAACAACCAAAAATAGCACTCTAGAAAACATGTTTCCAATTCATTGATTTCTAATCACACCATATTATGGCTATAACATACCCAACGTAATACTAAGGGTGCGTAATTTATATGTTTTTAAAGAATTTGTAAACTTTTAACAAATGCTTTCTTACAAGTTATCTTTTGCAGTAGGCAATTTAGATTAATAATTCACTATTAAATGTAAAAATCTTATGTAATATAGGATACTTAATTGATTATTAAGTATCCTATGTTTTATAGAATTATCATTTGTACGCTACTTTTTGTATTTATTTCCTGCCAGAGCGAAGGTAGAAACTTAACAACTCCAGCTGAATTTAAGGTTGGACTAATCTTGCCACTTTCTGGATCTTTAGCTGAATACGGTGTTGCAGTTAAAAACTCATTTGAGCTGGCAAAAAAAACTAATCCGGAAAAGTTTTCTCAAATCAAACTGTTCTATGAGGATTCTGCTTATCAGGGTACTCAAGCAGTCGCTGCCTTTCAAAAATTAGTTAATCAAAACAAAGTTAATTTAATCTATAATTGGGGCACTGGGCCCAATGAAGCTGTAATTCCCCTAGCAGAAAAACAGCATATCCCAAATATTGTGACAACGGTTGATACTCAGATAGTAAGAAATAAAAATTTTTCAATTCGTTCCATGCCAAGCAGTAAGGATTTTGCTTTTCATTTACAAAAATATTTTGATCAAAATAATATTTCTAAAATTGGAATTCTAAAAAACGAGCTGACCTATTTCAATTCAATTATCGCTGAATTAGATCCGAAGATTATCTCATATACAGAAGTTGTTCCTTTAGATTCCAATGATTTTAAGAGTATTATTACCAAAGTTCAAAGCAAAGAAATTGACTCTTTGGGGATATTTTTGATCTCAGGTCAAATTGCCCAGTTTTATAATCAAGCTAGTAATCAAAATTTTAAGATTCCAACTTTTGGGACTGATTTTTTTGATAGTCAAAATGAAGTTAACCAGTCTAGCGATTTAATTAACGGGGCTATTTTTTCTTCGATTGCTGTGACTGACGACTTTCGAAAGTTATATATTGAAAATTTTCAAAACGATCTGCAGATTGGATTTGCTGGGGTTGGATATGATAATGCCCTATTAATTGCCGAGCTCTTTAATCAAACAAAGAATCTAACTGCCGAGGAAATTATTAATAAGATCAAAAATATCCAACCTAGCCCTGGTGTCGCTGGAGAGTATTCTTTCAGTGAGACAAGCGAAAGTGGTATGGAAATAAAATCACCAGCTCAACTAAAGATTATTCAAGATCGAAAAATTAGTAATTATCAATTTAAATAAATACTAACAAGAAGAATGCGAGAATGGATCTAGTTAATATAAAAATTAGCTAAAGAGGCTACTAATAGAATCCTCTTTATGGATCCTTCTAATTGCTTCTGCAAAGAGAGAACTAACTGATAGAACAGTAATCTTAGGGCTTACTTCAATATGTTTAAGTGGAATTGTATCAGTAATGATTACTTCTTCAATTTCGGCTTCGTTAATTCTTTCCATGGCACTTCCTGATAGCACCGCATGAGTACAGCAGGCGATCACCTTTGATGCTCCAGCTTTCTTTAGAACCTCAGCTGCTTTTACTAAAGTTCCCGCAGTATCGATCATATCATCCACAATAATGCAGCAACGATCTTTAACATCACCGACAACTCTCATCTCAGCGATCTTGCCTGGCTCAGGTCGGCGCTTATCAATAATTGCTAAGCTAGATTCTGACCATCTTTTTGAGAATTCTCGAGCACGTTCTACTCCCCCAGCATCAGGAGAAACAATGGCAATATTTTCCTTTTTATATTTATTTTTTACATACGGGAGAATAACTGGAAGTGCATTCAAGTTATCAACAGGCGAATTAAAAAATCCCATAATTTGGCCAGAATGCAAATCAATTGTGAGCATCCTGTGTGCTCCAGCCGTTGTTAAGATATCAGCAACAAGCTTGGCTGTAATTGGAACACGCGGTTTAAGCTTGCGATCCTGCCTAGCATATCCAAAGTATGGTACTACTGCTGTAATTCGTGATGCTGAGGCACGCTTAAGTGCATCCATCACAATTAGTAATTCCATCAAATTATCATTAACGGGATTGCAGGTGCTTTGTACAATAAAAACGTCCCGACCTCGAACGTTATCACCGATATCAACGGAAAGTTCTCCATCGCTAAAACGGGTAACTTCTAGTTTACCAAGTTCGACATTCAATATTTTTGTAATTTTGGAAGTGAAGGACTGGGAAGAACGTCCTGAGAAAACTAAGAGGTTACGATTCATAAAATCAACTTTTTACTGAGGTAATGATACCCCAGCTAATTAAAACTAACCTTAGGATGTTAAGAGCTGATTTAATAATTCATTTTAGTAGCTAGGCTAATCAGAAATTAGTGCCAAGTACAAAAATAGATGAAATTAAACAATTCTTAATTTGGCTGGCCTGGGAGGATTCGAACCCCCGGATGACTGGACCAAAACCAGTTGCCTTACCACTTGGCGACAGGCCAGCAAGTTAACTTTTAGGGCGAAATATTCGCATTTGAAGTTGCGGAATAATTTACACTATTAAAAATTTATGTAAAGGGGGTCTAGCGAATCGAGCAACTGAAATCTTTGATAAATATCAACTTTGAAAAGGTAAAAACAATAAAAGCTAGCTAATGCTAAGGTTGAAGTTTAAGTGTATCACCAACTTTAATTCCACGTTTTTCTGAAGTCCCAGCATTAAGTTCGATCACATACTTGGAAGGTTGATCGATTTTTCTTGAAACTTCATTTAAAACAGGAACCTTTTCAATAATTCCAAGAATTTTTAGATTAGAATTTAGAAAGAGTAAATCTAAACTTACATAGGTGTTCTTCATCCAAATCGAATGGATCTCCGTCTCGTCAAACTTAAAAAGCATCCCTTGATCTAGCGGAAGTTCCTGGCGGTACATTAAACCAGTTCTACGTTTGTCAGGAGTGTCGGCGATTTCCAAAAAGAGCTTGGTGTACGCTACTCCTTGTGGATTAAGGAATTCAGCAGATTTTAGATGGGAGATACGCTTCAAATCTAAATAGTAAAAACTTCCTGCAACTAAAAAGCAGATGAAAACAAATAGGAACAGAATTTGTTTTTGATTTATTCTTTTTTTCTTTCGATTGCTCAATGTTTTTATTTTAATTTTTCAGTTAATTCCGGTAAGATCTGAAAAAGATCCCCCACTAATCCATAATCGGCTACTTCAAAAATTGGTGCTTCGGGATCCTTATTGATCGCCACGATAACTTTAGAATCTTTCATACCAGCTAAGTGTTGAATCGCCCCAGAAAGCCCAACAGCAATGTATAAATTAGGAGCTACGATTTTACCAGTTTGACCTACCTGCCAATCATTAGGAACCTCTCCGGCATCAACTACAGCACGAGAAGCACCAACGGCAGCATTAAGAACATCTGCCAGTGGAAAAATAACCTTCTCAAAATTTGCCGAAGTACCAACTCCCCGTCCACCGCTGACAATAATCTTTGCTTCTGTCAGTTCAGGGCGCTCTTTTTCAGGGATTTGATACTCTAAAACTGTAAGTGAATCACTAGGGGTAAAATCAACTAACAACTCTATTACGGTAGCATTCACTCCATTTTCTAAGGCTGGATCAAAGCTAGCACCGCGCACGGTAATTACCTTTCTCTCTGTTGTTACTTGCACATCTGCTAAGGCATTTCCCGCATAGACTGGGCGTCTAAATGTCAGATCAGAATTCACTGCAATAATATCAGATGCTTGGCCAGCAGAGAGTTTTGATGCCACATAAGGAAGGAAATCTTTTCCAGTACTTGTTGCCGCAGCGACTAAGTAATTACAGCTTTCATTTTTCATGACTTGCAGACAAGCTTTAGCAAAACTGCTTGCAACATATTTTTCAAAAATTAAGTTTTCTGAATAGAGGACTTTATTAACATCATATTTTGAAAAAAGATCCGCGATATTTTTAGAACCTGCGCCTAAACAAATAGCTAAAATCTCCCCCGCACCATGTTTATTTTTGATTTCCAATGCTGCTGACAGTGCGGAAAGGCTTGCTTGGCTAAGCTTCCCTTGTTCGTGTTGAATAAATAGTAATATTTTGCTCATTTTAATGATTCTTAAATAACTTTAGCTTCGTTTCTTAGTACTCCGATAAGCTCATCAACAGAGGTAACTTTACGACCTGCTTTTCTAGCTGGTGGTGCAAAATACTTAACAAACTTTACCTTCTCCGCCAGATCGGAAACAACTGCTGAAAGCTCGATTTCTTCTAATGGTTTTTTCTTTGCTTTCATAATTCCGGGAAGTGAGGCATAACGAGGTTCATTCAGGCGCAAATCTGTGGAAATGATTGCTGGTAGTTTTGCTTCTACAATCTCAAGACCTCCATCAACTTCTCGGGTAACTTTTACACTATCAGAACTTAATTCAATCTTAGATGCAAAAGAAGCATGTGGCAGATCTAAATATCCAGCTAGTAATTGAGGTGTTTGTCCAGAATCAGAATCAATTGCTTGCTTGCCCATGATTATTAGTTGATACTCGCCTCTTCTAAAAATCTCAGCCAAGGCCCGAGCTGCTAAATCTGAATCAATACCTTGCGTTGATTTAATAAGAATTGCTTGGTCTGCGCCCATAGCCATGGCATAACGCAATTGTGTTGCTGTCTCTTCAGTGCCGACCCCAATTACTGTGATCTCAGAAATCTTACCGGCGTCTTTTAATCTCACAGCTTCTTCTACGGCAATTTCATCAAAAGGATTGACAATTTGCTTGATGCCATCTTTTTCTACACCGCTTCCATCAGCTTTAACTTTTATTTTGGTAGCATAATCAAGGACGCTTTTAACTGGGACTAATACTTTCATTTATTTAATTTCTCAAAGACCAAAAAAATATAAGTTAGATAATTACTTCGGACAAGGGGGGTCTTAGAAGTAAGTCTCGGGCTTCTTTTGCTTGCTGGGCAAGCTCAAAGTGCGTTGTGCCAAGTCTGGAAATCTGTTGCAGGTGATCCGCTGTTTGGGTGATTAGTCTAGCAGCGTCACCTTCCGTTACTCCTGAAAGTTTTAACAGAGCAGAAAATTCACCCCAGCTACTTGCTTGAACCCAAGTTTCAACCGTTGATGCCGCATCTGGTAAAACTTCAATTCCTCTTTCAAAATTTTTCACTTGGTACATGTCCTTGACCAGCTGAACCTTACTAGCTAATGCTTCTAGCTTATCTTTTTTGACAACGGTGTTCTTGATTCTCAAATATGACCGATGTGCATCTCCAGAGATCGAAGCAACAATCCCAACTAACTCTAAGGTGGAACAGTCATTTAACAAAAAGTCTTCAATAAACTCAGAAAGTTCTAAAACAATACTAGTACATAGCTCGGCAGTCCAAGTCCCCTTTTCCGTTAAGCCGCCAGTAGCATTAACATGACCTAAGTTTTTAAGAGCTTGCAAGGTTATTTCTAGCTCGGTCATTTGCTTATTAACAAGCTCTTCGGCATTTCTTTTTAGGCGACGGACCTTCTTGACGATTCGCTTAAAATTAGCATCATTCTCCGGAATTCCGGCAAGTTTTAACTCTTCCTTATCTGCTTCTTCAATTATCTTTAATGCTTCTGTTTGATCAACGAAACCGCCCAGAGAATTTTTTACAATAAATTTTAAGTCCTCAATTGAACGATATTTAAGTAGATTCAAAATGCTTGATGGCGAAGCAAAGTAGGCCGATCGCAAGGGTTCGGGAGGAGATTTATCAATTTCTGAAATTACTCGGGCATCGGCATAGGGATTGGGAGCGACAAGGCAAAAACCCACGGAATCTTTGCCTCGGCGACCAGCACGACCAGACATTTGCTGAAACTCAGAAGAAGCAAGGGTGTTAAATCCTAAATGACCACGCTTACTATGAGCAGTAACTACAACAGTACGAGCTGGAAAATCTACTCCGGCAGCGACAGTCCCAGTAGCAATTAGCATTCTTAATAAACCAGAAGTCATTAGCTCTTCCAGCATAAGTCTCCAAGTTAATAATTGGCCGGCATGGTGAGCACCAGCAGCAAAATGAATTAGAGTTTTGTATTGCTCGTGATTTTTAAGGATCTCAAAATCCCAAGAATATTGCAGTACTAATTCAGCAATACGATTTTCAATATCTTTTTGATGCTCAGGTTTAATTTGTAAATAACTCTTTTTTGTTAGTTGAGTTAAGTCTTGATCACACTGCTTGCGAGCTGAACGAAAAATAATAGCTGGTAG
Organism: bacterium; assembly: GCA_031385045.1. GTDB lineage: Bacteria > Bdellovibrionota_C > UBA2361 > UBA2361 > CALJRW01 > JANNBC01. The sequence continues at coordinate 78,644 of JANNBC010000006.1, read as the reverse complement.
TAAATTATCACGATCTAACTGTCGAAGTATTTTACTTACTGGGTAATCTGTATACATAGAGAATATTGGTTTAAATTATCGACGTGATTTTTGACGACGAGGGCCACGAAATCCTTGCTTTGGTTTAAGTCTCATCCCTTTGGAATCTAACTTTGAACTGCCATAATAGTCTGCCACTAACTTATTAACATTTTGATGAGAATCACGAAGTGGTAAAATTCCATATTCAGGATGAAGAAAACCTAAGCGCAGTGCTACGGGTCTTTCCGTTGCAATAACAACACGGCATTCTCTACCACGAACACTTTTTAACCAAGCGGCAATTTCCTGATGATTAGAAATTGAAGCAGAAAGCATTAATAAAGTAGTATCTCGAGGTGTAAGTAAAATTGCTTCCTCCCAAACTGCACCCCTTTGAGCATCGGCAATATAATGTACTTCATCAAGTACAACTAAAGAATAATTTGTATTCCCATTATAAAGCTCATTACGATAAATTTCAGTCGTGGCAATTACGGCACTGGCATCAGTATCAATTTTTCGATCGCCAGTTAAAATACCAACTTTATATTGAGGCTCAAAGCGATTTTTTAAATCATTGTACTTACTATTAGATAAGGCTTTTAGCGGAGTAGTGTAAATTGCTCGACAGCCAAGTGCTAAGGTTGCCGCGATTGCCTGCAGTGCTATGTAAGTTTTTCCAGAACCTGTTGGTGCTACAACCAAAGTATCAACACCAGAGACAGCACTTTCAATAGCATCTAACTGAAATTTATCAGGCTTAAAAACACCTTGTTCAGGTAGACCAATTCCAGCAAGGAATTCCTCCTTATCCTTCTTTATCTTTTCAAAAAAATTCATCTATATTTTCCTTCCTATTTTTGGACTAGCAAATAAACCCTCCGCTCATCATTTTTGAAAATAATAAACATCATAAAGAGGGTTTGGTGTTATTTTCTACGGCAAAAAATGGCAAAGCCATTATTTTGCTCGCCCACCTTCATTCATTTTTTGTCAAAAATGAATGAAGGTGGGTTTAATCAATGGTTCACTGGTTGTTCAAACAAGTCATAACGACAATTAATAAAATCAGCCACAATTGGCTCTTGGGCTAAGGAATCTTTACTAACCTTTCCATAATAAGCTAGTTGACCATCAAAGAGCGCAATAACTTGATCGACATAAGGTATTAAGCGACGTAAATCTTGGCTCACAATAATTGTAGTTGCCTTAGTCTCCTGCTGTATTTCTCTAATTAATTCCATAATGACTCGACTCGCGATTGGATCAAGTCCCGAGGTTGGATCATCTAGCAATAATAACTTGGGATTGGCAATTAAAGTTCGTGCTAATGAAGCACGACGCTTCATTCCACCTGATAATTGAGCTGGGAATTTCTTAAAGGCAACTCCTAGACCAACTCTTTTTAAAATGCTCATTACTTTTGGCGCAATCTCTTCTTGGACTTTTAGGGTCAAAGAAGTTGAAGGAACACAACCATCAACCAAGGGGAATGCAACATTATCAAAAACTGTTAATGAATCAAAAAGTGCTCCTTCTTGAAACATTAAGCCAATATCATCACTAGAAATATCATTAAGAATTATTTGACCATGGTCGGGTGCAAGAACTTGAGCAATGATTTTAAGTAACACGCTCTTACCACCACCACTGGGTCCAAGTAGTCCAATAACTTGTCCTTCTTCAACTTCAAAGCTCAGATTCTTTAAAACGTGATTCGTTCCAAAAAACTTCGATAAATTTTCAACTTTTAGAATTGAATTTTTCATTTTGAACTAAGGTAAAAGAGAATGCTCTTAGTTAGCTGAGCATTAAACTATTAATTTTTAAGCTAAGCTCCTCAATCATAAATGGCTTAGCTAAAAAATCACAATTTTTTGATTCTAACATCATTTGAATTAGATCGTCAGAACAAAAACCACTGATAATTAAGATCTTTTGTTTTGGATTAATTTCACGAATAATTTCGAAAACTTCCTCACCAGAAAGTTCTGGCATTAACATATCTAATATCACTAGACTTATATCATTTCTATGATCTTTATAATAGTCGATTGCTTTTAGCGCCGAGGCTTCCAGTTGAACGGAATATCCAAGTTGCTCTAAGTTTAGACCCAGTACGTTTCTAACAACATCTTCATCATCAACAACCAAAATTTTTTGATTTTTAAGACTATTAGCGGCTAGGGCTTGAGGGGAATGCTTTTCGCTAGCTTTTTCAACTGAGGAGTCCGATAGTGGTAATAAAATTCGAATCTCAGTTCCTTGGCCACTCCCGGAGTAAATATCAATTAATCCTTTTAGCTCAAAGACAATCGAAGCAACTGTTGTTAAGCCAAGACCTGTTCCCTTGTCCCCTTTAGTAGAAAAATAAGGTTGAAAGATTTTTTCTTGAAGTTCTACTGGGATGCCAGCGGCAAAATCTTTGACAGAAAGCCTGGCGAAACGACCTTTGGCGATATTGTTGTTAATTAACTTGAGGTTGATTTCTGGATTATCAATAATGTCTAAGTTAACCAATATTTTTTGGTCAATACAATTAGACTCTAAGATGGCATCTTGAGCATTAATAATTAAGTTAACCAAAATCTGAGTAATCCGAACATCAACGCACTTGACGCGCACATCTGGCACCGTTGATTCAAATATGACTTTAATTTTAGGATTAATGGACGCTAATAAGATCTTAATAGTTCTTTGAATTAAATTATTTAATTCGATATTTTGACTTTCCGCAGAATCTTTTTGCTTAGAAAATCTTAAAATCTCCTTAGTAATCTCTGAGGCATTAATACTCCCCTGTTCTATAGCTTCAAGCGAAGCCGCATGACGACCATCTTTAGGTAGGATGTTTTTTAAAAAGGAAACATGTCCAATAATCCCAGCTAGGAAATTATTAAAATCATGAACAATCGAACTTGCAAGGAGTCCTAGTGTTTCTAATCTTTTGCCTTGATAGTCATGAGCAGTAGAAGAAAGCCTACAGAGCTCAATCAAAAAGATGTCTTGTTCTAATGGTGAAATTGAGATGAAGACATTAATTGATTTATTATTGACAGTATTAATCTTAGAAAAGCGTGGTCCTTGTTCACTAATTAAAAGATTTAAGTCTTGAAAAACACTAGTTAGCTTAAAGGCATTAACAACTTCAGACTGTTCAATTAGCTCTAGGAAAGCAAGGTTGCAGTAAAGAGGAGTAAATTTACGGTCAATTACCAAAAGTGAGTAAGGTAGATGATCCAGGATTTTTAAGGAAAGGTCGGTGTACATTATTTAATTAGCATAAATTCTGGCATAATTTCGGGCAAGACATTAAGTAGCATGATTATCTTGATAGCGGATAAGTCAGAACCGTCAGCTATCCTCAATATCTATCTACTGTTAATTTGTTGTAGACAAAGAACTATAATTTAGCTAAATTGCTTATGTTGTTTATTTTATTAATTAAGTTATGTCTAGTTCTTCATCTGATTCGTCATCAGAAACTTACGCTGGTAAGGTAAAGTGGTTTAATAACTCCAAAGGTTTTGGTTTTATTGAGCATACTGATGGTTCTGACGTCTTCGTTCATTACTCTGTAATTGAAAGTGAAGGCTTTAAAACCCTTAAAGATGGTGATGATGTTTGTTATGAAATGGAACAAGGTCCCAAGGGCTTACATGCAGTACGAGTTACTTGTGGTTTGAAATCTAAAATAACTGTTGAAAAAGTTGAACCAGCTACTGCTGAAGAAACTAACGAGTAGTTATTGAATTACAGCAAGTTTAGAACTACTTTTCTCGGCTTGTTGTAAATCATTTTGATCCACTGCTTCCTTAGAACCTTTTTTCTCTGTAATTTTTTCTGTGACCAACTGGCCACAAGCGGCATTAATGTCTCTTCCTTTTGACCAACGCACGCTTGTAAAAATTAACTGATCATTTAGAGCTTTATACCACCTGTATACTTTTTCTTCAGTTGGAGACTTAAAACCTAATCCAGCATTCTCATTATAAGGAATCAAATTCACCTTACACTTAATATCTTTTAGTAACTTTGGTAAGCGTTTCAGATCTTCATCTCGATCGTTTACACCTGCTAACATTACATATTCAATAGTTAATTTCTTACGTCCTGTTAAAGGATATTTTCTCAAAGTACTTAGAAGTAAATCAATGGGAAATGCCTTATTTGTTGGCATAATCTCCGTTCTGGTTAAGTCATCAGTTGCATTAAGTGAAATTGCTAAGTTAACACCCAAGTCAGCTTCCGCAAACTTTTCAATTGCAGGCACTAAACCAACCGTGGAAACAGTGATCCGCCTTGGTGAGATTGCCAGACCTAGCGGATCCGTTAAGATTCTAACGGTAGTTATGATTGTCTTATAGTTATGAAGAGGTTCACCCATCCCCATAAAAACTATATTCTGGAAACCATCACCAAATTCTTTGGCATCTTTTAGAATACCTAAAACCTGAGCAACAATATCTGAAGGTTTTAAGTTTGCAATAAAGCCCATCGTACCTGTTCGGCAAAACTTACAACCCATGCCACAGCCATACTGGGAGGAAACACAAATTGTTTGACGCTTTGGTTGCTTGATTAAGACAGTCTCGATCGTTCGACCGCTTGGAACTTTGAATAGATACTTACGAGTTCCATCGTTACTAATTTGCCTGTCCTTAATTTCAGCTGCTAGAAAGGTGAATTGACCAGAGAGTTGATCACGTAGTTCTTGGGAAAGATTACTCATCTGAGAAATATCCCAGACATTTTTTTTGTACACCCAATCAAAAAGCTGATTAGCTCGAAAGGCAGGCAGAGAAAACTTCTCCGACAAATAGTCAGCGAGATCTTTGCGACTAAAGTCGAAGAAGTTAACTAGCTCAGACATCTGACTCAGAACAAAACTAAATTAGTTCTGGGAAGAAAAAGCTAATTTCCTTCTTAGCATTTTCAAGGCTATCAGATCCATGAACGGCATTAGCACTAATGCTATCAGCAAAATCAGCTCTGATTGTCCCAGCAGCTGCTTCTTTCGGATTTGTAGAACCCATTAAGTCACGGTTCTTAGAAACAGCATCTTTGCCTTCCAAAACAGAAACTACAACTGGACCTGTAACCATATAGTCACAAAGTTCAGCAAAGAATGGTCGCTCTTTATGAACAGAATAGAACTCTTGTGCTTGCTCTTCGCTAAGTTGCATCAATTCCATGGCAACTACCTTTAAGCCACTGTCTTCAAATCGGCTTAGGATTTTACCAATAACATTTTTTTGAACGGCATCAGGTTTAATGATTGAAAGTGTTTTTTCCATAATTTCTTTGTAAAGTTTAAACAATCAGAGACTAGCTTAAAACCTCTAACTCATGTTGAGGTCATAATAAGCATTCAAATTCAGCAAGTTGGGGAAAAATATAGTAAACCCAAGAATGAATTTCCGAAAAACTTTTTCGGAATTCCTGCTGGATTTACTATATTTGTTGTTTTTAGGCATTCAAACCTGGATAAATCCAGGATTTGAAAAGCCCGAACCTCAAAAATGAATTTCCTTAAAGGAAATCCTTTTTTGGATTCTCTATATCTGTTAGTTTTTCCCAACTTGCTATCCTCGAAACTCCACGGAGGGAGCGAAAAGCAAGTCTTATTCGGAAGCTCTTATAGCAAGTAATTGAAATTTAAGCAAAATCAGCTAAGGCTTGACTAATTAGTGAGTGCCTCTTGGCAAGCTTTAGAAATGCGAGACATTCCTGTTGCTAATTCTTGATCCGAAACGGCAATACTTATTCTAAAAGCACCATCATCCCCAAATTCAATTCCTGGTACTGCAGAAACTTGGGCTGACTCCAGTAGGAAGTTACAAAAATCTGTTGAATTTTTTATCTTAGAATTTTTAGCAAAGAACTCCTCCAGTCTGATAAATAAGTAAAAGGCTCCTTCCGGAATTCCCGCCAAACTTAATCCCGGTGTTTCTTCAATAACTTTGACTGCCGACTGCAATCGTGTCCAAAAAACTTGATTCATTTTGGGAATAAAATCCTGGGATCCGTTTAACGCAGCCAGGGCGGCATGCTGCGCAAAGGAACAAACATTAGAAGTTGTTTGACTCTGAAACTTAGACATTGCTGAGATAATTTCTTGTGGACCTGTTGCATAACCTACTCTCCAGCCTGTCATTGAATAAGCTTTAGAAAAAGCATTAACTGTGACAGTGCGATCGGCAAGCTCTGGAACTGCTTCCGCAAAGGAAACAAACTTAAAATCACCATAGGTAATTTTTTCATAAACTTCATCTGACATAATAATAATTTCGCGATTAGTTAATACTTTAGATAATGCTTGAAAATCCTCTTTAGTATAGCCAGCACCAGTGGGATTTGAGGGGCTATTTAGAATTAACACTTTTGTTCTAGGCGTTATGTAGGACTCCAGTTCTGCTGGAGTCAATTTATACTGGTTCTTTGGATTACTTTTACAGATCACCGGAACACCACCAGCCAAAGCAACTTCTGCAGGATAACTTACCCAGTAGGGAGCTGGAATAATAACTTCATCACCTGGTTCTAAAACGACTTCTAAAAAATTATGAATTGCTTGTTTACCACCATTGCAAACGATAACTCCTTCAGCATCAGTTTTAATTTTATTATCAATCGTAAATTTCTCAGCTAGTCTTTTGCGAAGTGCTGGAATACCGGGCACCGCTGTATATTTCGTATGTCCCTGATCAAGCGCTAGCTTTGCGGCATCTTTAATAAAATCGGGAGTGTCAAAATCTGGCTCTCCCGTACTAAAATCAATAATGTCTAAGCCTTTAGCTTTTAGCTCTAAAGTCTTTGCTTTGATTGCCAGCGTGGCACTTGGTTTTTGTGATTTAATTAAATTATTAATAAGTTTCATTTTCTATTTAATGTATAAAATTTTGAGGAGTTACTTCTTCTTGGAATATTTTGCTTGTAATGCTTTAGCAATGATTGGGTGCACCAACATGGAAACATCTCCACCATAGGGTGCTACCTGCTTTACAAGTGTTGAACTAATGTATGAGTTCTCTTCTCTGGTCATCATAAACAATGTTTCTACTCGATGATCTAACTGCCGATTCATTAAAGCCATTTGGGCTTCATAATCAAAGTCACTGATTGCTCGCAGTCCGCGAATAATTACCCGACTCTTGACCTTCTTTACATAATCGACCAATAGTCCACTAAAAGTTTCCACAATAACTTTTTGCTTCTGCTTCTTAAATATTTTTTCAATTAAGGCGACTCTTTCTTCAGGTGAAAAAAGGGCATTCTTGGAAAAATTTTCTAAAACTGCGACATGGACAGTCTCAAAAATCTCTAGTGAACGTTCTACAATATCAATATGACCATTTGTAAATGGATCGAATGAACCTGGAAAAACAGCGGATTTCTGATTGTTTGGCATGGGAGATAGTTATCAAATGACCCTTTAAATGTAAAATAATCTTAATCCTGCAATCTTTGCCTCTAAACTTGCAAATTGGCTATTAAATCTTATTTTTTTCCTTAATCCTTAAAATCCCTTATTATAGCTTAAAGCTTAATGATAATTTTAATTTTAAAGTGAGTGTGCTTAAGATTGGTTCAAAATATAAGATGATGCTTGTTGCTATCCTAGGAATACTATTTCTAATTTCCTTTAGCTTCAAATTTAAGGATTACCTTTTTCTTAATAAACCTCAGGTTAATCTTGATGGTATTTTATGGCAAAGCAGCCTGGACTTAGCTCTCAGAATCGCAACAGAGCAAAATAAGATTGTCCTAGTTGATCTTTCTGCTAATTGGTGTGAACCCTGTCAGAGATTCGAACAGGTAACATTTTCTAACAGCGAAGTTCAACTAGCCCTTAAAAACCTAATTACTGTTCGCTTAGATTTCAACCTAGTAAATTCTGAGAATGAAGATTTTTCTAATAAATACAATGTATTAGGACTACCAACTATTATTTTTATCGACTCCCAAGGAGATGAGATTACAGATTCACGAATTGAAGGATTTTTAAATCCAAAAGAGTTTCTTTTGCATCTAAAAGATAAGGTTTATAGTAAAACAAGAATGTAATTGCCTTAAAAAGTTAGCTTTTTAAGGTTAGGCTAAGCTTTTTGTTTTTTAGCTCATTTTAGAGTTTTTGGTTTTAGTATAGGACGTTAGGTTAAATTCCCTTCCTATTGTATAAATATTTCATGAAACAGGATTCCTTCCAACAACAACTTGGTGCTTCTTATGTGGAGATGTCAATTTCGATTATTGTCTTTATGATGATTATTGTTTCCGTGTTGGAATTACTTAAATTTAGTTTCGTCACAGTGTCAATTCAGCATACCCTGCAAGAAGGTTTAGAAGCAGCTACGAAATCTAATTTTACAGCTACAGGTGGTTGTAATTTACCAAACAGTGGAGTTGTTGTTGATAGCTTGAATAGTGAATCAGCTCGCGCAACTTGTATTAAAACGGAGATAGTTAAAATTGCGCAACGTCTAGATTTAACTATTACCCCAGCAATGATTTCAGTCACTAGGCCTGTAAGGCCAGCAAGAATGGTAAATGGAGTCAGCCAGCCAGCAGAGACTGCACCAACGCAAGCAAAATGGCGTTGTGATCCAGCATTGCCAACAACTTTTGGTCCGACAAACGCGGGCGAACGTGGAGAAATAGTAGCGATTTGTATTAGAACTAATGTCTCAATTTTTTCATGGTTTCAAACCAGTGCTCAAATGGACTTTATTGTCTTTGGTAGAAATGAATACTTTCGCTATCAGTCTGATCTTCTGGGGGGTACGTAGATGTTAAGCATAAATCAATTCAATAAATTAAACTCTAATAATGGTTCCGTGCTAGTAGAGCTAGCTCTTATCTTACCAATTATTTTTGTAATTTCGCTGACTGTTTTTGAATTTACTAGAGCAATTCACCACTTAACAATTGCCTCCAGTGCCAGTAAAGAGTTTGCTAATATAATTAAGCGGGAATGTCCTGACGATCCCCAACTTTTACCCAGTTGTTTAGACTCTGAATTAATTCAGTTCCAAGAGTATTTACAAACAATTGTGACGGGCACAAAATTAGCGGTAACATATCTGAAACCCACTGGTGACCCAATTGCTCCCGGAGACAGAGCAACATGGAATACACCTTTCCATAAAGGAAATATCTCCCAAAGTAGATTAAATCTCCTACTTGATGTTAATAAAATCAGACCGGAATTCTCTAATCTAGACCGACATGAGGCAATAGTTTTTGCCGAATGTTTTGTGCCTTTTTCCCCAATCTTAGTTTTTATTAATTCGATTTTTACACTACCGTACGTTCAGGGATCTTTTTTATATGATGCAACTATTATCTAAAAGAAATAATCAGGCTGGAGCTTACCTACCACTTATGGCTCTAGGAATTGTCGCCCTACTTGGTGTTGCTGCCCTTAGTATCGACTCTGCCAATATGTTTTATACTAAACTTCAGTACAAAAAAGCGACTGATGCTGCGGTTGTTGCTGCCTTAGAATACCGAGTTAATAAAGGTTATGATGCCAGTTTACACACAAGCTACGATCAAGCAGGTTTTCAAAATACTAAAAACCACGCCCAAGTTTTTAATGGTGAGCCAATGGGGCCAATGCAGAAATCTGTAATTCAAAGAGCTCGAGAAATTGCGCGCGATAACGCGCTTTTTAGTATGCCAAGCTTTAAAGGTAAATTAACAGAAGAGGATGTCTATGTTAATTTTTATGGCCCTACTCCTGCAAATAACAGTAGTGAAGTTCTACAGGTAGAATTTAAAGATCTAGTCCGAAACAATCTCTTAATGACTACGGGACTTTCTAACTTATTGGGTGGCAGTACTACCAATGCCGATACATTCAAAACTTCCAGTGCTTCAATTGGTGATATTTCTCCAGTCCAAGTTGTTTTGATGGTCGATCTTTCCAATTCAATGATGTGCCCAGTAAGTTATAGTTATTATCAGCAGTCCACTCAATTAGCTGATTGTGAGGTTGCCATGCAACAAAAGCATGATATTGAACTTGGTATAGATAGTATCGGTATGTCCTATGGACAACAAGCTAGAATTTTTGGTTTTCCAATACCTGGAAATGCACTTGATATCCAGCTTCACAAGGATGTTGCCTTTGCCATAAATAAGAACTGTTATTGCGGTTGTTTAATTACAGACGCCACTAAGTGTCCCAATAATTTCGATTTTGCAATTGCTGCTAACGCCCAAAGTGGAAACTATATCATTAACACTGTAGCTACAAAATTCAGTCTTGATAATAAGATGAATCAATTAATTCAAGGGGTCGATGCCTTTATGGAGCGTTTTCGTCCCAACAAAGATAACATTGCAATTATCCCCTTTAACTCAGCTTCTTTTGTCTATAAATCAATGGCCATTCCTTTCAACAGTGCCCTTGTAAATGAATGGGATGTTGGAAGGCAAGTTAGCGGAAGTACTAGTGGAGAACGAGAAGTACATAATAGTGCTAAACTTGATACTATCTTTAATAGTATTGTTACTAAAAGTGGAAATTTAAAATTAGGCGATTGGACAAATCCTTCGGATGCCTTGCTTAGTGCTTACATCCATAATTTACAATATAACTCAGATTCTACAGGTAAAATTCGGGTAAAAACTCACTATGTTTTATTTACTGATGGTGCCCCAAGTGCTACGAGGATTTTATTACAAAATCCCAACTTACCTGGAGTAAATTTTGCCAATGATACCCGCCATATTCCTAGTAAACTGGCGCAAGTTCCAATGGACTATGACGTAACACTACTTAGTAACTTAAGTTCCTATCGAAGATATGTTCCCTCTGGTCCCAATGCGGGAAAAACTCCGCGTCTAGGTGCTGGTGGGACAGTCTGGTCTCCAAGTACATTCTTAAAGTCGCAAAAACTGATAGAAGATCCATTACTACTAAGTACTAATATGCTTTATGGTCTACAAGTAAATGATGCTAAAACTAGTGCCTTTTCAAATTTGTTTTTTGGTGGTGCTGGATACCCTGATCCGGAAGAAATTAGTACATATCCCGACTTTTGGAGCCCAGGCTCTATTAATACCAATATTACTATGAAGGATTTAAAAGGTAATACCTTTAACTTTAATGATTTCATTCAAGGAAGTAGTATTTACGAAGCAAATATAACTTCTGACGGAACCCTTGATTGCATCCCTCCTATTAGCGATCCAAAAGAAATTGTTGCCAATAAAAGAACTACTAACCCCCCACTTGGCACAATCCCAAGCTGTACAGCTGCAGAAAATAAAACAACAATTAAAGATGGTTGGATGAAGGTTTTCTATAATGTGCCAATCTTTTATTCTGATGTAATGAGAGCCAATAACGGTACTGTGCATACAATTGGATTTGGAGAGGCCGATCCCTGTCGTCCTGTAAATGTTGGTGTAACAATTACTTACCCCGGATGTAATGGAGTAGATGGCTCACCTTATCAAAATTATCTAGATGCCATCTCTCGTAAAGATTTATTGCTTGGTCGAATAGCTGGTCGAAATAGCATCTTAATTAATGTTGATGATGGAACTGGAAAAACTAACGAGCTACAAGTTGAAATCCCTGCATTTCCAAATACTAATGCGGCGGATAGTGTCAGACAAGGTTCTTACTCAGCAGCAGACGAAAACTTTTCGATCGTTGATGCTTTTGGAAAAATTGCTGATGACATTGTTAGGCTTTCTAAATAAACTATCAGAGAATAAAAACTCTCTGTTACTTTACATAGAATGATAGTTTACAAATAAGACTTCAGGCTCTTGCTGTTCTGTTCACAACTTCTTGGTAGGTACACTTAGTTCTTTCCAGACTGACTGCTGTTGTTTTAGATTGCCTCTAGTAATCAAAGTTTGCTCTTTCTGTAAAAATTTACAGAATATTCCGTTCATGATAAAACTTCCTGAAGCATCTTTAAGTCAGTGACTAGTTAGAATTGACTTAAATTGTTGCCTGATTTTTCAGTTAATTTTACAGCACCCCAGTTTACTTAGATCCTGTGATTCAAAACTTTAAGCCCAGAAAGATCCTTTTTATTTCCGAATCTGAGGAGACTTACTTTCAAATCACTCAGCTTTTGCACCGAGTTCAAGGATTTAAATCTGAAATCTTTTGGGCTAGAAATTATCAATCTGGCTTAGAGCAATTACAAAATACTTTTGATGTTTGTCTTTTTGATGATCAAAGTCTCGGCAAATACACTTTTGCAATTTTAGAATTAATTAAAGAAGAGTCACTTTTGCTTCCAGTGGTTATTCTCTCTGATGGTAAATCTAAAGATCGAGATCTAAGATTACTTCGCGCCGGAGCAGCTGACTACTTAATCCTTGGCAAGATTATGCCAGACTTCCTCTACCGTTCAATCTACTATGCTTGTGAAAGAAGAAAGTCTCAGAAAAGTTTACAGAGTATTGAAAAAGATCAACTAAGGGATCAAAAACTTTTATCTTTAGGAGCCTTAGCAGCTAATGTTGCTCATGGACTTGGAACAAACCTAGAGAAAATCTCCGATCTACTAAATCATATTGAGAAAGATTTAAAAGAAGATAAGTGTTGCAAAAAAATCAATAAATGTCAGACCTTACTAAATAAATCTCAGCAGTTTATTAATAACCTGCTAGCCTTCTCTCCCGCTGAAATTAAGATTATTCCGCAGTGTAATCTCGTTGATTTGATTATCGATTCCACAAATTTTCTGAATGAAGCTAGTGACGCCAAGAGTAGAGTTGTTTCTATGGTGGATTCTAGTGAGCCAATTTTTGTGGATCTTAATCCTTCCGAGATTCGCCAGGCATTAGCAAACTTAGTTATTAATGCAACTGAGGCGCAACCAAGTGGTGGTAAAATTAAATTAGCACTTTCTGTGCCAAATAGTTGGGACTTACCTCCAAAGCTTCAAAATAATGATACTAGGTACGCCTGTATTACTGTTAGTGATCAGGGGTTGGGGATTGCGCCAGAACATTTAAATTCATTATTTGATCCAACCTTTACAACTAAAAAGCGTGCCAATAAAATGGGTCTGGGCTTAAGTATTGTTTTCTCAATTATTAAAGCTCATCAAGGATCTATTACAGTTGAATCCAAACTAGGCAAAGGCACTGTTTTTAAGATCTTCCTACCTTTATCCAAAGAAAATCTAAAACATAATCGAAAATCTGATTGTAAAGGATTAGTCATGGTAATAGAGCCAGATCCTTCGCAAATCGAAGTTTGCAAACTTTACTTTTCTGCAGCTGCCCTAGATTCTCGAGTATTTATGGATTCCACAGAGGCGCTTTCTTGGTATCAAATTAACTTTAAACGAGTTGACCTGATTATGTTGGCTGATGAAAAGCCGGACAATTGCTTACAAGATCTTCAAGAAATCCTTTCAATTTATCCCCAAGCAAAAGTCGTGACTGTTGGTGATTCTAAACGTCTAACTGATGCTAGCCTTGCTCAAACAAATGGTTTTTGCAAAATTTTCCCGATGGAAAGTAAGTATTTATCAGCTATCTCTTGGGTATCCGAGGGCTTGGGCTGGGAGTAATCTGTATTATGACTATTTTTGACTTTAAAACCCTCCAAGAGTTACCAGGACTTGCTGATGTAAACCAAATGATCGGCCGATCAATAGAGTCCGAGGCGCCTCGGATTTCAGAAATCGCTAACTACTCGTTTGCCCAAAAGGGAAAACAGATTCGCCCCATACTTACCTTATTAGTCGCCAAGTTTTGTGGCCTAAGTGAATTAAAACCAGAGCTAATTAATGTTGCCGCTGGTATTGAAATGATTCACCTCGCAACCATTCTTCATGATGATATTATCGATCAATCAGAGCTCCGTAGAAATCAATTAACAGCCTGCCGTAAATTTGGAGTAAACGATACAATTATTACTGGTGACTTTTTATTGGTGAAGGCTTTTGGCCTTTGCGGCTTGCTAGATCCAGAGATTGTTAAAGCTACTGAAGTTGCTTGCATGGACTTAACGGAAGGCGAGATCTTAGAAACTCCCCTATTTAGCCATGCCCATACCTTAGAAAGTAGCCTTTTAATTGCTAAGAAAAAAACGGCTGCCCTTTTTCGTCTTGGTTGTTTTAGTGCCTCTAAAATTGCAGGTTGCGATCCTAAGATTTGCCGTCAGTTTGCCGAATTTGGTGAAAAGCTAGGCATCTCTTTTCAAATTCTAGATGATATTCTAGATGTTTCTGCTAATGTTGCTCAGTTTGGTAAAAATTTAGGAACAGATCTAAAGGAGCGTAAGCCTTCAGTTGTTAATGTTCTTTGGCTTAATTCTGGAAATTCACTAGCACAAGAACTAAAAACTAAGCCTGAAGCTCACACATTAGCGATTGATATTCATTTACAGGCAATCAAGGAGGATGGCATTTTAGCCGCTAGCCAACAGTTAGCAGAAAGCTTTATTAGCGATGCTCGGAGCTTACTGAATGAATCGGCAAAACTACTTCCAAATCACTGTTCGGATACAAAAAAGATACTAGATTCCCTATTAGATTTTATTCTAATCAGAACAAAATAGTACCCAAATTCTATTTTACTATATTTGTTGTTTTTAGGCATTTAAACCTGTCCTTAGCCAGGATTTGAAAAGCCCGAGTCCAAAAAATAATTTCCTTAACGGAGATCCTTTTTTGGGCTCTCTATAGCCTAAAATTTATCCCACTGATTGCTTTTTTAAGCACACATTTTCTAAAGACTACATAACATTGGTATACTTTAGCGATTATGGAGTTGTTTATGCAAAGTGGTGATACCTCAGCTAGTAAAATGCCCCAGTGGGATGTAGCGTACTTAGATACCTTAGGATATGATTCTTTAACAGAATTAATGCGGGCAATAATTTTACGCTGCGTGGATGATTTCCATAATAAGGCAGAGTTTAAGCAAGAAGCACTTACATATATGGAAGATCAAGATGAAGAATACATTTTCTCTTTTCGTGCAATTTGCTTACATTTGGGACTAGACCCAAACAAAACTAAGGATGCCATAATCTATGCTAATCAAAGAATTAGCACACGTCGTCGGGCAGCATAGAATATTATAATTAGATATAGTAGAGATGCATTCATGGCATCTCTACTAGAAAACGTTGTGCTACTGAATGGTAGCAGAAGCTTGATCGCTAGCTTCAATAATACTCATAATGCGATCTACCCCTTTCAGTTTTTTTGTTTTGAGTTGCTTTACTTCCAATTCTTCCTGGGGTGTTAAGAAATTTCTTGCTTGATAGCGAGAGAGACGATCTTCTAGCGCTTTATGTTCTTTATGCAGTTTGTTAAGTTCAAAATTATTTGCAAGTAAGCTAAGTAATATTTCTTTTTGCCTTTTATTCATTAATCAATTCTCCGTTTAAATAGTTCTGCTTAAATATAGATCTGTAGACAAACAATAAAATGCTTATTTTATGACTACAAAAGAATGAATAAGTAACAGAATCAATAGTTGTTTTTAACGTCTAGCGTTTAGCTTAAGTGATTTGGTAATGATAATTCAAGTTAAATCAGAATAACTAAAATACCTATTCTAGCCCTAACTTTTAAAATACTAAAACCCATTAGGTTTTTAATAGCTAAATTAACATTAAACTTAAGTTTCTACCCGACTCATTTGACTGTCGACGATATGATGAGAAATCTAAAGTATTAATAGTACAAATTTTGCAGGAAATTATTTCCGCAGGAAACTGGGTAACTTGTTTGGCTAGTGTTTCCGCCATATTAAGATAAAACTGGCCGTTTTTTTCTAAAGTAATTGCCTCTGCACCAATTAGTTGCAACTCATTTTGCTTAAATTCATATAAATCCTTACCGGCATGAGGTCCTATTAATAACTGACAGTTACTTACACCAAGTTCTTTTAGGCGCGTAAGTACTTTATTAGTAATTCTATTTTGTAAGCCCTGCCAGCCACTGTGAATAACAGCGACAACTTTTGAACTGTAAATTAAGATTGGCAGACAATCTGCTGTCATGACACCTAAGGCAATGTTAGAAAACTTAGTAATATTTTTAACAATGATTGCATCGGCTGGTTCTGCCCAAGTACTACTAGGCAAGGAACCTAAATCTTCCTGATTAAATTCCAGGAAATTATCCGTATGCTGTTGATTAAGAAGAATTAAGTCAGAAACGCCCTGCTCTTTAACAAAGACCTGCTGGGTGTTTTTTCGATTTGCCAGATTGAAGTTATATTGTTCATTAAAAAAACAATGTTTAACCCCACTTTCCATCCACTTAGGGTAATAATAGAAGTTATTATTATAGGTTAAATCAACGAACTTTATTTTTTTCGACATACCCAATTACTCTACCAAAGACATCTACTTTTAACCAATCACCAAGGTCTTCCAATACCAATAGACGGTCTCCATAATAAAGATTCATTAACTCAGCCTCAAAAGTACTGGGATGATTGTAAAGACTTGTGTCTTGCATAACCCTAACTTGATAATGTTGAAAAGGAACTGGTTTTGGCCTAGCTTGGCCGACGCGCTCATCAACAATAGGAGTGGTACGCAGATACTCATCCATCACATTATTGCCTTGATTTCCTGGTCCAGCAGCTTCCTCTGCTACTGGGGTATCTTCTGGTGTATGCCCGTCAAGTAAATCCTTTAATTCTTGAGTTTCTACTGGCCCAGCAAGATTAACATTTTGAGGTTCTACTAGCTGATCTAAATCTTGCTTGGCAGCGGCCGGTAAGGCAGGATCTGGATTTTCTAATTGATCAATAATCTTTGCTAGTGGGCTATTGGGATCGGGCTTAACCTCGGCATCAGTCTTAATCACCATTTTAGGCTTTGGCTTCAATACATTCGTTGATTCCAAAACAAAACTTGGCTCGGTGACTAGACTAATCGGTGTTTCTTTCTGCTGAAAAGCGTAGAAATAAATGCTACTACTTAAAAGGAGTAAGAAAATTAGTAATAATACAATAGTCGATGAAGAATACTTTTTAGCATTAGTATAGTTCGAATTTTTATAACTTTGAAAAGTCTCAGTATCTTCAGAATTAAGATCCGCTAAATCAGTTACTTGGGAATCAACAGGAACATTTAAAGAATTTAGATATTTTTGAAACTGATCAAGTTGATTATCAGGGACAACTTCCTTAACTTCATTTTTAATAATAAAATCTTCGGATAATTTTGTAACTTCTGCAGGAAGGATAACTTCTTTAATTGGTAAAAAGTTGGCCAGTTTTTTGCCTAATTCAGCATCAATTTCCACACATTCCGTGCTGACTAATTCAGTTGTTGGAATAAGTATCTTCTTTAATTCAATCTTTTCATCTTCTGCTAAATTCTCTAATTCATCTTGCCAAATACTGATAATTCCAAAGCCAATCAAATCAGCTCGCAAGCTTTTTAATTTAATTGCCGAAAATGACCAATAACATTTTGCTTGAAAATTTTGAGGATTAGAATTTAACTCTTCTTCCGCAAGGGAGGAAAGCTTTAACCACTGTGATTCTCGGTAGGCTAAGGCTAAAGGATTAATAGTTATTGAATCAGAAGTAATCAGTGGACTGTTATTATCCTCACTAGCTTGATTAAGATCACTTGGCAGAGAAGTTAGAACAAAAGAAGTAGTACTAACTTCTTCCCCCAATACAAAAGTTAGGTGGGACTTTGGATTAGGGAGAGGATCCTCTCTTGATACATTTCCAACATTAGACGAACTTTCAAACCCATAATCTGGCAAAGCACCCTTTAAAAGCTTATTTAAGCCAATATCGATTTGTTCGCTCATGATTAACTACATTAGTTGGAAAAGAATCCAGCGTTTAAAAATATCCTCAGTGACATTGAAAATTACCGAAAATACAATGTTCACTACACTATAGTAATGTTATGTTGCCTTAGTGGCAACTTGTAAGTTTTTATATTTAAATAAATATTTGGCCTGAACATAGCCAAATATAACACAGGAACCCTAATGGCTAATAAATATCTTCAAATAATATCCAAATTTTGCCTTTCTCTGGCTATTTTTTTGTGTTCCTGCACAACCAGCAATCTTTACCCCTCTGGAGTTAAACCGGAAGTTATTGCGCTAGCTAATAGCAATAATCGTGAAATAATCTTAAAAGTTACGAATTCCTTTAATTTAGATTCGCTTGGGCATCAATATTTAGGAATCTTGTTTCCCATGGGTAACATTCGACACGAACTTTTAGAGCAATCCTTGCTTCAAAAACTCTATACTGAACTAACTCTTAGGGGATATCGCCCAAGGATTGACCTAGAACGAAAACCTAATAACCTAAAAATTGATCAAATCAAGGTAGATTTAAGCAATATTCAACTGACTGCTTATGACTTACTAATGACTAGAAAAGTAGTCTCTAAAGTAAAGTTACGTGGCGAATTTGATTCACTGCGGGTTAATATTCCAATTACATATACAATGAGTAGTGCTTATTCGGAATATAAAACAATGCCATTTCAGGCTCAATTACAGAGGATCCTTGATAAGAGTATTGATGCCTCCATTAGGGACTTATTAAATCAACTTAGAATATAAAACCTTGTCAGCCAAATCTTTAATTCTTTTAGTCGGTTTTTTAACGGAGGGAGTCTTATCCTTACTATGGTTTTTGGCTTATTTTTTTGATTTTATAACTCCAGCTAGTAAGCCATATTCCCTTGACGTATTTCTTTGCATAGTATTATTCCTAGTAATTCCGCTACTTTTATTAAATTACCTACTTTTTATTTTCTTTCCTAATCAAAACAGAAAGGATTTTGTGACAACTAAAGTTTATCCGCTATGCCAGGTTTTAAATATACCTTTAGCTCTAGCTATCTCTGTAATGGCTGGTATTGGGGAAGAACTGTTTTTTAGAGATTTACTTTTAAACATCCTTAGTGATAACTGTGGTCTAATCATTGGAGTACTAGCAAGTAGTTTTGCCTTTGCCAGTATTCATTTTATTGGACATTTTAAAAATTCAAGAGAGTTAATTCTAATCTATACACTAGTTGGAGTTTATTTTTCATTGGTTTATTTAGTGACTAATTCAGTTTTGGTTTGTGTTGCCATTCATGCTCTTTATGATTTTGTGGCAATACTTGTCTATAAATACTTCACACCTAAAAAAATAATCAACTATGAATAAGAAACAAGTTAATCCCTATCCACTAATTACAAAACTAGAATTGCAATTGCCTGCATGGACTAGTATTTTTCTTGCCGATAAAATCTCTAAAAATTATTTAGATGAAAAGGAACAAATGACTCTTACTTTGGAGCTTTTAGAATCACAAATCACTTCTAAGACAGGTGGGCCCTTTGCTGCAATTGTTTTTGACGCAGATGGCTGGATTTTATCAGTTGGTGTTAATCTAGTTGTACCAGAAAATAATTCAACTGCTCATGCGGAAATGTTAGCTTTGCAACTGGCTCAAAAAAATATCAATAATTACTCCCTAAGTAGCGTTGGCTGTTGTACTCTTGCTAGTTCTAGCCAACCTTGCGCTCAATGTTGTGGAGCCGGAGTTTGGGCTGGAATTGGCAAGTTACTGGTCGCTAGTTCTGCCGCAGACACGGAGGAAATACTAGGATTTGATGAAGGTCCCATTCACCCTAATTGGATCGAGGAATACGAAAAAAGAAACATTATTGTAGTCAAAGATCTGATGCGGGAGCAAGCATCAGAAATAATGCGAAAATACCAAGGTATAATCTACTAACGACCAATATCTTTCTAGGCAAAATAATTTACTAAATTATTGATAATAGTTTTTCCAACTAGCTTCTCTTGTGTTTTAACGCCTCGCTTTAGTGCCTCTTTCTTTTCAAAGACTTGTGGATCTGTGAAATCAAAGACCGAAACTTCCGGATGTGCCATTTGGCCAAAAATTCTTCCGTTGCTACTTTTTAGTCCAGCGATTCCTAAGTAAGAGCCATTTGGATTATGCGGAAATTCTTCAGTACTCTTACCAGTTTCTGGATTGGCATATTCTAATAAAACATGTTCTGCCATAATCTGGTCAACGGTCTGCGTTTTAGCTTGGCCTAAGGTACTAAACTGATCATTAAACTGAAGCTTCCCTTCCCCATGTCGACACCATAAATGAAAGACCTGATCTTCAAGGCCAGCAAAAGCAAAATGTTTATTCTTTAGGCGATGTGGAACATAGGCAACGCGGTAACTTCCACAATCATTATGTGCTAAAGTTACTAATTGCTGAGAATAATTACCGTCTGCCGCGGGCAATAATCCTGATTTAACTAGCAACTGGAATCCATTACATTGGCCATAAATCACTCCACCTTTTTCTGAAAAATCCCAAAAAGAATCAGTCAGGCCATGAATATTTAATTGATTAACAGCACACATTGCCGAACCTAAAAGATCTCCATGCATAAAACCACCAGCAATGTTAATAATCTGATAGTTAGCAAGCTTCTCTTTGCTTTCTAGTAATTGATTGAAGTGAATCAAGTCGACTTGCACACCAGATTGCAGGTAGGCTTGCTTACTCTCCTCATGACACCCGATTCCCAAGCCGTGAATAATTAAAACTTTTATATTTTTAGCTAACATCTATTTCGCTCCAAAATTATAAGTTTGGTGATAAGAATTATCTAGGCTTGTTAAATCTAACTGCCAACTTCCTTGTTCTGAATTCACAAGGAATTCTGAGGAGGTCACCTCACCAATTGGGATTAATTCTTCCTTGGAAAATATTTTTTCAAATGTCGCTTGGTTTTCGGGATTAATGCTAACTACAAATCTACCAGGTCGTTCCGAGAATAACTCTTCACTAAGTTTTCTGCCCTTAGAATTTAACTTCAAATTAATCCCTAGCTCGGATGCAGCAACTGACTTGTAAATGCTAGTTAGTAGTCCACCAGCATGAACATAGGCACAGGAAGCTAGCAGTTCCTGAGTAAAGCATTCTGCTAATTTTCCAGCTAGTGCTTTGAAATCCTCAGTCATAATTGGTGCGTAAGTTCCAATAGAACTAACTTGCACACGATCATTTAATACTTCTTCCCAGGCACTTCCCGCCAGGCCTTCTGCTGGCGCAACTTGCAACAGATAAACTAAGTCTCCCGCAAATTTAAAACTTGGATTTTGGCATTTACGATAGTCATTAATCTTAACTGCTCCAGAGATTAAATAAGTTGCAGGGTCATGAATCTCAATCTTTCTCTGTCCATTAGCCAGAGTTTTGATTTTGATTTGATTTCTTAAATTATAAGGGACTTGATTAAGATCAAAACTGGCATCAACTTCGTAAGTACAGGAGCATTTCATGCTATCCTTACCAGAAATAATTGGGATATTAAATTCTTGGACGAGTTCAGCAACTGCAATTCCCTCACGAACTAAATCCGCACAATTTTTAAGTCCACTATCACGATCCATGGTGTATTCCGCATCGGAGTTTGGCTGACAGTAGTTTCCACAAACGGCCCAAGCGTCCCAGCTAGGACTAGTTAAATCTGGAAGGACTCCCCCAATTGCTAAAATTTTTCCAAGTAAATCATAATAAGATTTTTGAACAGAATAATATGGATCTAAGTCCGCTAACTTTGGACTACAAGCCATGGCAAATGCCAAGGCCCCTAAGTCGCGATCAATTGTATCTAATGGTTTTTGTAATGTTGCGTCGGAATCAATATTTAACTTTTTACCAAATAGTGGGGCAATGATTGTTCCACCTTTTACAGAAAAGTCTTTCTGACGGAAAAACCATTCCTTCGAAGCCACGTCTGGATGCTTCAAAACTTCAGCTAAGTCTTTATTTAAATCCGTAACTTCATTAACTGTTTTATTGTTAGCAGGAATTAGCTTTTGCCATTTACCTTGAAGGACTTTTCGTGGTTCAGATGAGAATAGATAATTGATTTGAAACAAACCAACTAACTTATCCTGATATTTAAGTTGAATTAAATTATTGTTCTCTAAATGACCAACATTAGATAATTCAATTTCATAAAATTTGGCTAGCTCTTGAATCTTAACTAGATTTTTAGGATGACTAACTAGTAACATCCGATCCTGAGTTTCCGAGCAATTAATTTGCCAAGGCTGAATACCTTGATACTTCACGGGATGCTTCGCCAAATCCATCACTAAACCATTAGTGCTTCGAGCAATTTCATGACTAGCAGAGCCTAGTCCCATTGCTCCTAAATCTGTTACGGCAGTAAAGAGTCCTTGGCGTGAAGCATCCAAAATAAATTCTTTAACCTTGACCTGAATAAAAGAAAAGTCAGCTTGAACATGCCCTAAACTAATTTCACTACTGGCGGATAAAGAACTTTCTGTTGCACCATGAATTCCATCAATTCCTACAGCCTGTCCAGCAATTAAAACTTGATCGCCCGGACTAGGCTCTTTTGTTCGGTAATCATATCCAGTAACTGACTTAACTGGTGACCAACCGACAGCTCCAGCATAGACTAAACATTTAGCAATATATCTAGGGTCACTAAAGACTAAACCATTAAGTGTTGGAATTTGCATTTCATTACCGGCTTCACGAATTCCGCGAGTAATTCCTTTTAGAATTAAATATGGATGCTTAACTCCTTTTGGAAGCCATCCTTGGTAATTAGGATTTCCAGTACAGTAACAAAAGAATCCCATTAAAATATCAAAAGTACCCTGCATCGTACCCATAATATCGCGAAAATTTCCATTCAAGCCTGTCTTGGCACCCTGCACAGGTTCAATATTGGATGGTGAGTTATGTGTCTCAACCTTTAGACAATACATGAAATCCTGATCGTAATAGACCACCCCAGAATTATCGGAAAACATACTAGCAATCCAGTTACAGCCCCGAGCAGTTAAGCGATCATTTACTGCATATGCTGGATCTTTAATAAAAGTCTTGAACATTCCCCGCTCTAAAACCAATTGTCCAGCAACTTGTTTTAACCACCCTTGATCAATTGCCTTTTGAAAAACAGAATCAACCTCAACATCTAGAATTATGCGAGCATTAAACTCTTTATGAAAACAATGCTCTGATCTTAAACCAAACCAAGTCTCTAGTTCTACGTCCGTTGCTTTAGAACTTAAGCCTAATGATTCTCGTAGTTGGACAAATTCTGGATTTTGATAGACAGACTGAAAGTACTTTAGCTCTTCAATTGTTGCGGCTAATTTACGTTTAGAATTAAGCTCTAGTAACTGCTGATCAGAAAAATCAGCAATTGGGAGCTCTTGAACTTCCATCAAATTTTCTAATTCTACGATGGGTAAAATGACCGATTGTCCCTGATGAAACTGTGCTTTGGTAATAATTTGGCTCTCAAATAGCTCAGGATTAAATAAGAACTTACTTAGACCGATTCTTTGTTGCTCATCTAATTGTCCATCAATGTAATAACTGGTAATTAAAAATCCCTGTTCATTTCCAATTAACTTTGAACCGCTAGCAGAAAATGCTTGCTCTAATGCGGTCATTCCTTCAGCATCACTTGTTCCCGGTTTTAGACCAGCTTGAATAATGTAATCAAAAGGTAAATCCTTAGAAATTTTCAGTGCCAAGCTAGAATTAAAACTACAAGAGCTTAGTGCTGGATCAAGAAAAGGTTTGCCATTTTCTAAATTCGCTAGATTAACATCTGCCTCGTGCACAAAGCAGTAGGTACGACTCTTCCAAATTGTACTTAAGCTAAGCTGTAGAAAACGATTAACTTCTTTGGTTAAATTAGCTTCTTTAGAAAAACCTACTTCAAAGTAAGAGACTATCTTTGGACTTTTATGGGTGATTTTATAACTAATTCCTGGCATAAGTGGAGAATAAAAATATCAGTAAAAATGCTGATTCTAAGTGTAAGAAGTATAGATTACCTTGGGAAAATATCAAGTCAGGAGTACTTTTTGTAAGATTTATCTTACTTCTTCTCAGTTGGAAAGTTTTTGAGTACCTCTTAATAAACCTATTGGCGACCTTTAGTAATACCGCTATATTTACACAGTCTGTAGCTCCAAATTTCGATGTCAAAATTAACCCTATTTCTTGCCTACCTAGCAGTATTTTTATATTCCCTTTTCTTTTGGGAAAGACCAATTTACGATCCCGATCTGGCTTGGCATTTAGCTGGTGGAAAATGGATCTCTGGGCAAATTGCCTTGGCCTGGCAACAAAATAATCTATCCGCTTCCATGCTAGTTCCTCCCTTTGATTTTATTAATTCCAGACAAAACTTCTGGCATGATTATCACTGGTTAATTCAGCTAGTCATGTATCAGATTTATAAAAATTATGGCTACTTAGAGCTAATCTGTTTTTATTCAACAATCTTTAGCTTAACTTGTTTAACACTCTTTAAGATTGCACTTAATATTACCAAGGAACAAAGTCAGTCCATTTTGATTGCCCTTGTTGCATCTTTTGCCAGCTGTTATTTATTAAAAGATGTCTCCTCGGTTCGCCCTCAACTGATCTCTTTTCTAATGATCAGCTACACCTGTTACCTATTACTTAAGCCAGCGCTGAAGCTAGAAGGGCTTATATTATTCTTGTTAGCCATCATTTTGGTTAATGTTCATGTCTATTGGATTTTTATTCCTTTTCTTTATTTTTGTTACCGTGTCATTCCAACTCTGACTAACTATCAAACTAAAGATTTAGTTCTTAAAAATCTTTTAATTCTTTGCCTCATTTCACTTGCTGGTTTTATTTCTCCATACGGTATTTTTACAAATGGAGAAAACTTTAATGATTACTTTCAAAACTATTCATTAATCTTAGAGTATCTCCAAACGGACGCTTTCCTTAAAAAATTTATTACAGAGTTCTTAGGTGGTTTTCAAGGTTGGGAACCGACAAGCTATATCTGCTTTGCCTATCTAATTTGCTTAGTTCGCTTTGTTGATAAAAAAAGTTTATCTAGAGATCTTGGCATTCATTTAGCAGGAGCGATTAGTCTTTACTTGCTATTTGAGTCAGTAAAATTCTCGAGCATCTTTGCGATTCTAGCATTAGTCTCTTGGATTAAAATACTACCTCCGATTTCCTACCGACCAAATCAAAAACTATTAGTAATCCTACTAATATCTTTTAATCTTTCGCTGACTCTGGGAGTACTTAACCGACTACAGAGTAAAGAAAAAGTGGCCGATGATATCGCCTTATTCACTCCATCATTAGCTTGCTCGCAGCTAGCAAGCCTTGATTTGCCCCGGAAAAAATTTCAAATTCTTACCGAGTTTACCTATGGGGGTTGGTGTTATTGGTCTCTTTTTGAGAAAGGAATTACTAACTTTCAAGTAACAACAGATGGTCGCACTCAAGGCGTACCCATTGCAGATTACCGAACATCCTATCAAATATATGGTGTTAGAGAAGGTTGGAATAAATCAATTGCCGAATGGAATCCGGACTTTATCTTAGCCTCAAGAGAGGTTCCCCTCGCCCATGTCTTACCTTTTTTTCAAGCTGAATGGAAAAATATTTATATTGATAGTGGTTTTGCTATGTATGCTAAGGCGAATTAGAAGCAGTTCTAATCTAAATTACCTGAAGTGCAAGTTGATATTTATTAACTAAGCTAATTGTTACCTCAATCTCTAGTATTAATGATTTATCGGCTTCAAGAAAGATGGCACTAATTCCTGCTTGATAGCAATTCTCAATTGTCTTTGGTCCTATCGTAGGCAAATCAAAACGTAAATCCTGTTGAGGCTTGGCTAATTTAATTAAGATGGCTCCTTTGCCTGCTTTAAAATCGCCGAATGCCTTAGCTACTCGCCCACCACGCAAAATTGTAGCATCAGTCCCATCCACGGCTTCAACAGCAACAACCATACCTTCAGCAACAACGATTGATTGCCCTAAGTCTAAGGCTCCAATCCCCTTAGTGATCGGTAATCCAAACTCCAGACCAGCAAGTTCTTCGTTACTTGGCTTGCGCTTACTGAGTAGTCCTTTCGCTGGTACGCTTTTAGTTAAAAATTTGGTTGCTTGAACAACAGTGATCCCCTTCTTTTCAATTTCTTCAGCAATCTTACGAAGGATCACATCATCATTTAAGGATCTGGCTTTCGCCATCAGATTAATCGCTGTTAAGTCTAATGAGAGCCCATCAAAGAGACGAACTTTTCTAATCCCACCGGCAAAGGCTACCTCTGTTACTTGATAGTCCGCTAGGAGCTTTAATAATTTTCCAAATTCACCAATTTTAATACAATGATAAAAATCAGAATATTGCTCTAGCTCGGCTTCGGCCTCTCCACCTAAGGCAATACTGAGAATTTGGTAACCTTGTTCCTTGGCATTCTGACAAAACTCTATTGGGAAACGACCGTTTCCAGCAACTAAAGCAATTAATTTGGATTTATCCACAAGATTTTAGTTAGAAGATTTCCTAGGTAGAACTATACCTCGTTCACTATCTTTCAGGAATAATAAGAATTTTTCAGCAATCAGATTGCCTTTATTTTTTTCAATTAAGGCAGCTAATTTATTAGCAAAAGTACCTTCGGCTAAAAAGATATCCCGATAGAGATTTTGAATTAAGCGCTGCTCCTCAGCTGAAAAACCAGCACGTTCTAAGCCAACCTTATTAATACCAGCTAAACCAGCACGATCACCCTGTGCGACACAGTATGGAGGTACATCCTTGGTCACCATAGCTCCACCACCAATGATCGAATAATCACCTAAACGGATATATTGATGATAACCAGATTGTCCACCCATAATGACATGATCACCAATAGTAATATGACCTGCAAGACCAGCATTATTAACCATAATATTATGATTGCCCATCTTAACGTCATGAGCCACATGAGCACCTGTCATAAACAGATTGTAATCACCAACCTTAGTAATCATTCCACCGCCTTCGGTTCCTGGTTGTAAAGTTGTAAACTCACGAATTAGATTATGACTTCCAATGATTAAGGAACTTTCTTCACCATGAAACTTTAGATCCTGCGGGATTGCTCCAATCGAAGCAAACTGAAAGATATTATTCTGATCAGCAATTGTTGTGCGACCTTCGATTACAACGTGTGAACCAATTTTGTTATTCTTACCAATTTTTACCTGCGAGCCAATAACAGTATAAGCACCAATAGTTGTGCCTTCGGCAATCTCGGCGCCATCAGCAATAATGGCGGTTGGATGAATATTATTATTTGACATACAGCTTACAAAAAAGAATCATTAATCAGTCTCGGCAGCAAGTAGACTTGCTTTAGCAACTAACTTACCATCAACATAAGCTTCGCCGTCAAAATACCAAAATGGCTTTCTTGATTTAACAAATTTAACCCGAATCTCTAACTGATCGCCAGGAAGAACCATTCGTTTCCATTTCACATTATCAGCACCAGCTAATAATACAGCCTTGCCCTTGGCAATTCCTTGAGACGACTTAACCGCACAAAAAGCAGCAGATTGAGCCATAGCTTCTAGGATTAAAACTCCTGGCATTACCGGACGACCTGGGAAATGTCCATTAAAGAACTCTTCATTAATTGTGACGTTTTTAATTGCCACCAAGCTTTCATTATCAACAAAATCTACCACTTTATCAATTAAAAGAAATGGATAGCGATGCAGTAAGGCTTCTTGAATATCATTAATATTAAAAATTGTTTCCATTGTTAAATCTAAGATTACTAAAATTTAATGCTTGATTTGTTAAGACGAGTTAGCACTTCGCTTGTTAAATCTAAATCATCAGAGACGTAGAGAACTACCTGTGGTGTTTTCTCCAAAATCATTGGAGCTTTCTTCTCCTTAGCTAAGACTTCCAAAATCTTACGAACTTCGGCAACAATCTTAGAAACTTTGTCGTTATTATCCTTAGTATAAGCTTGTTGATAGTCTTGAAAAGCTTTGGCAGCAGACTGTTCCTCATCCCGGTAGCTAACAATCTTTTTTTGCATGGCTTCTTGTGATAGAACAGCAGACTGTTGCTTAATCTCACCTTGCAGTGCTTGTAACTTATCGCGCTGTGCTTCCAGACTCTTTTTGGTAGCAGAGAATTTACCCTCTAAGGCCTTTTTTGCAGACTTTCCAGCATCAGATTCTGAAATCACACGCTCAACATCCACTACATAGATGTCAGCAATGGCAATATTTGTAAGAATTAATGTTAAAACTAACATTATAAATTTAATCATTGGTACCTTTAGAATAAGAAATTATCGTTGATTTATAGCTATTTTTAACAGGATTATCAAGCAAGGCGGAGGAGTGTAAGTCGCAGATTAGCTGAGGACCGCATCCAGTGCAGTCCTCAGGTAGGATTTAAAGAAAACAAGGGATCTCTTAATTAATTACACCACCAAATGAAAACAATGTAACTAAGCTTCCTTCGTCACCTTGGCGATCAAGTGGGTGTCCTAAGGCAATGTTTAATGGCCCAAGTGGTGAAATCCAACGAAAGCCAACTCCTACTGACTGGCGAAGATCTGCAACACTAATATTTTGATTATCATCAAAACTATCACCCGCATCAAAGAAAACTAGACCACGAAGATTTGCAGAACTAACTAATGGAAAGATCATCTCTAAGTTATTAACTAACTGCTTATTACCACCATACTCATTACCATTAGCATCTTCTGGTCCCAAGGTTCTTTCTCTAAAACCACGTACAGAGTTGATGCCTCCAGGAAAATATCTTTTAAATAGTGGAAAAGGTTTATCATTAAACGTATCTCCATAACCAAGATTAAATCTCCAAGAGAAAACTATCTTATCAAACTCAGTATCAAATAAAGGAACAAAATACTCATTCGCCACTTCTGCCAAGTAGAACTCTTCCGTTCCACCAAAACCAGCAGTCTCAACTGAGAGCGTTTGGCGAGATCCAGTAGTTGGATTAAATGGGTTATCAATTGTATTACGAACTAACTTAGGAGTAATACTTGATGCCGTACTTTTACCAACAGAGTTAATAACTAATGGTGCCGCATTGGTTGGATCTACATGATCAATTTCAATATTGATATATTGGTACTGGGTCGAAAAGTTAATATCTTGAGCCCATGTAGAAAAAATCTCTTCCAGTGGATACCCAACAGAAACTGCACCACCAGCAGTATTACGATTAAAATCACGAAAATCTAATTCCCGTTTAAAAGCTTGAACTCCGCCTTTCCAGAATGTATCAGCAATTCTAGGATCATCTAGTGAGACATAAAGATTTTCACTACGCTGTCCAATATCAGCATTGGCAACAAAACGTCGACCTGTTCCTAGGAAGTTATTTTCTGTTAGTCTAGTATTAAATAATGCACCATCAGAACTCGAGAAACCTCCACCGATACTAAATGAACCCGTAGATCCTTCTTTCACATTAACATTTAAATCAATTTCAGCATCTTTATTAGGAATATTCTCCGGAGTAATTGTCACTTCCTCAAAATAGCCTGTTCGCTTCAGTAATGCTTCACTTCGATTTACTTTTGTTTTATTGAAAATCTGCTGTTCTTGTACTCTAATTTCACGGCGAATAACATTGTCATATGTCTTGTTATTTCCTGTAATTTTAATTTCATTAACTTTTACTGGACGACCTTTGCTAGTATTAAAAACTAGATCTACAGTCTTATCAGCAATATTCACATTACTCTCGGGAGTTACGTTAGCAAAGGCATAACCAAAGTCTCCAAATTTATCACTGAGAGCTAAGGACTCGTTCCGAATTTTTGAAGTGTTAAAAATCTCACCAGTTTCTAAGTTAAGTGCCTCTGTAGTTTTTTCTACAGAATTGTCTAAAAGGTCACCTTTTACAGTGTAAGTTCCTAAGCGAAACTGATCTCCCTCGTTGACCCGATAAAGCACCTTCAATCGATCACCTTCACGACGAACTTCCGCATCATTTACCTGAGCATTAATATAACCCTGATCCAGCATCCCTTGTAGCACGACAGTTCGATCGGTTTCTAAATAAGCTTTATTTAGACGGCCTTTGCCGGTTATCCAAGAACTCCACCACTTATACTTAGTACTTTGTAGTTTATCCAAGATTGGCTGAGTTTTAACTTGATCTGTTAAAGTCACAATTTCAATGGAACTAACTTTAAATTTCTTACCTTCATTTATCTTAAAAGTTAGATCATACTTACCACCAGAAATTTGCTCAGCCTCAACATCAACATGGGCATCTAAGTAACCAAGTGTTTGATAATAAAGTTCAGTCGCTTCACTGAGTCTTTTAGTTAATAAGGGATCATAATTTTTCTGATCTTTTAAATTAATCACTTTAGAAATATCAGAACTGTCAGTAGCCTTGTTACCAGTAATAAAAACTTTGTTAATCCTTGGATATTCACTAACTTTAAAAGTCAAAGTCGAGCCAGTATAATCAACAACGACCTGATCGATTCCACCAACTGCATAAAGTTTTTTAAGTGAGGCATTAACTTCTTCGCTGGTAATCTGCCCAGGTTTCAAAGCCACAGCCTGTTCAGCTTTTTTCTTGGAAACGTTTTGTAATCCGTCAATCTTAATCTGAGAAACAGAATATGTTTCCGCCAGAATTGAAAATGGACAAAACAACAGACAGATAAAAAAATAAATTTTATTAATTTTCATAACTCAACCGACCCCCTGCTTCCATCTGATAGACAGTTTTAAATTTCTTAGCAAATTCTAGACTATGCGTTACAGTAATTAAACAAATCTTTTGTTCCTTACTAATCTTTAAGATCAACTCACCAATTTGCTCACTAGTTTCAAAATCCAAACTTCCAGTTGGCTCATCGGCTAGTAATATTCTTGGTTTGTGAACAAGTGCTCGGGCAATAGCTACTCGCTGTTGCTCACCACCAGAAAGCTCACCAGGACGATGCCCCACCCGATCTTTTAGTCCAACTAAATCTAAGTACTCTAAGGCTTGCTGTTCAGATTCCTTTTCCGAAAAACCTTTGATTAAAAGTGGTAAGGAAACATTTTCTAGTGCTGTAAACTCACCGAGTAGATGATGGAACTGAAAAACAAGTCCAATCTGCTCTAGTCGGTAGTCTGCTAATTGGTTTTCATTCAAGACAGCTAGATTTAAATCATCTACAAAAATATTGCCGGCAGAAGGACGCTCAATTCCAGCAAGCAAATGTAATAAGGTTGATTTACCAATCCCTGACTTACCAACAATCGCAATTGTCTCTGGCTCATTGAACTCTAAGTTCAATTGATTGATTACCGAGAGCTCCTTTGGGCCGTCACGGAAAACCTTGTTTAAATTTTCAAATCTAATTTTCATTATTCATAACGTAAAATATCACAAGGACTAAGTAGGCTAGCACGTCTAGCTGGATAAAGTGTTGCTAGTAAACAAATTAACCAAGCAATCACTGCAACGATTAAAAAGTTTTGAAAATCAATTACAATTGGTAAAGTATTTGTTGGAAAAACATTCTCAGGTAATTGAAAACCAAACTCTTGTAGTAAGAAACTTCCGATTAATCCAAGGACTAATCCTAAAATAGTCCCTAACAAGCCAATCATTCCACCAATATAAATAAAAATATGACGAATTGTACTGGCCTTGGCTCCCAGGGTTCGCATTACAGCAATATCCTTACGCTTTTCTAGAACAATCATAATCAGTGTGGTCACAATCGAGAAGCTTGCTAAAACAATCAAGAGCATTAAGATAATAAAATAGGCTCTTTTTTCTAAACTAATTGCTTCCCACAACCCAGCATTAATTTCAGTCCAGTCTTGAACATAGTAATTTAGATTACCCTGCTCCCGAAGTAGCTCAATCATTACATTCTTAATCCGAGGGGCCTGATTAGGATCTTTTAGGCTAATCTCTAAGCCACTTACCGCATCACCCATTCTTAAAAAGCGCTGTGCAGTAGTGATATTAGTATAAGCAAAATTTTCTTCGTAGCCTGACTGCCCAGTGCTATAAAAATCTAGGATATTAAAACTACTTTGTCTCGGTGCTAAACCAAAAGGTCCGGAAATTACTTTTGGAGAAAGTAATGAAATAACTTGGTGTTGATAAATTGGTAGACGCTTTTTGAGTCCTTCCCCTAAAAGTAAACTAGGTAACTGGGGTTCACTTGTGGATTCACTTGCCGCTTTATTCTGATTCCAAAGTTTTGAAAAGCTCTCTGCTTCACTTAACTTAAAATCTTTTAAGACTTCAGAATTATCAGCTAAGCCTTTTAAGATCATTCCAAAAGAATTTTGCCCTGCTGTAATCATGACTTGTCCCTGAATGTAGGGAACAATATTTTCAACCTCATCTATTGAGCGAAAGCTACCTTCTATCCCTTGCCAATCTGTAATTGGCCCAGAGACATTGCCAACAAAGATGTGCGAACTACCAACTAACTTTTTATGAAGTTCCTGTTCAAAGCCGGTCATGATTGCCATGGTAATATTTAGAACGGCGACCCCCAAAGCAACACCAAGAATAGCAAAAACGCTAACAGCATTAATAAAGTTCTCGCCCTTTCTAGACCAGAGGTAGCGATTTGCAATCTTCTTAACAAATTTCATTACAATAAATTTCTAAAATACTTAGCTAAAAACACTAAAGCTCCTCGCTAGTTGCTTCCATGCTTTCTTCTTCCCCATTAGCTAGTGGTTTTAATTGTGGGAATAAGATTACTTCACGAATAGTTGAAGAATTAGTTAATAACATTGTTAAACGATCTATCCCAATTCCTTGCCCAGCAGTTGGAGGCAATCCGTACTCTAGAGCTTTGATATAATCATCATCCATGTCGGCCACTTCATGATTTCCAGCATCTTTATCAGCCGCTTGTTTTAGAAGTCGCGCTAGTTGATCTTCGGGATCATTTAATTCCGAGAAAGCATTAGCAATTTCCATTCCAGCAACAAAAAGTTCAAAACGGTCGGTTACACGAGGATCATGATCGTTTTGACGAGCAAATGGTGAGATTGCAAAAGGATGTTGCGTGATAAATGTTGGATTAACAATCTTATCTTCTACTAATTCATCAAATAAATTTTCGATAGAAACTCCCCAGTCGTTTGGATTTGATAAGTGAATTTTATGTTGTTCAGCAACCTTCTTAACATCATCTAGCGAGTCAAGATTAAACTCCTTTGAAACTCCACCTAATTGCTGAATGGAATCTTTCATCGTCACACGTAAGTATGGCCCTTCGAAATTAACAGTTTTATCACCAACTGTAATCGTGCTATCTCCACAAACTTTCTTTGTAAGACCAACTAATAACTCTTCAGTTAGATCCATTAAGTCGTTGTATGTAGCATAAGCTTGATAGAACTCTAACATTGTAAACTCGGGATTATGTTTCCTAGAAAGTCCTTCATTTCTAAAGTTCTTTCCAATCTCATAAACTCTCTCCAGTCCGCCAACTACTAATTTCTTAAGTGGTAACTCTAGAGCAATTCGCAAGTGTACTTCCGTATCCAAAGCGTTGTAAAAACTTTTAAATGGACGAGCGATTGCACCACTAGCGACATCACTTAAGATTGGAGTTTCCACTTCTAGGTAATCGCGTTCATCTAGGAAGTTACGAATATAGCGAACAATGGCGGAACGCTTTTTAAATACTTCACGAACTTCAGGATTAGAAATTAAATCAACATAACGATAGCGATAGCGAGTATCAACATCACTAAGTCCATGCCATTTTTCGGGAAGAGGAATTAATGATTTAGTTAATAATCTCCAAGACTCGGCGTAAAGCGTCTTCTCTCCTGTCTTAGTTACAAATGGATAACCTGAAACTTCAATAATATCTCCAAGGTCTACATCCTTAAACTCCTCATAGGACTCTAGGCCAACATCATCACTTCGTACGTAAACTTGAAGTTTTCCTTCAATATCAATTAAGTGTAAGAAACACGCTTTTCCCATCATCCGACGCTGAGTAATTCGCCCCGCAATTGTAAAGCGTGGAGCAGTTTCAGGAGTACCCACATCTTCCAAAGCTAAAATAGTAGTAGATTTAGCAGTAACTTTAACATCATTTGGGTAGGCATTTCGAACTTGTCGAATAGCAGTTAATTTATCAAAACGTTGTTGTTCTTGTTCGTTTCTTTGACGCATATTTTAGTAAAGACAAAAGACATTATGAGCCACCCCACTTGGATGGCTTTGAAGGAATACCACAAAGTATCCTAAGCCGTCTGATTTAAGCCTAAATGCCAATAAAATTCAACACCTTACTTTATTTACTAAGTAGTCCGTGATTGGAAGAAACTACACCTTTGATAATTGATGAAATAGGCTTAATGATTTAGACTTGGGCAAAAAATTTATCGATTTTGATACTCAATGAAAAACCTTCTAATTACATGTGGCTTACCATACTCTAATGGAAATCTTCACGTTGGTCACATTGCTGGATGCTACTTACCAGCTGATATTTATGTTCGCTTTCAAAGACTTAATGGACGAAATGTTCGCTTCATTTGTGGATCTGATGATCATGGAGTGCCAATTAAACTAACTGCTGACAAGGAAGGAATAAAGCCAGAAGCAGTTGCTAATAAATTTAATAAAGCTCAAAAAGCTGATTTTTCAGGTATGGGTATTAATTTTGATATCTACGGCTCCACTGCGGAGAACCCCGTTCATACAAAAACTTCCCAAGATTTCTTCCTAAAGCTTTACAAGGAAAACTATTTTAAGAAGAAGTCCTCCAAGCAATTCTTTGATCCAGAAGCGAAGATGTTTCTACCCGATCGTTATGTTAAAGGATCTTGTGGTTACTGTAATGCCAAAAATCAAAATAGTGATCAATGTGAGGAATGTGGGAAAGTACTAGATGTCGACACACTAAAAGATCCCTATTCCGTTCTTAATAACTTCCCTGCTCAAGTCAAAGATACCTTTCATTGGTACTTAGACCTTAGTAAATTTCAAACAGAGGTATGCAACTGGCTAGAGACTGCCATTACTCGTGAGCAAACTAAAAACTTTGTGAATGGTTTAATTTCTACAGGACTAGTTGAGCGTTCGATGACTAGAGACTTGGATTGGGGAATTTCTCTACCGATCGAAGATCCAGATGCGGAAGGTAAGGTATTGTATGTTTGGTTCGATGCACCAATTGGCTATATCAGTAATACTATTAATTCTTGTAAAGCAATCGATAGCGACGGTGAAAAATATGTTGATTGGTGGAAATCACCTGATACTGAAATTTTCCACTTTATTGGTGAGGATAATACAATCTTCCATTGCATAATTTGGATTGCGATGCTTTCGGCCGAGGGTAGCTTTCAATTACCCAAAGGAGTAATTGTGAATCAATTCCTAAATTTCAAGAAACCAGGGGAAGAAGCTGAAAAAATCTCTAAATCACGAGGAACCGCAGTTTGGATTAAAGACTTTTTAGCTGACGGTAATAACCCAGATAGTTTAAGATTTTACTTAACATCAATCGCACCAGAAAAGGCACGGACAATCTTTGCCGAAGATGACTTAATCCAAAAACATAATTCGGAGTTAGCCAATACTCTTGGAAATTTAGTGAACCGAATCTTTAGTATTTACATCAAGAACTTTGGAACTGAAATTAGTTGCGAACAAGAATTAGATCTTAATAAGCTCTTATCGAGAATGAATCCTAATATTTCCAAAGAGCTATCCACTGAAATTAATAATTTTAATTTCAAAGCGGCTCAAGAGAAATTATTTGACTTTATTCGCGCTGGCAATGCTTGCATTACAGAGGATGCTCCTTGGACAGTCTTAAAAACAAATCAAGAAAAAGCAAAAACTATTCTTTTAGAATATTTAAATGTCATTCAAATGATTGCTATTATGCTCCAGCCATTCTTACCGTTTACCTCTGCCAAAATGTTACTCATGTATGGATACAATCAAGAAGAAATTTCTAAGGGGATATCTTGGAGTTTGGCTTCGGACCAAATTCCAAATGGTCGAATCTTAAATCAACCGGAGATTTTGTTTACTAAGATTGAACGTGAAGTTAGTGCTTAAAATTTAGTAAATACCGCTATAAACAATTTAAACCAAGCGTGAAATTATTTTGAATGGCAGGAACCTCAAATGCTCCCCGAGACCCTTGGCCATTGCCAAAGAATTTCTTAAATGCAGGAGTAAGAGTGGAACGAGATCCTTTGCAGTTATAACCTGTGATCAAACTAAAATTAACAACAGTTGGCATGTTATACATTGTCTGCGCACGTATCCTGACGCCAGCTGTGTGTTTGTAGCCAGGCATAAAAGTACCGATATTAGTATCATTAACTGCAACTATTTGCCCATTAATATTTGAATTCCCAGAACAGGAACCTGTAATATCACTAAATGTTGCAATAACAGAATAGCTGGAGATTCGAACATTATCTGCTTCAAACGCAGTGAGCGCAATTCGCGAATTAATAACAGCAGATCTTGTTGCAGCGTCATTAGCTGATTCCCTGTAAGAGCTATAATTAGCAATGCTGACAGTTGCCAAAACACCAAGAATAGCTGTTGTAACTAATAACTCAACCAATGAAAATGCTTTCATACTACTTTGATTCGACCAAAAACAGATAAAACATGAGATTACAAGTAACTTAAAACAAATCCCACTTATATGCCCCATGCTCCAGAACGGCATCCGCAAGTAATTGAATTTCCAGATCTTCATTTTTATCAAGTCTTCTTAGCGACTGATTCATTCGACGCTTGGCCGATTGAGTGAAAAGATCAACGATCATGATTTCCTGATGGCAATCCTCTGCCCCTTTAGCTTTAATCATGGAATTAACTCGAGATAGTGTTGCCAAACCAGCGAGTAGATCGATCGTAACATTGGCAACTCGTTTACTCATTAACTGCTTACCAATTATGTCCTTACGATACTCTTTAACCAATGCTTCCGAGCTTCTAGCCAAAGCAAGTGCGTAATCAGTATAAATCTCAGCAAATTCCACTAACTCAGGAGCAACATTCAGCTCACTAACACCAACACCAGTTACTTGAGCAACTTTATCAGCAGCATAAGATTTCAAAATTCCAAAACCTTTAATTGGATCGTCAAACAGATTAGAAACACTTTTTAATTTTTGACCAACAGTATCAAATCCAGTTAGGGCAATATACAAACGAAGGATTTCGTTCGTACCCTCAAAAATCCGATTAATTCGAGAGTCTCGAACTATTCTTTCGTAAGGGTATTCTTTCATGAAACCGTTACCACCAGCAATCTGCAAAGCTTCATCAATTACTCGCCACATTGCTTCTGTAGCAAAGATCTTACTTGCGGCGGCTTCAATTGAATAATCATGAACACCAGAGTCACTTAAATGAGCTACAAAGTTCACTAAACTCTCAGTTACAAAGCAATCGACTGTCATCATGGCAATCTTCTCTTTGATCAACATGAAATCTGAAATCTTCTTACCAAATTGCTTACGATTAGTTGATTGGTCTGTTGCCAGCTTGAGGCAGTTTTTCATCGCTCCAATACAACCACCGCCAAGACCTGTTCTGCCACTATTAAGAATATGCATGGCAATCTTAAAACCCTTACCTTCTTCACCCAGCAAGTTAGCTGCAGGAACCCTAACATTACTAAAAGTAATTGTAGAAGTAGCCGACCCACGAATTCCCATCTTGTCTTCTTTAGGACCTGAAGTAACGCCAGCAAAAGCCTTCTCCACCAAAAAGGCTGTCATTTTGCCAGATTCCCCACTTTCCGTTTTGGCAAATACAGTAAAAAAATCAGCAAAAGGTCCGTTGGTAATCCAAATTTTTTCACCATTTAAAATCCAAGTCCCATCAGCTTGTTTAACTGCTGTAGTCTTAACAGATGCAGCATCAGAACCGGCACCTGCTTCAGTCAAACAAAAAGCTGCTAGCATTTCCCCAGTAGCTAACTTAGAAAAATATTTTTCCTTTTGTTCGGAATTACCAAAAAGCAATAAGCCTCTCATTCCAATTGAACAATGTGCCCCTACTGTTAGTGCTGTGGAAGCATCGTAACGACCAAGTTGTTGAATAGTTCGAGAATAAGCCTTACTTCCAAGGCCAATCCCCGAATATTCTTCTGGGATAATTAACCCAAAAAGACCCAGCTCTTTTAAATTATTAATATATTCTGGTGATTGATGAGCTTTTTCATCAAACTCCTTGAACATAGCCTCCTTGCCAGCTAAAAATTTATCAATTGATTCTATAAGCATCCCGAGCAACTCTTGCTCTTCAGGTGAGAAGCTAGGATAAGGAAAAAGATTTTCTTCGGTTATTTTTCCAAGAAAAAGATTTTTGGCGAAACTTTGATTATTATCCATATTTAACCTAACTATTAATTAGAACCTGTCAGCACAACCAGTGCTTAAATCTAGAAATATGATGCTCATTTACATAAAACTGATGCCAAAATAGCATAATTTGTTGCTTTGACATCTGGTCTTATTTTATCAATACTTAGCACATTTAAAAAGCGCTTAGTTTGATTACTCTATGAATGTTTTAATCTCCCGACCAGATAAAATTGGTGATGTTATTTTAGCATTGCATGCCGCCAAACAACTAAAAAAGCTCCTACCGGAAGCTAATATTTACATGCATATAGCTGAATATACTAGGAAACTAGTAGAAAATGTTAGTTTTGTAACTGGGATTGTTTCAACTGAAGAATCCCTCAACTCCATTGATTTTGATGTTGTTGTAGATTTAATGGCCAAGTATAAACACGCGGCTAAGTTTTATAATTGTGGTATTAAAAGACGAATTGGTAACTCCGCTCGAATCCATTCTCTTCTCTATACTACAAGTCGCTATATACGACGCTCCAAGGCGCTAATGAATGAAGCCGAATATAACTGGCAACTAGTAAGTCTAGTTGATCCAGAGTTACGCTACTCTCCCCTTGAAGAGTCATTAAACTTAAACGACTTTAAAGAAGTTGTTGAATATCAAGAATTTTCTGATTTTATGGTGTTAATGCCCAGCGTTACCGTTTCGGCTGTCGGTTGGAGCTTAGAAAACTGGCTAATCTGTGGCCGCTTACTTAGCAAAAGGTTTCCAGAAAAGAAAATTATTTTCCTACTTGGCCCAGCAGAGAGTAAATTAGAAGAGGAAATTTTACTCCAAAACTATGGCATTGAAAATATCGTTGTTCGAAAATTTGGAAATTTCCCAGAGCTTCTAGGTTTCTTAAATAAGGCTAGTTATTATATTGGAACTTCTACTGGAGTTACACACTTAGCAGCAGTCGCAGATTGCCCAGGGATTGCACTGTATCCAGAAAAACTTTCCATGCACCCAAGACGTTGGGTTCCTTTTAATAGTAAGCTTCAAGTA
Organism: bacterium; assembly: GCA_031385045.1. Classification (GTDB taxonomy): domain Bacteria; phylum Bdellovibrionota_C; class UBA2361; order UBA2361; family CALJRW01; genus JANNBC01. The sequence goes on along the minus strand of JANNBC010000006.1, from coordinate 39,372 downwards.
ATTTCATTAGATAGAAATCCAACTCCGGAAGTGGTTGCTAATAATTGCTTCCAAACAATCCCAGACGAACTTAACCCATTACTTCGTAAAAAACTCTCAGCTTTCATTATCTGCTGTGATGAAGAAAGAAATATTAAACGGGCCCTAAAAAGCATTGCTTGGTGTGATGAAATTGTTGTTGTTGATAGTGGATCTAAAGATCGTACTTTAGAGATCGCCAAGGAATATACCGATAATATTTATCATCGAGATTGGACTGGAAACAGAGATCAAAAACAGTTTGCTCTAGACCAATGTAAGAACTCTTGGGTTTTAAATATTGACTCCGATGAAGAAGTATCAATGGTGCTCCGCTCACAATTAATTGAAATCTTGACCCGTAAAAAATCTAATGCTCAAGCATATAATATCTCCCGACTAATTTACTACTTTGATCGTTGGTGGGACAAAGGTGGCTGGTACCCGGAGTATCGTCTAAGATTTTTTCAAAAGGAATACATCAAATGGGGAGGAAATGATCCTCATGAAAAAGCTTTAACTAAAGGCAAGATTAAAAAACTAGATGGTCATATTTTTCACTATACTTACAAGAATGTGGAGCATCAAATTGCCAGCCTTCAGAAACATGCCCTAATGATGGCCAGATCTCTCTACAAAGATGGTAAACCTTTTCGCTTATATAATGTGATCTTAAATCCTATTTTTAGATTCTTTAAATTTTATATTTTAAAGAAAGGCTACCGGGAAGGACTTGTGGGGCTTTTTGTGGCCATCTTAGAAAGCTACTATACCTTTCTCAAATATCTGGTTTTCTGGGAACTAAAACAGGGTCGCAATTTGGAAAAGAAAAAAGATCAATGAAAAAAGCGATGATTTTGGCTGCAGGTCTCGGCAGTCGTTTACAAGAAATAACTGCCAATAAACCAAAAGCCTTAGTCGAAGTTGCTGGTCGCCCAGTAATTGATCATGTCATTAGAAAAATAAATAAGGCTGGGATTAATGAAATTATTGTGAATTTACATTACTACCCTCAACAGATTAAAGATTACATTGAGTCTCAAAACTATGCCTGTAAATTTACCTATTCTTACGAACCTGAGTTACTAGATACTGGCGGAGCAATTAAGAAAGCTCAAAACTTGCTAAAAGATTCGGAGAGTTTTTTATTGCATAATTGCGATGTCTTAACAGATTTTGATTTACTGAAGTTGATTAGGGAGCAAGAGCTAAACAAATCACTGGCAACAATGGCTGTTTCTAAGAATAAAAGTCCTCGCTTTCTATGGTTTACGCCCGAAATGAAGTTTGCTGGATGGGAAGTAAAAACTACAAATTACCGTGAGGTTTATAGTGAAGAAAACAACCTCCTGCCCTATGATTTTAATTGCATGACGGTTTTTAGTACAAAGATTTTTTCATATTTTGCAAAGTTACCAAATAAATTTAGTATCTTTAATTTAATGTTATTAGCAATTAAGGAACAAAAAATTATTCGTGGACTTGATATTGGTGAAAGCTATTGGATTGATATTGGTACACCAGAAGACTTGGCTAAGGCCAATCAATATTTTCGCAATTAGCTGACTAAAAAAGCATTGCCACCAACAATCGCATGAAAGTCGGGCTTGACGCTTTTAGTTTTGGCTAAGCTATAATAACTAGGCTCAGGGCTATTACTAATTGCTGTCACATTTAAGCGCATATTATTAGGATTTATTTTTACTGAAAATTTAGAAAGATCTAATGCCATTCCAACAGTCCAAGAAGTTTCCGTTGTTTCCTTAAAAAAATCTTGTGGTCGCAAATCAATATACTTATTGTTTAATGGCTTTCGATAATCTGTAAAGTAATTTGACCAATAAGCACCCGAGGGAGCCAAGTTAATTTCTTGATAAGCACGAAGATTATTATCAACAATAAATAGCTCCGCTACATCCTGATTCCATAAACCTTCTTGAAACTGACCGACTGTAAGATCTGCGTTATAATTTGGTGTTGTAAAAACTTTTAATCCAAAAAACAATTGTTTTTTGGACATTGCTAAATAAGCTTGTGGTGCTAACTGACCTTTTAAGTTCCAGCCATAAGTTAAGGGAAAGGATTCTAATTGAAAAAAATCTGCCCAACTAGGCTTTACTGTTAAACAATTAATTTCAAAAGTTGTAGGGTTTTGCATAACCATTCTCAAAGTCAGGGCTAAGTTTTAAAAAGATTGGCAAGCACTGACTAAAAACTTCTGGCCAATCTTTAAACGTGGCTAATGCCCGACCAATTCGGTACATGCTACCAGGTACCCAAGAAGCGTAACAATTACGTCCAGTTCGATTTGTTAAGTTGATAAATTGTCCGGCTAAGCGTAAATGCCGTTGTAGTAAACATTCCAGATAATGTTTAATAAAAACTTCTGGTAAATTATTTACCTTTAGATAGTTTTTAAATAACTGCGTCAGAATCTCCTCTCCCAAGGCAAAGTCGGTATCTCGGTCATGAAGTAAAGAAAGCAAATCATAGGAATAAGAACCAATAATGAGATCTTGAAAATCAACTAGTCGTAATTGATCCTCGGCATCAATCATAATGTTCCAAGCCATTAAATCTCGGAAAATTGGAACTTGGGGATGAGTTGGGATTGAGCGTGCCAATTGCGAAATCATTTCACGAATTAAATCTTGCTCAGAATTAGTTAGGGTTCCTGGTTCGGCATAAAACTCTAGGAAACGATTACTTTCTTGACGGTAATTTTCTTCAGCAAAAAATCTTTTATAAATTATTGTCTGACCATCGTTAGGTAAATTTTGAATCAGCGGGATTAGGGTAGTGGCCCTTTGGAAGTATTGTAATTTAACTGAGTCAATAAAATTAGGATTAAGATAATTTGCTAATAGGTTATCGCCCAAGTCTTCCTCCAACCCATAACCCAATTCCCCATCAAACCAATAAAGCTTTGGTACGGGTAAATTATTTACTCTTAAGTAATCACCAATTTCACGAAAAGCTAAATCTTGGGTCATGGTCTGACCAGTGTGCAAAGGACCACTGGCTGCTACTAATTTTAGCAGGATTAAACTTCGAAAATCTTTATTTCTAAGCAACACACGATAGAACTGCTTACTAGAAGCATCCCCTGCCAAAGATTGAATATCAATTATTTCTGATTCTGAAATTAAGCCTGTTCGATTTAAGATTGTACGTATTTCCTTCATCCGCTTTCTAGATATTCTCTTCTAAACAAACTAATAATTCTGAGATTAAGCCTTTTTGCTCAAATTCATGACGACGCGGAGAACCCGTTGCTGGGCTAGCACTAGTTTCTCGACCAATATAAGTCACGGCCAAATCAAGCTTAGTTCGAAGATATGGTTCAATATAGAGCCAAGCACCCATATTAAGTGGTTCCTCTTGAATCCAAATACATTCAGTATATTCAAAGTCTTTGATCGCTTTTTTGATTTCAAACTGTGGAAATGGATACAGTTGCTCCACTCGAATTACTTGTACAGTCAGATCTTCTCTGGCCAGCAGAGCTTTCTCCAGATCATAGTAAATCTTTCCAGTTGTAAAAACTAACTGCTTTTTCTTACGAGTTTTTTTAGCTGGAAAATTATTGACAAAAATTGTTTCAAAACTTCCCTGAGCTAACTGTTCCCACTTTGAGCTGGCACTTGGTGAACGCAATAAACTCTTGGGACTCATAATTACCAATGGTCGCTTAATTGAGGACATCGCTTGAGCTCGGAGCAAATGAAAGATCTGTGAAGTAGTTGTCGGATAGAAAACTACCATATTACCGTCGGCACAAAGTTGCAGGTAACGTTCTAAACGAGCAGAGGAATGCTCTGGCCCCTGTCCTTCAAAGCCGTGAGGTAATAATAATACAATCCCAGAAAGCTGATTCCACTTTTGTTCAGAGGAAGCAATAAACTGATCAATGATAACTTGCGCACCATTACCAAAATCCCCAAACTGCGCTTCCCAGATGACAAGAGAGTTTAAAGCAACTGTTGAATATCCGAATTCGAAAGCAAGAATACCTGTCTCCGACAATGTACTGTTAAGTACATCAAGATCAGTATGATATTGATTAATCAGTGGTTCCACACTTAAATAATGTGCTCCAGTCTTAGAGTCATTTAACATTAGATGCCGATGACTAAATGTACCGCGACCACAATCTTGACCACTTAGGCGAACGTTAATCCCATCTTGAATTAATGTTCCATAAGCAAGGATTTCTGCCATACCCCAGTCTACTCCCTGCTCGGCATCAAAGATATCAGCACGCTTCTTTAGGATCGCATCAAGCTTTGGGTAGACAGTAAAATTTTTAGGAAAGTTAGTAACGGCAGTTAATACTTCTTGAAATTTTTCTTTAGAAATATCTTGAGCTACAGGATATGAACGCAGACGCCCATGCATCGGACAAGCATCGCCATTCACTCGAGGAAGTCGCAAGGCTGACTGCTCACGATCAAAATCGGCAATTATTTGAGTGCGATAATCAATGATTTGCTGAGCAGTTAACTTATGATCTTTGGTTAAAGAATCTAAGAAATACTCGGAAATTAATTTCTTCTGCTTAATCCCCTGATACAGCAGCGGTTGCGTGAAATTCGGATCATCACCTTCATTATGTCCATACTTACGGTAACAATAAAGATCCAGCACGATATCTTGACCAAATGTATTACGATAATCTAATGCTAGCTTAGCTGCCCAACAAGCAGCCTCAACATCCTCTGCATTAACATGCAGCACTGGAGCTTCAATAGCATTGGCAAATGATGTGCAGTAAACACTAGATCTTGACTCATCTGGAGTCGTAGTAAATCCGATTTGATTATTAATTACTAAGTGGATTGTCCCGCCCGTGCAGTACCCTGAAACATTAGCAAAGTTAAGTGTCTCAGCTACAACTCCTTGACCAATAAAGGCAGCATCACCATGAAGTGCTAATGGCAGTACTGATTTTCGATCACGCTGATAATTTAAATCCTGCTTAGCACGACACATTCCCTCGATAACAGGATAAACAAACTCTAAGTGTGATGGATTTGGCGCTAATGATAGCTGCACTTCTTCTTTTTTAGCATTACAAAAAGTTGACTCAAAACCTAAATGATATTTAACATCACCAGAACCAATCACGGCATTGGGATTTTTATCTTCAAACTCAAAAAAGATCTCTTGTAAAGGTTTTCCAAGGATATTTCTTAAAACATTAAGTCTCCCACGGTGTGCCATTCCCAAAACGATTTCATGAACATCACTTCCACAAGCTTCGTTGATGATTGTCTTAATAACTGGAATTAATGTCTCACCACCTTCTAAAGAAAAACGTTTTTGACCAATATATTTTTTATGAAGTTGATCTTCAAAGACCTCAGCATCGATTAAATCTTTCAAGCGCGCGATTGATTCGTCAATTGTTAAAGCTTGAGTGTTAAGCCGATCCTCAATTCGCTCTCTTAACCAATAACGTCGATCTGGATCTAAAATATGTTCATATTCAAAGCCGATACTTCCAGAATATACTCGGTGTAATTCTTTGATCAAATCTTTCAAGATCATACTTTGCTTGTTTTGAAAGTGATAGCAAAGTACTTCCTGATTTAACTGCTCTTCTGTAAAATTATAGAAATTATTATCTAGCTGATAGATACTTGGTAGAGGCACGATGCCTAGAGCTAAGGGATTAATTTCTGCTTTAAGATGTCCATATTTTCTAAAAGCATCAACATACCTAAAGACCGATTCTTGTAATCTCCAGTCTTCAGTTTGACTTAAGTTAATCCGTCCTTGAACTTCTGTTGTATTAACTTGATACCTAGAAAAATATTGTCGCCAATCCGCTGATACAAGCTCTGGGTCAATTTGATAAAGTGTAAAAAGCTCGTTGATATAACCCTGATTAGGGCCAAATTCATTACTACTAATATTGCTGTCCATGGTGAATTGGTAAAAAAATGCTATCGGATAATCTAGCTGAGTTTAAGCCTTGTTTCAAGATCCACTTTGATTTGCTCAGTTAATTCTAAGAGACTGGCAAACTTCTGCTCTGGCCTGATATAACTTAAAAATTCTAGCTTAATTATCTGATTATAAAAATCAGCTCCTTGATATCCAATCAGATATGTCTCAATTTGGGGATGATCGGCAAAGGCAATAACAGTTGGCCGAAATCCAATGTTAGTAATGCCTAGGTACTCCTTACCAGCTAGCGTTACTTTGGTAGCATAAACACCTGTCGGTGGAAGATGAAGTCGTGAATACTTTAAATTTGCAGTTGGAAATCCCAGGCTACGAGCAAGTTTTTGCCCAGAGACTACTAGACCAGTTAATGAATATTTACGATTCGTAAGATTTTCATAAAGCTCTAAATCACCTTCAATAATCGAAGTTCTTAATAAGCTAGAAGATATCTTAACTCCATCTTTTTCCGTAAAGCTACAAACGCTAAGCTTCTTTTCGGTGCTACTAAATTTTTTTTTCAGATATTCAACATCTCCCTCCCGATCCTTACCTAAGACAGCATCTCTGCCAACAATCAGCTCTTGCACATTTAGCTTTTTAAAAAGAAATTCTTCTAGAAATACCTCTGCCGAAATTTCCATTAACCTTTGATTAAAACGAAGTAGTAAGAGGTAATCAACGGAAAATTTACCTAAAATAATTAATTGTTCACGCAAGCTAGTGATTCGTTTCTTCGGTAAATTAGGCTTAAAATAACTTGCTGGATTGGAATAGAAAGAAATTACAAGCGACTTAGCTCCAGTCTTACTTTTAACTCCCTGCATCTGATTTAAAATCTGTTGGTGCCCAAGATGCAATCCATCAAACTTACCAATTGTTGCAACAACTTCGGGCCTTGCAGGGAGCTCGGCAAAGCCCCGAATCAATTTAGTCACAAATTTATCTCATTTCTTTTAAACGACTCTGAGCTTGAAGTGCTTCCTTACTTCGAGGATAATCCTTAACCAACTTTTGTAGTGTTAGTTTACTAAGATCCTTCTCATTTAATCTTAAGAATAGCGAGGCTTGTCTTAACAATGCCAACGGAGCACGTTCTTCTTTATGAAAGTTTGCTTGTAGTTCATTGTAAAGACTAACCGCCTTTTTCTCTTCATGCATTGCCTCAAAACAAATTGCTTTCCAAAATATTAATTTTGCTTGCCAACTAGAATTTAAGCTAACACCCGTTAACTCCTCTAATGCTCTCCAAGCATTGGCAAACTGATTTTGTTCCAAATGGGCAAATGCAAATTCAAAATTTTTAGATTCAATACTATTAACATCAAGCGTACTTAAGCTGGCTCGGTCTTCTTCCATAACAGCTAAGGGAACAATTGCTGATGTGCGATTGGCAATTTTAGTATTTAAGTAGGGTGATTCCGTTGTTACACTTTGTTGTAAATTCTCCTCTGGAGAAGCAAGTTGAGCAACCATTGGTGCCTCTATTGTTGCCGATTGTTTTTCAGCAACAATTCGATCTCGCTTTTCTAGATAAATAAACTCAACTTTCTCAACACGCTGATTAAGCTCAGTAATCATTCTTTCTAACTCTACAATGCGATCCGTTTGAACCATCACTTGTTCATTGATAGTTGCAATACGGCCATCATTTAGGTTAGGAGATTGACTGGAACAGGCAACTAGAAGAAGGCAGAAAGGGAGAATTCTTAAGAACATTAATTATCCATGAAAATAAAGTAGCTAAGCGGAGTGGTAAATTTAACACTCAAAATATAGTAAACCAAAGAAGTAATCTCCACTTAAGGAAATAAGTTTTGGAACTCTATCTAGTTTCACTCTAAATTGACCAAAAACCAAAATTACAGCAAAACAATTTTAAGTATTATAAAGTTATTTATAAACTATTGGCAACTTAGGAGATGACAAAAAATATGGGAAGAAGATATTTAGGAGATGTGTGGGCGATATAAACTTAGAGAGCCCAAAGGGAGGATAAGGTGTTAGCGCATGCTAACACCTTAAATGTAGTGCTAATTACTTAACGTTGAAATGAACGCGTCTGTTTTTAGCCCAACCAGCTTCGCTAGAAGAAGAATCTAAAGGAAGTTCTTCACCGTAGCTAACAATGCTTAATTTATCAGCAGGTACACCAGCACCAACTAACTCATCATAAGCTGCACGAGCACGTTTCAAACCAAGAGCCATGTTGTACTCATTAGTTCCACGCTCATCACAATGACCTTCTACAGTTACTTTAGAATAGTCATTTTCTTTTAACCAGCTTACGTTTCCTTCAATCTTTGATTTAGCTATAGCATCAATAGAGTATGAATCATAAGTGAAGTTAACATCAGCTAATGGTCCACCTTCGCTACCGAAAGGAACATTTGCATCACCTTTTTTAGAACTACAAGCTGTAGTTACTACTAAAGATATAACGATTAACAATTTAAAAATCTTAGTTAAAGACATTTTACCAATCTCCAAAAAATAAAACAGCAAAAGTACATGAAGAAACTATCGAAAAACTCTAATAGTCTTATGGGGCTATGACAAAAGCTTTGGCAACAGGCCTTACTTACTTCTTTTGCATTTGAACTTAAATAAACAAGACCTCTGCACAGCACAATATAAAAAACTAAAAAATTATTTATAGCAATCTATCGCTGGCATTCTAAGAACTTCCAATTCGGAATCCTAAAACACCACAAAATAAAAGCTAAAATAACGCTTAGTCGCACAATGAATTGATGTTGTGCAGAGGTCTTGAGGGATATTAATAGCTTATGTAAATAATTCTGTAAACAGTCAATCGGTAATTGAATGCGGAGAAAGACAGATTTTTAAGAATCTCTAAAAAGAAGTGCCTATTATCAAATAACTCTAATTAAACAGGAAGGCTCCCTTCCTGTTTAATTAGCAAGCAAACTGTTAGTAGTAGATTTAGTTAATCCAGGTTGACCAACTAGGGTCAAAACTACCAGATTGGCTTTGATTTACCTGAATCATATTCGCACCATCTAGGCGAATCATACCTAATTGATAAGCCCCACCAAATGAAGTTGAGCAGAAAACTAAATAACGACCATCAGGAGACCATGAAGGATCTTCGTTACTACCAGTTGAGGTTAATTGAGATGGTTGAGTTCCATCAGCATTACTAACGAAGATGTTATGCTTTCCTTCAGAACGACAGACATAAGCAATCTTATCACCCTTAGGAGACCAAACTGGGCTAGTACAGTAATTAGAAGATACATAGCTAATACGACGAGCTCCAGAGCCGTCAGATGCCATGGTATAGATCTGAGGTCCACCAGATCTGTTAGATGTAAAGACTATCTTACTACCATCGGGAGACCAATCAGGAGAAACATCAATACTAGCATAATTTCTAGTCAACTTATTTAGATCTCGACCATTCTTATCTAAAAGAAATAGATCAGATTTTTGCCCCTCGGAACGTGCCACTAGAATCTTACTGCCATCAGGACTAAACTTACCACCTAGCTCTTGTTGCGTAGTGTTAGTTAGTTTTTGCTGACGACGAGTGACATAATCGATCGAGAATAGATCTGGTTGTCTATTTTGAAAGTTGGTGAATAAAAGTGTCTGATGATCAGGGCTCCAAGAGCTAGATAGTGCTAAACCATTATCACTAGTCAGCTGTCTAACGTTAGCGCCATCTAAATCCATCACAAAGATTTCTTTAAAACGACCGACTCTCTGCGAATAGGCAATCTTAGTGCCAAACGGGCCAAATTCACCAGTAAAATACTTTAAGATTTCATTTGAAAATTTATGGGCAATATCTCGTAAATGAGCGACATCCCCACTATACTCTTTCGCTAATTCTAGCTTTTGAAGTTGAACATCATGAAGAAAAAGACGAACTTTAATTTGTTGCCCAGTCTGCTCAATCTCACCTTTAACCAGGCCGTCAACGCCCAGAACACTCCAATCACTAAAAGCAAAAGTATCACCACACTTCCCAGGTGTTTCGATATAAGATTCCGAATTTAAAATATCAAAATACCCAGACATTGTTAAATCTCTAGTAATAATACGAGAAACTTCTTTAGTGCTTTCTGCATTTGCACCCTTCCCGCAAAGTTGTGGTATCGCTAAAGGATATAAGCGACTAGAGCCACTAACAGAGAGTCTGGTTTGAGCACTTAAATTAAGCACTAAACCAAAGAAAAAAATTGGAACTATTAAAAAATTCTGAAATTTCATTTTAACTAAAAAATATATATAAAAAAGATTCCCTGTTTGGCTTGCGAAAAAAAGCTAATAGAGAACAACTAAAAAATAAATCGAGAAAACAACTTTAGCAATATTCGGAGTGAAGCGAAACAGCTCTTAAGTAATTAACCTCTAAAATCTAGAAGAGATACTAAGCGACATTTAAAATTACCGAAAAATACAAAGGCGCTTAGTATCTCAAGTGCGAAGCACTCGAAGCGACCCTTGGGGGTCGCTAAAGTATTGAGCCTTATTTTATAAGGCTCAATACTGGGGAGGACAAATAGACTAAAACCCCAATGAATAAAAATGCGTTCCTTGTCCTCCATAGCTTTAGCGAAGGGGGACGCACTTTTCCTAGCATTTCGGTAAAACCTAATGGGCATTAGTATACTCAAAAATGCTAATTAATATTTCCCAGGCTCAAAATCTAAAATAACCTCTTTGAAGTCTTCATAAATTTCAGGCAAGGCTGCTGGAACTGGAGTAGCTTTTGTCACGGCACGAACGGCTGAATCATCAAATTTACTATCTCCAGAAGTCTGAACAATTCGAACATCAGAGATCTCTCCAGTAGGACTAATCTTAAAACTTACTGAGGCAATTAAAGAACTAGCAGGATCATGCCAATTCCAACCCTTTTTAATTAGAGTCTCTAATTCTTCTTTATATTTAAACCAGGCCGGAGACTTAATGACTCCACCACCAAGTCCTTTTCCACCAGTACCAGCAGAGCCAAATCCTTGACCTCCGGCATTGGTAGACTCTCCTAAATACTTTTGAAGAGCATCTTCATAGTTTTCTTCTTTAGCTACTTCTTTTTTGGGAGGTGTTTTTGTTTCTTTTTTAGAATCAGCTGTTTTCTTGGAATCTTCAGTCTTTTTAACATCTTCGACTTTTTTAACTTCCTCTTTCTTTACAGGCTCCTCTTTTTTAACTTCTTCTTTTTTTGGTTCAACCTTTTTAGGCTCTTCTTTTTTAATAACTGGCGCTTCTTTCTTCGGCTCAGGTTTTACTTCTGGCTTCTTCTCTTCCTTCTTTGGAACAACAACTTCTTCTTTTTTGGTCACTGGTGGAGGTGTCGCTTGTTTAGGACTTACTTTTTTAGGCGGAGCAATATCAGCTTTGTTTTTTGGATCAGGTAACTGCGCAATTCCGCCTAGATTCTTACCGCCCTCAACACTGACAGAGTAAATTACCTTAGGTGGAAGTTTATCATTAGTAAAAGATGTCTTAGAAAAGATCTGAAGAACTAAAAGCGCATGCAAAAGAACCGAGAGAGCTAGGCCCCAATTTAAATATTCAGCTTTGGCTTTAACGTCATATGAGGACACTATTTGGCACCTTCTGGACCTTCCGGTAAATCAGTTACAAGACCAACTTCAGTAATCCCACCTTGATATAGTGCGGACATCACTTTCATTACTTGACCATAATCGATAGCTTCATCTGCTTTAACATAGACCTTATTCCCCTCAGATTTCTTTGATTCCATAATCTTCTTAATCCTAGGGCTGAGCTCTTCTAATGTGACTTCGTTCTCACTACCCACATAGACCTTTCCAGCGCTATCAATAGAAACTACAATCTGCTCGTCACTTCCACTAAGGTTTCCGGTTGCAGCTTTGGGCAATTTAACGTCCACCCCTTGCTGAATCATCGGTGTTGTTACCATAAAAATTACCAACAGTACTAACATTACATCCACCAAAGGAGTCACGTTAATTGCTGCTACAGGTCCATCAAAACTAGTCGGTCCACCGGCCATGGTAATTTAATTAATAAAGTTATTTAACGAAATATCGTTCAGCAATACTGATAAATTCATTAGAAAATTTATGCATATTTTCACGAAAATTTTTAACACCAACTGCAAAATAGTTATAGGCTACTGCCGAAGGAATTGCTGCCGCCAAACCTATTGCTGTTGCAATCAAAGCTTCCGAGATACCTGGCGCTACGGCTTGAATACTAGTTGTTGTAGATTGACTAAGTCCGTGGAAAGCATTCATGATTCCCCAAACTGTTCCAAATAGTCCGATAAATGGAGCTGAAGTAGAAACACTGGCTAAGAATGTTAGTCCACGCTCTAAACGTAGACTTTCTTCGTACTGTGACCTTTCCATGGATGAAGCAAGAACAGAAAGTTTAGCTTCTTTACTAGTTGGTGACGCATCGGCCTGATTATCTTTTTCGTCTTCTAAAATATTGGATAGCTCTTTATAGCCTGCAGAAAAAACTTGGGCTAATGGGCTAGCAGAAAGCTCTTCACAGGCATCTGCTACTTTCGTAAAGTTTCGAGACTCCCAGAAAATCTTAGCAAATTCTTTAGAAGTCTTGCGAGCTTTCGTGTACTGTAAAATCTTGGAAATAGTGATTGCCCAACTAAAAATTGATAGAAAAATCAAAATAAATAAAACCAACTGAACAATTAGTCCTGAAGATTGAATCATTGCAACAATATTGGCGGAGCCAGAAGTAGTAGTCATGGGTAAATTTTAATTAAAAAACAGCGTCTCTAATAATTTTAATTTTATCTTGTAATTTTTGATATTAATCTAAGTCTGAATCAGAATGAAGCTATTGAAAAAATTAACAATAATCACAGTTCAGATGTTCTGATAATGCTATAAGTAACTTAAAATCACAATAGCTCTGGCTTAAAATTACTCGCAGATGACATCAAAAAAATGATTTAGAATGATTGACAGTCAGGTCATTTCCCCACTATTATTTAGCAAAATCTGAATTGTCAGCCTGGTTTTTTAGTAATTTTCTAAATTAGGATATCTCGACAAATAACACTGCCTATAACTGGCTCTTAACAGTAATTTCTAGATTCACTTAAGTTACGTTAAGCAACCATTATGTTTTACAGGAATTAAAATGACTACAAGAATTGGAATTAATGGCTTTGGACGAATTGGACGAAATGTTTTTCGGAGCCTTGAAAAACGAAAGAAAGAGTTTGACTTTGAACTAGTAGCAATTAACGATCTTACTGATGCAAAGACTCTTGCTCACCTATTAAAATATGATTCAATTCATGGTAAATTTGAAGGTGAAGTAACACATGACGAAAAATCAATTATTGTTAACGGTAAGCAAATTAAAATTTTATCAGAAAGAGATCCGGCGAATTTGCCCTGGAAATCCCTAGAAGTTGATGTCGTTTTAGAATGTACCGGTATCTTTACTTCGAAAGAAATGGCTGGAAAGCACCTTCAAGGTGGATGCAAGAAAGTCTTGATTTCAGCTCCCTCTGCGGATCCAGATCTAACGATCGCTTTTGGCGTAAATAGCGAAGCTTACGAACCAGCTAATCACCACGTGATTAGTTGTGCTTCTTGTACAACAAACTGCTTAGCACCAATGGCTAAAGTTATTGATGAAAGCTTTGGAATTGTTAGCGGAACAATGACAACAATTCACTCTTACACCAATGATCAAAGCATCTTGGATTTACCTCATAAAGATTTACGACGTGCTCGTGCTGCAGCCCTATCAATGATCCCAACAACGACTGGTGCTGCTAAGGCGGTAGGATTAGTTCTTCCTCAGTTAAAAGGTAAAGTTGATGGATTTTCTGTTCGTGTACCAACACCAGATGTTTCTTTAACTGACTTTGTTTGTATTGTGAAAAAAGAAACAACTGTTGAGGAAGTAAAAGCTGCCTTGAAAAAAGCCTCAGAAACAACTCTAAAAGGAATCTTGGGATACTGTGAAGAACCACTAGTATCTATTGACTATGTTGGTAACACACATTCTTCAATTATTGATGCTGATTGCACTTTAGTAATCAACAAAAACATGTTGAAGGTAGTATCTTGGTACGATAATGAAATGGGCTTTTCTAACCGAATGTTAGATGTTTGTAAGTTAGTTGCTAGTAAATTTTAATAGCAGTTATTGTTTTAAACAAACTTTGGTGAGTTGCAGATCTTGTAGCTCACCACTCTAAATTTCTAGTAATTAAAATTTATTTATTATAAGCAATGAGCAAGCACCTACTAATTGGTAATTGGAAGATGAACCTACTTCCAGAAGAAGCAACAAATCTTATTTCTCAATATGCCACTTTAACTAAAAATTCTAAGCAGACACAAGTTGGAATCGCTCCAACATTTTTAGCAATTTCAGCTGTACTAGCAGAAAGTCTACATAATAATCTTTGGATTGGTAGCCAAAATGCCCATCATGAAAAAGACGGAGCATTTACAGGGGAAGTTTCCGCCGCAATGTTAAAAACTATCGGTTGCTCTTTTAGCTTGACTGGGCATTCTGAGTGTCGCCATCTACTTAACGAATCACAAGATCTAATTAATAAAAGATCTAGTGGTGTTCTGGATTACCAACTAAAATTAGTTTATTGCTTTGGTGAGACTTTAGCAGAAAAAGAAGCTGGGCTTCGCAGTCAAGTTTTGCTTGATCAACTTTTACCAATCATGGAACTAATCAATGAAAAGAACCAAGAACAATTAATCTTAGCCTATGAACCAGTTTGGGCAATCGGCACTGGAAAAGTAGCAACTATTCAAGACATCAAAGACTCCGTGTCTGAGATTAACGAGATTGTTAAAAACACTAAACCTTTTTGTAAGCCGCCAATTCTTTACGGTGGTAGTGTAAAACCAGATAACTATCAACAAATCTTAGCGGTTCAGGGCATCTCTGGTGCTCTAGTAGGTGGAGCCAGTTTGAAGTATGAACAATTCCTCGAGCTTTATAAGATTTCGGAGAATAGTTAAGATTTGTTGAGCAGAGTCTAGAACTTTTCCATGTCAGCCATTTCGACCTTTTGATGATCAAGTTTAGGCTGAAGGGCATAGAGTTCATCAATTAAGTTAAGCTGGCCAACAGTATTATCCTCTGCTGAAGCATAAAGTAACCTTAAGTTAGTATGCTTCTTCACTTCCTTTTCTTTTAAACTAAGCGTTTCAAAGTTATTAGAAAAACGATAGTGCTTTACAAAGCTCTGATTATTTCGTCCATAAATATAGATCGAATAGATATCTTTTCCACTACTAACATCAAAGTGAAAGGTTCCCCATTCTGGATTACGGCGATCGTTTAGTAACGTCATTTTAGTTACAAAGATATTATTTTTAAAAACTTTGACTGCCGTAATTCCATCTCGAAGTAAGGCAAAGTTAAGTCCAATTGATTGCAATTTAGCCTCCTCTTTTGGGGACTTCTTTAGGATATAGTAGGTCGCATCATGAATTTGCATTCTTGGATTAAAGCTAGAGATTGTTAGTAACTTTAATTTTTGTGGCAAATTACTTTCATAAAAACTGCTTAAGTTTACATTAGCCCAAAGCTCTAGAAGTTCCATGGGAACAAGCTCTTTGAGGAGGCTAGTCGTAACTTGGAGATCTTGATTCTCTAGTTTTTGAAGTAGGACTTGCGGGTTAGGTGATTTTTCTTCTTTTGCTTGAGTTAATGAATAAAGAATTTCTTTAAATTTTAATAAATCTTTACGAGAATTTTGATAACGGACACTGACATTTGTGAGCACAATATCTAATTGTTGAAGATTAATTCTTAAATGATTCTGAATATTAGGATCCGCTAATGCTGCCCAAGTATTTAATTGATCGGCAGTATATTTTACTTTACTAATCGCGGAGGGAGTCGCTGGCTGATTAGAACCTTGAATTCCAGATTTATTTTTCCCAGTCCGCTCACTTAAAAAACGACCAATTTTTAAGCCCAAACCTTCAAACCCAGGATCTTCGGCAACTGGAGTCACGCCTTTAGCCTCGGAAGCCACTGGTCTTAGACTCTCTTCCGCTTGATCTAAATCCTTAGCAACTTGATTAGTCTTTTCAACAGCATCTTCCTGTTTCTCAATTGTTTTAATTCCAATAATTTCTGGAAGAAAAATTAAGAAAATAATTATTACTAAGGCAATTAATGGTAGCAATAGTTTGGAAGATAGCTTGAAAATATTAAACGACATTAAAACCCTCCAGAACTAAAGACCTCTTATCTAATTCACGCTTCAAGTGAGAAATGATTCCAAGCAAAAAACAACTAATCGATTTAATTGAATTATTTAGAGCAAATAAGGACATTTCCTATAGATAGGACTTATTCCGTAACTCATCAAGAGATAAATCATCTAAGCGAGCGCCCAACTGAGTTATTACCCGATAAGCTAGATAAGTGCCTAATTCTAATGACTTTTGAGGTGAAAGACCTTTTGTAATTCCAGATAAGTATCCGGCAGCAAATGAATCCCCTGCTCCTGTTAAATCAACAGGCTGACAAGTAATCGAAGGAACATGAATTAATTCGCTTCCAGTTGCATAATAAGATCCTTCGGCACCAGCTGTAATTACAACTTGTGGAACAATCTGAGCAAATCTGCCGGCCGAGATCGTAGCATCCGATAATCCTAAATATAATCCGGCTTCACCTTCATTCGCAAAAAGTAAATCAACTGCGGGAAGTATTTCCTCAAGACGCTCTTTAAATACAGCAACAATAAACTCAGCCGACAAAGTCAAAACAATTTTTGTTTGGTTAGCTTTGGCGATCAGAATAGATTTTTTAACTGCATCCCAGCCAAGTTCGCTTGCTAGCAAATAACCTTCAATCAACATGTACTGAGCTTTAGCTATTAAGTCATTGGCTAAGTGATCCACCGAGAACTCCGCACTTGCTGCCAAACAAGTACACATAGTTCTTTCGCCATCAGGAGAAATTAAAACTAATGATGTTCCTGTAGGCTCAGCCGATTGAGAGACTGACTGATCGTAAGCAATATTCTGTAGGTTTAGTTGATCTAAATAAAAATTTGCAAAATTATCCTGACCAATTGAGGTTAACATTCCAGCAGTCCCACCGACGGAAGCAAAGGTGAAAATAGTATTACAAACTGATCCACCGCAGGCAATCTTTAAGTACTCTGCTTGCACTGCCTCCAGTAGCTCGCTCTGTCGCTCTTTGTCGACAAGAGTCATCGAGGACTTAACCAAATTATTCTCGGCTAAAAAGTCATCTTTGACTTCCACCAAAGCATCAACGATACCGTTACCTAAACCAACTAATTCAATGCTTTTCATTTTATTACAATAATGATTTCATAATTTTACCAATCTCAGCTGGAGATTTAGAAATTTTAACACCAGCTTCTTCTAGTGCCGCATACTTTCCTTCTGCTGTTCCACCAGAACCAGAGATAATTGCTCCAGCGTGTCCCATTTTACGCCCTTTAGGAGCAGTCGCTCCAGCGATAAAACTAACCACTGGCTTTTTAAGATGTTGCTTAATCCAAGCAGCAGCTTCTTCTTCGGCACTTCCACCGATTTCACCAATCATGACGATAGCATCAGTTTCTTCGTCATCTTTAAACAAGCTTAAGCAATCAATAAAGTTAGTACCATTAAGTGGATCTCCACCGATACCAACACAACTAGATTGTCCAAGTCCTAATTCTGATAATTGAAACACCGCTTCGTAAGTAAGAGTTCCGCTTCTAGATACAACTCCGATGCGTCCTTTTTTATGAATATGACCAGGCATAATCCCAATCTTACACTCATCAGGTGTAATAACTCCTGGACAGTTTGGTCCAATCAAGCGAGTTTTTTTACCATCCATAAATGCTTTAACTTTAAGCATATCAAGGACAGGAATTCCCTCTGTAATACAAATTACTAAATCAAGTTCAGCGTCCACTGCTTCCATGATGGCATCGGCGGCAAATGGTGGTGGAACATAAATTACGCTAATGTCAGCATCGGTTGCTTTTTTAGCTTCTTTCACAGTATTAAAAAGTGGAATGCCCTCAAAGTTACTACCACCTTTTCCAGGTCCAACACCTGCTACCATTTTGCTTCCATAATCGCGGCAAGCTTTAGTATGAAATGATCCTGATTTTCCAGTAATTCCTTGAGTTAAAACTCGGCTATTTTTATTTACTAAGATACTCATTTTTCCTTTATTTAGTTATTTGGTTAAGCTTACAATTTGGTTGGCAGCTTGTTCCATTGTTTCAACTGCTACGATATTTAATCCAGACTTAGCTAGGATTTCACGTCCTTCTTTAACATTTGTTCCTTGTAGTCTAACAACGAGCGGAACCTTAACGCCAATTTCACGAGCAGCTTCCACTACTCCATTGGCAAGAACATCACACTGCATGATTCCACCAAAGATATTAATTAAAATACCTTTAACTTTTTCATCAGACAGTAAAATTTTAAATGCAGCAGAAACCTTTTCTTTATTAGCTCCACCACCAACATCTAAAAAGTTAGCTGGCTCACCACCGAAAAACTTAATAATGTCCATTGTGGCCATGGCAAGTCCAGCACCATTGACCATACAAGCAATGTCACCATCAAGACCAACATAAGCTAAGTCAAACTTAGAAGCTGCTAAGTCACGAGCATTCATCTCATCATAATCAGCCATTTCTTTTAATTCCGGGTGACGGAACAAAGCGTTATCATCTACCGAACACTTAGCATCTAAGATTACAAACTCCCCTGATTTAGTAATTACTAAAGGATTAACTTCAATCAGGTCTAAATCCTTAGCAATAAATACTTGGTAAAGTTTAGTTAAGATATCCTGAAACTTTTTAGTTAAAGAGATATCAACTCCAAGAGCCAAAGCAATTTCCATACATTGAAAACTTTGTAGTCCAGCTCGCGGATCAATAAAACGAGTAATAATTTTTTCAGGTGTATGCTCAGCAATTTCTTCGATATCCATTCCACCATCAGCACAAGCAATGATTGCAATCGAACGCTTGGCACGATCTACTAACAAACTTAAATATAATTCTTTATCAATCTGGCAACCATCTTCTACATAAACCTTACGAACAATCTTCCCTTCCTCGCCCGTTTGCGGAGTTACAAGTTTCATCCCTAAAATTTTAGATCCAAGCTCTCGTGCTTCAGCACTGCTTTTAGCCAATTTAACTCCACCTGCTTTTCCTCGACCACCTGCATGAACCTGAGCTTTAACCACACAGACAGGTCCGCCAAGATTATCAGCAGCAGCTTCAATTTCGCCTGGAGTATAACAAAGGTAACCTCTTAAGACCGGTAATCCAAAACTTTTTAGGACTTGTTTTGATTGATATTCGTGTAAATTCATTAATTATTTTAATATAAAAAATCGTCGTGATAATAGCGGAAAAGTTTTATTATTACCAGTGGTTAACTAGAGAATAAACCAATTAATAATTATTAGATTTTGATGTAACTATTCAGAAATAAAGCAGTGCTCCGATCCTCAAGCATCACCTTGAGAAGTCTTGTCATTGAAAATATTAGACAAGTCCAAGAGATACTACTGGGCTTTAATTCTGACATCGTCTTTTTTAGTACGAGCCAAAAATTGTGCTTTAATGTAATCCTGATTCATCCGGCTGATAAACTCGATACTAATTGATTTTGGACAAGCATCCTGACAAGCACCATAGTTAGTACATGATCCAAAACGTTCTTGATCCATTTGCTCCACCATATCTTTTACTCTACGATATCGTTCCGGCTGACCCTGAGGTAATAGACCTAAATGAGCAACTTTAGCTGAGGTAAACAACATCGCCGATCCATTTGGACAAGCAGCAACGCAAGCTCCACATGAAATACAAGCAGCAGCATCCATTGACTTATCAGCAATTGGTTTAGAAATGGGAATTAAATTGGCATCTTGAGCTGAACCAGTACTTACTGAAATATATCCACCAGCTTGAATAATTCGATCAAAGGCAGATCGATCAACTACTAAATCTTTCACGATTGGAAAACCAGAAGCTCTCCATGGTTCAATTACAATTGAATCACCATCTTTAAAACAACGCATATGTAACTGACAAGTTGTCGTTGCTGCTTCTGGACCATGAGCGCAACCATTAATCATTAAAGCACAAGAACCACAAATCCCCTCTCTGCAATCATGTTCAAACGCAATTGGCTCTTGGTTCTTAGTTTCCAGTTGTTCATTTAGAACGTCCAGCATTTCTAAGAACGACATGTGCTCGCTAACGTCATCAAGTTCATAGTTAACAAACTCGCCCTTAGACTTACTATCTTTTTGTCGCCAAATCTTTAATTTAATCTTCATACTAACGATTTATTTATATAACCGTTTAACCTTTGGCAGATCTCGAAAGAAAAAATTTGGTAAAATACTCGCTGTACCACCAGTACACCTGCGTTTTTACCAAATTTTTTAATTCGACCTCCGCTCAAACTCTAAACGGTTAGGGTCAATGCAAGTGTTTCAGCCTACGGCTAAACACTTATTTATAACTTCTTTGAGAAGGTTTAACATCTTCAAAAATTAATTGTTCTTTATGTAACTTCGGTTTATTACCGACACCTTGATGTTCCCAAGCTGAGACATAAGCATACTCTTCATCATTCCTAAGAGCTTCGCCATCTGGTGTTTGATACTCTTCACGAAAGTGTCCACCACAAGATTCATTACGATCGTGAGCGTCATGACACATAATTTCAGCAAACTCTAAAAAGTCAGCTACTCTTCCAGCTTTTTCTAAGGTGGCATTTAAGTCAGCAGACTCACCAGGAATGGAAATATTATTCCAAAATTCTTCTCGGATTTTTGGAATCTTTATTAACGTTTCTTCCAGACCTTCCTTAGTACGAGCCATACCACAGTTGTCCCACATGATCCTTCCCAATTCTCGATGAATTGAATCAACGGTGCGATTTCCTTTGATACTTAACAATTTCGTAATTTGTTTTTCTTGTTCTGATTTAGATTCGGAAAACTCATTAAGCTTAGTGAAATCTTTTGCCGCCGGCTTAACTGACGCTAAGAAATTACCGATTGTTGCTGGTAGCACAAAGTAACCATCAGCAAGCCCTTGCATCAAAGCACTAGCACCTAAACGGTTAGCACCATGATCCGAGAAATTTGCTTCTCCAATGGCAAAGAGCCCAGGAACATTCGTCATCAAATTATAATCAACCCAAAGTCCACCCATAGTATAATGCGGAGCTGGATAAATTCTCATTGGAATCTTAAATGGATCTTCCCCAGTAATTCGTTGATACATTTCAAACAAATTACCATAGCGATCGGCGATCGTATCTTTACCTAATCTTTGAATTGATTCCGCGAAATCAAGGTATACGCCATAAGCGCTTTCACCTACTCCGTAGCCAGCATCGCAACGCTCTTTAGCATTACGCGAAGCAACATCACGCGGAACTAAGTTTCCAAAACTTGGATAGCGTTCTTCTAGAAAATATTCTCTTTCTGATTCTGGAATCTGGGCAACTGGACGGGGATCTTTTTTATTCTTTGGTACCCAAATTCGACCATCATTACGGAGCGACTCCGACATCAAAGTTAACTTTGATTGGTAATCGCCAGAAACAGGGATACAAGTAGGGTGGATTTGAGTAAAACAAGGGTTAGCAAAGTAGGCTCCTTTCTTATAGGCACGAAAAGCCGCTGTTACGTTACATAACATGGCATTAGTTGATAAATAATAAACATTGGAATAACCACCTGTGGCAAGGACAACAGCATCAGCTGAGTGCGTTGTAATTTCTCCAGTTACTAGGTTACGAACAGTAATCCCAACAGCTCGACCATCAGAAATCACAACATCAAGCATTTCCATTTTATTGTACATCTTCACTCCACCACTGGAAATCTGACGCGACAGTCCAGAGTAAGCACCTAATAATAACTGTTGCCCAGTCTGACCACGAGCATAAAATGTTCTAGAAACTTGAGCACCACCAAAGGAGCGGTTGGTTAAATATCCGCCGTACTCTCTGGCAAAGGGAACTCCTTGAGCAACACACTGATCGATAATGTTTACACTTACTTCGGCTAAACGATGAACATTGGCTTCGCGAGCTCTAAAGTCACCACCCTTAACTGTGTCATAAAATAAACGGTGAACGCTATCGCCATCATTTTGGTAATTCTTGGCAGCGTTAATTCCACCTTGAGCCGCAATACTATGTGCCCTACGCGGTGAATCATGAAAAGTAAAAGCATGAACATCATAGCCAAGCTCTGCCATCGTCGATGCCGCAGATGCACCAGCTAAACCAGTACCAACAACTATTACTTTATATTTTCTCTTGTTCGCCGGATTAACAAGCTTCATGGAGAACTTATGGTTCGTCCACTTATCCGCCACATTACCAGAAGGAATATTTGAATTTAATGTCATTTTCAATTACGCCGATAAAAAACCAAACAAAATTGCCAAAGGAACAATCATAAAACCAAAGGAAACCACACAAGCAATAACTTTGGCCGAAAGTCGAATGTAATAATCATAACGTGGGCGATTCAAACCTAGTGTTTGAAAAACGCTCCAGACTCCGTGGTAAAGATGAAGACCTAAAAATGCCATGACCACGATATAGATCAAGGTGATAAGTGGATTCTTAAAAGCAACTATAATATTGTGAAAGACTTTCCCTTCTTGAAAGCTCGGATGAATTGCACCAAAAGTCAGGTGCAGTAAATGAAAGACAATAAAAGCAGCGATAGATAAACCGCCAACAAACATTAGATTGACAGCAAGCTTGGAAATATCTTTCTTTTCAGAATGATAACCTTGAGGACGTGCGCGCTTGTTTAAGCTCCGAAGTTGAATGATCGCCACGATATGAAGGATCACAGCAAATAGTAAGCCAATTCTCGCGATCCATAAAAAACCACCATGCCCAAGCATATCTTGACCAAAAGATCTGAGAAACTCAGCATAATGATCTAGTTTATGAACTCCGTTTGCATCGACACCACCAAAAGCTTTCAAATTACCCGCCATGTGGCCAATCACAAAGCCAACTAGCATTAAGCCAGTGAGAGCAACTACGATTTTTTTCCCAATTGTTGAACGATAAAAAGCAAGTAGATCCACTTTATTTTATGATATTAAGTTAACCATTGTCTGAACACCTTCAACTGACTTTTTAAGTTCAGCCATCTCTGTAGGGTTCAGGTCTATTTCCATAATTTTTTCGACACCGCCAGCACCAAGAATTACTGGAACACCGATATATAAGTCTTTGATACCATATTCACCCTGACAATAAGCTGCTGCTGGAAGTACTTTTTTCTGATCAAAAAGGTAACTTTCCATCATCTGAATACAAGCTGCTGCTGGTGAAACAAAGGCCGAACCAGTTTTAAGGAGTGCCACAACTTCCCCACCAGCATTCCTTACGCGATCTTCAATTCGATCTAGTGTTGCAGGATCAAGTAACTTCTCGATTGGAATCCCAGCAACGTTAGTATATGAACGAACAGGAACCATCGCATCACCATGGCCACCCAAAACGAAAGCAGAAACTGAATCAACAGAAACATTTAACTCCTCCGCTAGAAAAGCTCGGTAACGACTAGTATCAAGAACACCAGCCATTCCCACAACTTTATTGGAAGCAAAGCCAGTCTTTTTAAACATCTGATAAACCATCACATCCAAAGGATTTGTTGTAACGATAACAAGAGCATTGGGAGCATATTTTTTAATTGACTCGGCAACTGAAGTAACAATATCAGAATTTATTTTAAGTAAGTCGTCACGAGACATCCCCGGTTTTCTAGGTAAACCAGAAGTAACAACGCAAATATCTGCATCAGCAATATCAGCAATATTGTTTGTTCCAGTTATTTTAAAGTCTAAACCAAATACTGGTGAAAGATGGCTAATATCAAGAGCCTTACCAGCCGGCATGCCTTCTACGATATCATAAAGAACTACATCTCCTAGGTTACGTAAACCTGTTAACATCGCTAGTGTGCCACCAATTTGACCGGCACCAATGAGGGCAATTTTTTTTCTGGACATATAGAAATAGAGTAAAATTATTCGGCTGTTATATAGCACTTAATTTGTCTATCAGCAATTCGCAAACGACGAAGAAATGAACCTGAAGTGATTAAAGGAGTTTTTGGGCAAGACTGCCAAGGCTAATCAGATGTTGGGGATTTAAAGGTTTGTCATTAACAATGATTTCATAATGAAGATGTGGGCCAGTAGCACGACCAGTGGCTCCAACCTTACCAATAATAGTTTCGGCTGTGACTTTTTGACCTTCCTTAACGTTAATCTGTGATAAATGAGCATAGCGTGTGACAACATCTTTATTATGCTTAATATCAACCACCTTCCCATAGGTTGCATGATACTCAACATTAACGACCTTACCATGGGAACTTGCATAAACATCAGTACCGTAGCGAGCAGCAATATCTACCCCTCGATGCATCTTCCAACTACTTGAAAATGGAGATTTACGATTACCAAATGGCGAAGTTAAACGCCCTGACTTGATCGGAAAATTAAGTGGGAGCTTTTTGAATAATTGCTCATAAGCCTTTGTTTTTTCAATTAATTCGTTTGTACTTAGATCTGAGGCAGTCAGAGAAACTTTCTGAAGACAGGCTGCTCCCTCGCAATCATAATCAAGTCCACCTACTGAATTGATATCACTTAAGTCTAGAGCTTCTAATTTCCTTTGACTAATGACGCCCAGATCCCCAGCAGACTTTAAAACCGAGGCTAGCTCTTCTAAGCGACCAGATAGTTGAAGCTTAAGTTCCCGATAGACCTGATGGCTAGCCATAAAGTTATCATACGAAGAACCATCAGCCCGAGAATTCGACTGGATAGGAAATCTTGAACCGAGTAAACCAACGGTTAAGATTAATGAAACGGTAGAGCTTACTGTAAATGAAACAAGGGCTCTCTTGTGTATTTTTAGACGTCTAATCCCTCTAAATCCAGATGAGTGAATCCAGATGGTATAGTAGTCTTTATTTTTGACTGACATAGTTTGTTCCTACGGAACAGCGCAAAATTAAGTATTTTGACCCTGATTGTCAAGTGGGGAAAGTGATAAAAATAGTTAAGTTACTGGAATAACTAAGATTTCATTTCTCTAAAAGGCCCTCCAAAGTGTCCTGATTTTTAAATTTATAAAGAACTAAGTTCTGATTACAGCGGTTGATCTGCAAATGCTCCATCTGAAAATGTTTATCCATTACAGCATAAAACTCCTTGGCTGAGATCCTCAAATTCTCTACCCAAGGGGAAGGCGAGACTTCGTCTGTGATAAAATATCCAATTGCTGAGTTTAAAATAAAATAATTAGGCTTTAGCTCCAGCATGGCTTCTTCCAAGCTATAATTTTCAAGCCGACGAATATAGTTTAGATTTTTCCAGGAATGAAACTTGTTCTGTTGGTACTTAAACCAATAGTCTTCTTCTCCTACTATCGTATCTTCTGGCTTAATCAGCGTTTTAAGAACACTATTAAATTGTTGAATCTCTTGAACGCAAATTTGATTCTTCCCAACCCTTAAGGCCGATTTTTCAGCATTTGTCAGAACATAATGCCCAATTAGTAATATAACGACCAACTTCCCAATTATTGAAAAGATTAAATATCTGTCGAAACTAAAGACTAAATAACAGCAAAAAGCTACAGAAATCGATGCTAGTCCAACAATGATAATGGAATTAAAAATATAAAAATCAGACATCACCGAGGCCGTAACTAATAGTGTCCCAAGCGTTAAAACGATCATTACCCGACAAGCTTGATCTCGCGAGAAAAGACTTAAGAATAGTCCCACAGCACCAGCGGCGTAAAGAAAGTGATCAAAATACAATTGACCTAAAACTCTAAGAATCGAATCTTGAATCTGTTGATAGTCAAAACTAAGAATAGGCAAAGACCTAGAACCAGCAACCACAGCAAGATTTAGCTCAGCAAAGGATGCTTGGTAAGGAAGAATCCTGAGTACGTAATAAGCTAAAGAACTGCAGCCCAGTGCTCCAAAAAATGACCAAAAGTTCCAACTTCGAAAGATCCCCCACTGATACTTATTTAAATAAAGTAAGCATAAGATTGGTATGTAAATAACTATTCGAGGATGAAGAATAAAACCAACAGTAATAGTTAATCCTAAAAAAATATCTACCCAAAAATTTGAATTCTTATTTCTCAAAAAAATAAAAATCCCTAGTAAGCCAACTACACTTGCAATGAAATCTGGCCGCGCAATATGTCCAGCATAAGTAAAGTTATTGGAGAACCCCAAAATGATCATGGAGATCAAGCCAAATTTCCAATCTTTAATTTCTTTGGAGATTAAAAAAACTAGAATTAGTGACAGTGCAATTAAAAATAAATTAACTGTTCGAATGCTCTCTAAAGAAATCTCTCCAGAAATTAGTACCGGTAGTGCATATAAATAATAAGGCAGTGTATTATTTAGGTAATTTCCATTGGGGATTCGATCTAAAATCGCCGCTTCCATCTGAGCAACAGCAAAGCCAGAATCCAAAAATGCTTTCGTACGCCCAGCCGTAAGTCCATCATCCGGAAACGCTGGTGGTAACTGATTAAAAGAAAAAAGATGAAAGCTAAAAATCGCAATAAAAACAATAAAGGGAAGAATCCTAGAAAAATTAACTTTATGCATTAAAAATCATCTTGATATCAAATAGTTTATTGTTGAATTAGCTCAACGGCGGAAGCCCTAGCAGTATCACTTATTTCACGCCCTGATAAAAGCCTAGCAACCTCATCAATTCTTTGCTCTAAGCTTAGGCTTTCAATCTGAGTAAAAGTCCTATCAGTTACTATCTTTTCCACTTTTAAATGGTGATCGGCAAGCGAGGCAACTTGGGCTAAATGTGTAATACATAGCACCTGAGAGTTCTTAGCAATCGACTTCATTTTTTCGCCAACAATCCTAGCCGTGGCACCAGAAATCCCAGTATCAATCTCATCAAAGATAAAGCAACAACCACTTTGAGATTTATTAAAAATACTTTTAAATCCAAGTAAAATCCTAGACATCTCCCCACCAGAAGCAACCTTGCGAAGTGGCTTACAGACTTCTCCCGGGTTAAGGCTAATCAGAAACTCTAAGCTTTCCTGACCAGAGTTTCGCGGCTCAGCCAAGGTTTCCACGGCAATTTCTAATTTAGCATTTGGTAAATTTAATTCTTTTAGGACAGCAATTAAATTTTTCTCAAACTTGGGGATTGCTTGGATACGATTCTTGGTAAGTTTCGCTAATAAGATTTGTAATTGTTTATTTTTTTCTTGAAAGAGAAGGCGTAATTTATCTGGAGCATCAAGCTGATTAAGCCAGTTATACCTTTGCTGTTTTGAGGCATAAATTTCCATTAAGCCAATATCATCAGTTCGATATTTTCTTTGTAACCTTGCAAGCTCTGCTAGCCGATCCTCTAAGGCTTCCAAATCTTCCTCTGAGCCTTGCTCTAGCTGAACTAGTTGAATCTCTCTTTCTAACTCTCCAGAGATATCAACCAACTGATTAAAAACTAAATCTAAAGAATCGGTGGAACCTTTTGTACGCCTTAAATCTTTTAAGGCATTTGCTAATTTAGGAATAAGCTCAAACAAGCCAACTTCGGAGTTTAATAATTGCTCAATATTCTGTTTAATCTCTAGTAAATGTCCCTGCCCCTTAATCTGATCAATTTGCTTGGTAAGATTTATTCTAAGTTCTGGATTTAAGCCTAAAGATTTTAAGATCTTTAGCTCAGCTTCTAAATCTTCCCGCTCCTGCTCAGCATCTCCCCACTCTTGTTCTGAATTTTGCAAGCGTGCTTGAAGCATTTTCCATTCTTGAAAGGCTA
This sequence comes from bacterium, assembly GCA_031385045.1. Taxonomy (GTDB): domain Bacteria; phylum Bdellovibrionota_C; class UBA2361; order UBA2361; family CALJRW01; genus JANNBC01. Next base: position 11,507 of record JANNBC010000006.1, on the reverse strand, counting down.
ACTGATACTCTGCTAGTAAATCCTTATTTTGCGCGTAAAAATCGACAATCTCTAAATGATAGCTTTTATCTAATAAATTTAAATTTTGCCCCTGACTACAAATACTAAGCAAGGCTGGACCAATCGCAGCTAATTGTTGTTGGGTAGCCAGATTACCATTAATGGAAATCTTATTTTTAGAGTTAGAGCTGATCGTTCTTTTAATAACTAGCTCCTGATCCTGCCAGTCTTCAGGGAAAACTTTAAGCTCCTCAGGGGAAAGTTGTTGGAGATCAAATAAAGCTTGGACTTCCAAACTGTCTTTTCCAGTTCGAATTAGTTCCGCACTTCCCTTCTGTCCTAATATTAATTCGACAGCTTTTAAAATAACTGATTTTCCAGCGCCAGTCTCTCCAGTGATGACATTTAAACCCTCACCAAAAGAGATCGACTGCTCTTCGATTGTTGCTAAATTGCGAATAATAATCTCTCTTAACATACAAGAGTTATTAGCACATGATTGGTATTATAAATAGCAAGTTTTTTAACAGACGGAAGACTTAGGCAACTACTGAATACGCATAATTACCCCGGGCCTTTGTCGAGAGCGGCTAGCAAAAAATAAGTACCCAAGAAGAAAGGACCAATTAACTAGCGAGCAAAGCAAGTAAAACTTATCAACAACAAAATCATATCTTGTCAGTCGAAAGAAAAGAGCCCCCTCAGTCCAAAGTGATTCTGATATTAAGTATTCCTTTAGCTGAGGTTCAATTATAAATAATGAAAAAAGGATTAAGGCTAAACGATACCGCTTAGCAGAGGCAATCTGAAAGAAATTCAAATTTGATTTGTTGATAATCAATAACAAAAATACAAAAATTACTAATGAATTGTAATGAAACATCCAAATTAATGGTGGACGATTAAAGATTTCCACCATTGTTAGATTCCAACTATTACTAGCACTAACAAAAGCCTGACTAGCGACGGGAACCAATAAAACAGCATCAATTAAATGCTGAATGGCGCGAGGGAGGGTTACCTCTAAGTACCAAATAAAGACCGGGGAGTTTAAAGGTAAGAATTTTACAGCATCATCAGAATACCAACTGACATAGGTATAATTCAAAACAAGTAATAGGCTAAGAAAACTCAAGATCGATAAAGCAAATTTAACTATTAGTTCAGTGATCTTAACTGTACTAAATAAGATTATAAAAATTGGCAGTGAAAATAAGGTCGCAAAAAATAAAAGGTTAAAGAAGTAATTATTCTTCTCCTTAGTATTTTGAAATAATTCTTGAAAACTATTTAAATAACTGGCGTAATCTGAATGCGGGTCACTAGCAATTACCAAGAACATCACTGTAGCAAAACTAAGTAATACCCCAAGTAGGAATTTAAATGTCGAAAACTTGACCTTCTTTAAAGCTTTTAAGTTAGTTATAGTCTTCCAACTTTGACTAATTCGACCTGTCTTGGAGACATTGAGATTAGCTAAGTTTTTTGCGTAATAACTATTTGATTTTAAATTAGTAAGCTTGAGATTAGGAACCTCAACGGCGGACTCAAATTGTAACTCGGAACGATTCCGACGATTTCCATGCTCATCACTGACAAACTCTCGTAAGTCATCATCAATCTCTAGTAATCTTTTCTTAATCTCCCAAAGATCCGGCCTTAACTTTGGATCAATTTCTAACATGCGCAAGATTAGTTCATTTAATGCTGGCGGCACCTCAGAGTTCAGTTTAATTGGCTCTTCAATCTCGCCTTCTAAATGCTGATACATAATCTGCATCATATTTTCCCCATCAAAGGGAAAGGTGTTAGTAAGCATTTGATAAGCAAGTACACCTAAAGAATAAATATCAGATTTATTGGTGACAGTATCGCCTTTCCAAACCTCTGGTGACATATAACAGGAACTACCGACAATTTCACCTGCAATGGTTAAATCATTCCTTTGAACTTTCGCAACACCAAAGTCCATAATTTTTAATTGCCCGTCATTAGTAACTAAAATATTTTCAGCCTTTAGGTCACGGTGAATTATCCCGACTTGGTGCACGGCTTCAAGTCCTAAGATTATGGAACAAAGGATCAGGATAATCTGATCTACTTCCAGATTTTCTGCATCAATTAATTCATTTAGATTAATTCCTTCGATGTACTCCATCACAAAATAAATATGATCGGTACTGATCTCCGCGTCGAATGTTTTCACGACATAAGGACTATTAACTCTTCTTGTTAGTAAAACTTCTTGTTGAAATCTTTTGATTTGGCTTGGATACTGCTGAAGTTCTAGATGAAGAAATTTGATTGCCACTAAATCATCATTTAGATTTAGATCTTTAGCTAAATAGACTTCACTCATTCCCCCAGTTCCGAGTGGTCGGACAATTTGATAGCGATTTAAAAAGACATCATCCGGATTAAATAATTTCATTTATCCTAAGTTTGGCAGTACCTATGCACTACTCCGTTAAAATTAGCCTAGAACTTTTGAGTTAAAGACGATTAACTTTTGTATCGTTAGCTCTAGACCAATGTAATTTACTACGTAGAATCTCAAAATAACTCTTACTAGCCGATCGGACGAATTGCAAAGAAGCTTTAGCCTTAGAGATCTTAATTAAATCACCAGCAATCAGCTCAATCGACTCCTGACCATCCATAGTTAAGGTCACGCTGCCCTCATATTCTGGGATACTTACAAAATATTCAGCTTCCAAAGGCATAATTAAGGGACGATTAGTTAAAGAATGGGGACAAATTGGAGTGATTAAAAGCACCGAAAGTGCTGGATAAGCAATTGAACCACCAGCAGCCAAAGAATAGGCAGTTGAACCTGTGGGAGTCGCAAAAATTAAGCCATCTGCTCTAAGACGCATCATCTCTTCTTGGTCTTTAGTAATATCTAAATCAATCAGAGATGTTAAAGAGGACTTCAAAATGACAGCATCATTTAAGGCACGACAACTAAAGATTTCCTTGCCAGAGCGTAAGACTTGCGCCTTAATCATTGCCCGATTGGCTAACTGTACCTTTTTGACTAAAAAAGTATCTAGCGTCTCAATCAGATCTTCTGGACTTACCTCAGTTAAGAAACCAAGATTTCCAAAATTTACTCCAATGATTGTTCGATCAAAATCTGCCGCGTAACGCGCGATTCGAATTAGCGTTCCGTCACCTCCTAGAGTAATTAATGGATTGCAAACACGAACTAACTCTTCAATTGGTAAACCTTTAGGTTTATCCAGAAGAATAGCGGATTCAGCTTCAAAGAAAATTTTAATAGATTTAGCTACACTCCAAGCTTCGACCTGCTTTACGACAGCCAAGACCTCTGGCCGATTATATTTTGCGACAATTCCAAGTGTATACATTGTATTTGATTATAGTTAATCATTTAAGTAACTACAATTACTTAAATCCATCATTATTTCGGTCAATAAAAGCTATTTCCTTGAGTATTTTTTTTAGTTAAAGTGATTTTGTTATGTTTAAAACCCTAAGCGATCTAAGTGGTGTTTATACCTCAGCTATTCCCTGCGGAATCAAGAAAGATAAGCTCGATTTAGCTTATATCTATGTCCCCAAGGCAGTAGCGTCGGCTGCTGTTTTTACTACGAATCTCTTCTGCGCCCCCTGTATTACTAGAAATCGCCAAGCACTATCAACGGCTGTAACTAAAGCGATTATTATTAATTCTGGAAATGCTAATGTCATGACTGGGCCTGAAGGCATAACTTCCACCAATCAATCGGCGGAAGAAGCTGCGAAATTGCTGACACTGAAGCCAGAAGAAATCTTAACTGCTTCCACTGGGATTATTGGAGTAAGGTTTCCAATTGAGAAATTAAGCACAGGACTTCAAACGCTTCTGCGCGATCCCCTACAAAGACATGGCTCACTAACTGCTGAGGCAATCCTGACCACAGATCTTGTAAAGAAAGAAGTCTACCAAGTTGAAAAAATTACTGGCGGAAATTTAGAAATTGCCGGAATCGCCAAAGGTTCAGGAATGATTGCTCCAAACATGGCAACAATGTTAGCGTTTCTGGTTGTGAATGTGGATATTCACTCAAGTGACTTACAGAAGATGCTAAAAGTTGCTGTGCATAATTCTTTTAATATGATTTCTGTAGATACGGACACATCAACAAGTGACCAAGTAATTGTGATTGCCACAGGCGAAGTTAAAATTACGACAAGCGAGTTTCCAATACTACAAAAGATTTTAAATGAAGCCTGTTGCTCATTAGCTAAAAAAATTGCCCGAGATGGTGAGGGTGCTACAAAGTTAATTGAAGTTCGAGTGACTGGTGCAAAATCAGAAGCTGATGCACGAACAGTTGCCCGTAGCATTGGTGATTCTCCATTAATCAAAACAGCAGTTCATGGAGCGGATCCTAACTGGGGGCGTGTGATTATGGCAGTTGGCAAACATCCCGAAGTAACTCTTGATCCAACTAAATTAGATTTAGCCTTTCAAGGAATTACAGTACTAAATAAATCGAATCCAACTGGAGTAACAAGATCAGAACTTAAAACATTGCTGGAAGCAGAATCAGTAGTGATTGATGTCAACTTAAATAGTGGCTCAGAGCAGGCTACTTTTTGGTCATGCGATCTAACTAAAGGGTATATCGATATTAATGTTGATTATAACTAAAGCAGGTTTCTTATTGATTAGATGATAGCAGCTAAACCCTTATCAAATATCAGATTTATAAGGAGAACCTCCCCTCTTTCCCATTTTGTAAAGTTGAAGGGCTGACATTTAAGAATACCGCAAAGACCCCATGACTAACATTTTCTCGCTCTTTTAATTTTTTAATTTGACGGGCACAAAGTGCTTTAACTTTTGGAATATTAAGTGCGACCAATTGATTGATGGTTGTCATACTAAAACCCATTTCATTGAAACTAAGAAGAGAAAATTTAATTTTCATCAGACTAGATACTTTACTACTAAGCGAGTTCACAGCCAGGCAGTTCTATAAGTAATTTATTTTAATTTGTTAAAGGCTAAGAAGTATATTGGTACCACCAATCAATTGTTATGCTTAACAGCTAATTTGTCCTCTAGGGCTTGAAGGAGAATTAGTGTTTCAGGATAAAATTAATAAATTTAGACTATGCAAACTAAAAAATACCTATTATATTTAGATGGTTATGAGCACTGAGATTTTAAGGAACTCTTAATTTGCGCCTTTTAGTTAAATCTTTACTCAAATTAGAATAACTGAAAGTTAATGTTAAATGCGATCTTAATTAAAAAACAAAAGTCTCTAGGTTTTACACTTCTTGAGCTTCTTGTAACAATTGCCGTCATTGGAATCTTATCCTCTGTAAGTTTCAGCATGATTAAAGAATATCGCAAAAAAGCTTATAATGTTGTTGCTAGATCTGCTTATCACGCTGCTTATTTAATTGGCGTTGATATCTTCCAAAGCTTTGAAAATGTAAAGGGGCTTGACCATGATTTACAGTCGGAAAAAATATTTCTCAGGAAGTCTGGGGAGTTATTTCCGTAAATTATAGTCCAAGTATTGAACAGAGAACCCGTACTGTATACGTTTTGCACTGCCGTGGCGATGAATTTTATTCTCATTATTTTTATCAAACTCAAAATTATGTTCTAACTGATAATAATGAAATTTATAAGAAATCTGATCCTGGATTTACTGGAATTTGGGATACTAATTGCGACTCATTCTATCAAGGTAACTAATTATACATCACTTAAATCTTTCGGATTCTCATGATTGTTTAGCACATTCTTAATAATAGCTTCACCTTTTTCTCGGTCACGAAATTCTTTTCCAGCTACTATCGAAGTAACTTTACCTGGCACCGAAACTACGGCTTGATAGTTTTGAATAATAGTTTCTGAGGTTTCTTCTGGCAGAACAGATTTAATGCTAACACTTCCTGTGCCAGTAACTTGCAAGCCAGCATCAGTTAACCAAACAAAAAGAACTGGAGGAAAGATTACCGAGGTACCAACCTTAAAAGCAGTATCGCCTAGCCCACTTCCATAAAACCAATTCTTGGCAGACTGATCTAAGACCTCAACTGTCTCATCTTCTGTTAGTGGATCTTTAATTAAATCATGAACTATTTTGGAATTAGCTGAATCAGCTTGTTGTGTGGAACAGGAACAAAGGAAAATTGCGAATAGCGAAACGCCTAAGAGTCTTAGCATAAAAAACCTTTTGAGCCTGATGTCAGAATAAAACCGTACCTAACTAAAAAAGTCAGGAACAACATCAGAATAGGATAAGTTTAATAAATGGGAAAGACGCTATTTAGAATCAATTAGGAGGCAATTGCAGGCTTATTCCAGAACTTACGAATAAATCCAAGGACAATTAGTGTAGAACCAAAAGCAAAGATTGCTAAAGAAATCACTTGTGCTTGAGAGAAAGTTCCAACAACTTCGGGATTAATTCGAATAAATTCAACAACAAATCTCTCGAGCGCAATTAAACTTAAGTACAATCCAAATCTTGCACCAGGAGCCATTTGCCACTTAGATAATCGCTCGACGTAAAGCAATAAGAAAACAATCAAGATACAGATTATTGATTCATAAAAGGGAGTTGGATAAACTAAGACTCCTGGAGCTGTGGGAATTACTCCTGTACTAAATGACATTCCAAAAATATTAGTAGTCTCTATTCCATAATCTCCATCACCAGATAACTGACATCCTAAGCGACCAATAGCATAGCCAAGAGCCAATGCAGGTCCTAGAGAATCAACAAAAGCACTAACTTTAATCTTATCAATTAAAATCAAAACAAAAAGTAAGACCGCACTAATAATAAATCCACCGTAAAATGTGAACCCGGCAGAGGAAAGCAATGCTGAAAATAAATCATTTTTTACGTCAGAATAATTATCAACAAATACATACCAAAGTCTTGCACCAATCAGTCCTCCAATACCACCTGTCAAAACATATTTTTCAGCTAAACTTGGGTTTAAACCATTTACTTGAAAACTCTTGGCTAAAAGAATTGAAGCTGAGAAAATTGCCAGCGCCACCATTAGGCCAAAACTATTTACGGGAATTGGACCAAGACTAAAAATTTCTGGAATCATTGTAGTAGTTGTTGACTTAAAGCTGGTTTGTCCCATTCTCGAGGTCCAGTAATTTTGGCCTCAAGACTCTGTTTGTCAGGGTCAAGTAATAACTTAATCTTCCCTGCTGGATCAATAAAGTAGGATTCCGGAAAACCAGTAACACCATATTTGTTTTTTAGCTTACTATCGGCATCTAGAGCAATTGGAAAAGTTACTTGGTAATCAGTGATAAACTTGGCAACATCAGGCAGTTGATCATCAACAGCTATGCCCAAAACAATTAATTTTTCAGGATTTAACTTGGAAAGTTTTTCGAGATTATTGATTTCTTGTTTACAAGGTAAACACCAGCTAGCCCAGAAATTAAGTAAGACATTCTTACCGCGAAAATCTGAAAGACTAACAGTCTGACCAGCTAAATTTTTGAGTTGAAAATCAGGAGCAAGCTGACCTGGAGCCAAACCTTCATTTAAAGTTTGGTTACAGGCCAGTAACAGAACAAGGGAGAGTATCAAGAATAAAGATTTGAACAAATCTTCCCTTTTATTAAGCAGACTGCTTACTTCGCCATGAATTTAGCGTACTTCTCTTTAAACTTATCTACACGACCAGCTGTATCCACATTATTAGTGTTACCTGTGTAAAACGGATGACACTGAGAACAAACGCTAGCGTTAATTGTTTTAAGAGTAGATCCTACAGTAAAGGAATAACCACAACCACCACATGTAACAACTGACTCAAAAATTTCTGGATGAATACCTGCTTTCATAGCACTTCTTAGATTAAAATTAAGGCGGGAAATGTACAATAATATCAGTCAGATGTCAAAGACTGCTAAAGCACTGGCACAATCCTGGAGCTTAAAGCCTGATCTAAGACTGCCCCACGACCTGTTTTAACATCAATAAACATTAAATTAACCTCGGCTGTAATCACAGCCTTACCCTTAGAATTAACAATCTCTTGATGAAGTGTTAAATTTCGGCGCGCTAGTTCTAAACATTCACAGCTGATCTGATATTCTCCGACCTTAACTTCACGAAGATATTCAACTGCCAAGGCTCGCACAACTGGAAGTATTCCCACACTAAACCAATATTCCATGGGAAAACCCAGGGAGGCAATCCACTCCGTTCTTGCGCGCTCTACAAAGTGTAAGATTTGAGCATGGTGAACATGATTATAAGGTGCTATTAAATCAAGTTCATTGATTGAAACGTTTATTTTAAAACCTGAATCTGTCATTTGCTTTAAAAACTTTGCTATGAAAAAAGATATTTTTAATCGACGAATCAAAAGAGTACTTAAAAAACTAGCTGAAGGCAATGGAAACTCCTGCCTAGCATTGGAATCAGCACCAGAACGAACTCGCTCCGGAACAAATGACACTTATGTAGTAAATCCCGATTTCTACTACCTGACGGGAAGTTCAATCCTAAATACGGTTCTTTTAATCTCTAATGCTTGGGAGAAACCAATTCTAATTACCAATAAGCCCAATCCCCTAAAAGCAGTATGGGATGGACCACAAGAATCTGCCGAAAAATTAGCTCGAGATATTAAGGCTGATTTAATTTATACAGAAGAATTATCTTTCTTAAATATTATTCTAGGTAAGATTCGCAATATTGATAATCTTTATTGCCCAAGACAACAAGCTTCACATTTAAATCAAGTATTATTCTATCTAAATTCATTGGATAAATTAACTGCAATGCGCTTCCCAAGATCAATTCTATCAGCGGAATCTCTTGTTGCAACTGAGCGACTAATTAAAGATGCTTACGAAATTGAACTTCTAGAAAAAGCTATTGAAATAACAGCAAATTCTTTGGAAACAATCAGGCATTTAATTACACCTGGGATGCCCGAAGCAAACTTAACTGCAGCCCTAGAGTTTCAATTTAAAATCCATGGAGCAAGTGGCTTAGCTTTTAATACCATCATGGCTAGTGGCAAGAATGCCGCCGTCCTGCACTATCATCAGAATACTAGTAAACTTAAAAAAGATGACTATCTATTAATTGACTCAGGAGCTGAATATCAAAACTATTGTGCCGATATTTCCAGATGCTATCCAGTAGGTGGTGAGCATCGTGGAATCTATGCCGAGATTTATCAGATAGTTCTAAGTGCTAACCAAGTAGCAATTGCCAAAGTAAAGGATCAAGCTCAAGTTAAAAATGTATATCTAGCAGCCGCTAAAGAATTAACAATTGGCCTCAAAGAATTGGGAATACTGCAAGGAAAGATTTCTGACTTAATGGCAAAACGAGCCTATGCCCCCTACTTTATGCATAGTATTGGACATAGCCTAGGAATGGAAACTCACGATCCCGGCGGTCATCGTGAAGGTAAGGAATTATTTCTAAAAACTGGGATGGTTTTTACAATTGAGCCTGGGCTTTATTTTTCTAAGAAAATCAAAAATATTCCAGCAGGTGGAATTAGAATTGAAGATGATATCTTGGTCACTAAGAGTGGCTATAAGAATCTTAGTCAGATTATTTCAAAGTAGGAATGAGATTTTTTCTTAAAAAGTTATAAATATAATAGCGACATGAATGGCAAAGTCTATTCATGTCGCTAAAAAATTTTCATTTCTATTAATTCACAAGCTTAATAGCTTCGGAAGTCATAATATTATCCAAGTCTTCAAAAGAAATGTCAGTTTCTTCTGTAATACTTTTATTTGACTCTTGATACATTCTACCACCATATAACACTCTACAAGAACTATTTCCACATTGTGACTCAATACCATATGCTATATCACCTTCTCCATCTTTAATATCTTGCGAAACAAATACGGAAGCAGTTGAACAACCATTTGAAACGTTTTGATTTGCAACGTTGAATCCACCTTTATCATTTTTTGCACCACTAAATACCAGAACACCACTTTGAACCAATATGATATCCTTATCTTGATTAACAAGAATTTCATTTGAGAAAGCACTTGGAAGATTCAAATTGCAACCATTTTCCGCTATTCTCATAGAGGTTCTCCAGGTTCCTGCAAAACTATCTTCCCCTCCTCCGCCTCCACCACAAGCTAAGATTGGAATTACTAGACAAGCTAGAATTAAAGACAAAGGCATTTTTTTCATATTTATATTCATATTTGCTCCATTTTCTTACCCACAAGCGGATAATGATCTTCGCCATTATTCTGGACAGAAATTCCTATTAAAAGACTAAGTTTACCAATTTTGGTAAGCTTAATTTAATAGGAGAAAACGATGAGAAAAAAGCTAAGCCAGGAGATAAAAGACGAGGCGATACGACTAGTTGACCAGCATGGAGTGAAGCCTGCTCAAGTTGCCAGTGAATTAGGAATTGGTAAGTCGACCTTAGATAAGATCCTAAAGGAATACCGAACTTCGGAAAGCAATGGATTAACAGTAGATGAGAAAGCTGAACTTAAAAAGCTAAGAGAAGAAAATAGGATCCTAAAACTGGAGAAAGAGCTTTTAAAAAAAGCGACGGTATACTTTGCAAAGCACTCGGAGTGAGGTGTGGTTTTGTTGCCGAGCATTGCAAGCTAGATTTGGGGATCCCCCGATTGTGTAATTTAGTTCAAGTTTCCAAGTCTAGCTATTATCATTGGTGCCAAGGGTTAGAAGATCGGGAGCTTAGTGTTAAGGCGGAAAAAGAATTATTTTTTAAGATTAAAAGAATCTTTATTGAAAGCCTTAAAAGTTATGGAGTTCCCAGAATTCACACAGCATTATTAAGAGATGGCGTTGCTTGTAGTAGAAGACAAATTGGCAGAATAATGCGTAAAAACAAGCTGATTTCTAGTCATTGTAAGCAAAGAACTTTTATTACAACAACTGATTCCACGAAAACAAAAGCACCTGCGGATAATTTGTTAGACAGAAACTTTAAAGCGAACTTCCCTAACGAAAAATGGGTTGGTGATGTGACTTTCATTAGAACTGGCGAAGGTTGGGTTTACTTAGCAACTGTAATTGATTTATTTTCTAGAAAAATAGTTGGTTACAGATTAGGAGCTAGGAATGATGCGGTTCTTGCTTGCTCTGCTTTTCAGATGGCGTTAGCTAGAAGAAAACAACCAAAGCAATTAATTTACCACTCAGATCGTGGTAGTGTTTATGCGAGTAATGATTTTAAACATTTGCTTGCTCAAAACAACATCACACCAAGTATGAGTAGAAAGGGTAACTGCTGGGATAACGCAGTTGCTGAGTCTTTCTTTCATACGTTAAAAGTTGAGCTGATTTATCAAACTAAATTTAGATTGAGAATATCAGCATTATCCAGTATTACTAACTGGATCGAGAATTTCTACAATCCTAAGAGGATGCATTCTGCTTTGGGGTATTGTAGTCCTGATGAATTTGAACAAATTCATCACAAAAGTTTATAGGGATTCTTGTCCAACATTTTGGCGAAGCTCA
>JANNBC010000011.1:0-81856 GCA_031385045.1 bacterium | reverse complement strand
AGAAAGCTACTAATTACTTTAAATGCGATGGTGCGGGACGGAAAACAATGGTCTAGTGACCGATATTTAACTCAACATATTTAAAACATTTAATTGTTTTTTATTGACTATTAACAGAGTCTCTAATGGGTTTTAGTATATCTTCGCAATATACTTTCCAGAGATTATCAACAGCTAGAAACAGGGAGATTTGCTGATACGCGGGAATTGTCCAAGTTGTCGAGAGGGCAGAAAAGAATACCTGGTTGGCAAACTTTAACTAATAGCAATTAGCAATAATACCAGATCTAAAAAGTTCTCAAGAGATTTACTATGAAGTCAAAGTTGAAGTCCATCAAATTATGCTCCTTTAGTAAACTTCAGAAACTCTGTTCTGATCCATTCTGCTAAGAGATTGAGATCGTTGATGTATTTAATATTTGTACGAATACTAATAATACCTCGCGGGCTGAGTTTATATTTTTTAGGACGAGAGAGGCAGACTGCTAAAACTTTTTCTGTATCTAGACGATGCTGCTCTGCAATTTTAAAAAGTAATTGCTCATTTTTATAATTTAACTCTGAGATTCCCAAGCTTTTTAGTAGAATACGCAACTTCATCATTTCGAAATAATTGATCAATTCTATTGGAGGATGCCCATAGCGATCTTCTATTTCCATTTTGAGACTATCTAACTGTTCCTCAGAATTTTGACTAGCAATTCTCTGGTAAATAACAATTCTCTCCGTATGATCATGTAAGTACCAATCAGGGATATAGGCATCAAAAGTTAATTTAATTTCTGGCTCAATTAATTCTAAGGTTTCTTGTCCTTGAAGGTTATAAATAGCTTCTTGTAGAAGCTTTGAGTAAAGCTCAAAGCCAATTAATGTAATGTTCCCTGACTGTTCTTTGCCTAGTAGATTGCCAGCACCGCGAATCTCTAGATCGCGCATGGCTAGCTGAAATCCTTGACCTAGGTCATTAATACTTTCCATCGCGCGGAGTCGTTCGTTCGCATCAGTTGTAATCTTTTTAATATTGGGAACTAAGAGATAGGTAAAAGCTTGGCGGTTACTTCGACCGACACGACCACGTAGTTGGTATAATTGTGATAAGCCAAATTTATCGGCGCGATCGATAATCATGGTGTTGGCATTAGGAAGATCGATTCCATTTTCAATGATTGTGGTCGTAATTAAAACATCATACTCCTTGTTGATAAAATCTTTCATGATCTTTTCCAGTTGATGTTCATTCATTTGGCCATGGGCAGCAACAAAGCGGGCCGTAGGAACTAGTTTTTTAAGGTTTGCTAAAGTTAGTTCTAGATCTTTAATTTGATTATGTAGGAAGTAGACTTGCCCCCCACGCTGAATCTCTTTCCAGATCGCATCCTCAATGACTTCTTCACTATAATCCATAAGATATGTTTTAACGGCCAAGCGTTCTGCCGGTGGGGAGCTAATGGTGCTAATTTTTCTTACGCCAATTAATGACATGTAGAGAGTCCGTGGAATTGGAGTTGCTGACATGGAAAGAACATGAACATTACTTTGCATTTGCTTAATTCGTTCTTTTTGTTTGACTCCAAATCTTTGTTCTTCGTCGATCACTAACAGCCCAAGCCGTTTAAAGATATTTCGATTTTTTAAGAGGGCATGTGTCCCAATAATCAGATCAATCTTCCCAGACGCTAATTCATTTAGCGTCTCTTGGTTTTGTTTTGCTGAGTAAAATCGGGAAATTGCTTCGACGCGAATCGGAAATGATTTAAATCGCTCTCGAAAGTTTTTGAGATGCTGATCGACAAGCAAGGTAGTGGGAGCTAAGACAGCAACTTGATAACCTTCGGAGGCAACCTTAAAAGCAGCTCGTAGTGCAACCTCTGTTTTTCCAAATCCAACATCTCCGCATATTAATCGCTCCATTACTTGACCAGAGCTTAGATCGGAAATTGTTTCTTGAATTGCTTGGAGTTGATCAGGTGTTTCATTGTAAGGAAAATAATCAGCAAATTCTTGATCAAGCGTTCCCCATGGGGCACAAGTTTGGCCAGGAGTATTTTCACGCAGGGCGTAAAGTTTTAGAAGCTCTCCAGCTAACTCTTGAATTGATTTTCTAACCTTGTTTTTGAGCGTTGGCCATTTGTTAGAGCCCAATTTATCCAATTCCGGAACCTGTTCGCTATTACTAACATATTTTTGCAGTCGACCTATCTTTTGAACAGGTAGGTAGAGTGTGCTGTCGGCATACTTTAGTTGTAAAAAATCTCCTGAGGCCTCAGCAACCTGCATTTTTTTTAGTCCTTGATAAATTCCTCGTCCATAATCTTCATGGATAATGAAATCACCAATTGATAAGGTGGAAAGTGTGTTGAGAATAGATTTTAAGCTTGTATTTGCCGGCTCTTGTTTGTGCCTTCTGGAAATAACAGGAAAGAGATCACTTTCTGAAATATAGATAATCTTTTTTGCTAGTATTTTGAAGCCAGCAGTAATATTGCCTGCTAGGATTTCAGCTTTCTTAAGTAGTTTTGGGTCAATTAAAGCTTTGATTCGGGATTGTCGAATCTCTGATTGAGCCAGGATCTTAATCTGATAACCTTGTTTTTCCAGATCGTTTAGAACTGGGTTAATTGGATGTTGATTTTGAGCGTATGTTAAATTTTGGAGGGCAATAATTTCTTGGTTATTTTGTGTTTTAATGATCTCGGAATTTATTTTATGATCAATCTCGTTCTGTTCAGACTTAAGCAGTGTTGCTCCAGTACAATTCTTTAAAAAATATTCGATACTCTCAAAGCAGTCATTAGCCGGAGCGATTACTTGTTTTAAGGCTAGTTTGTCATAGCGTTTAATTAATTGCTGATAAAACTTTTGGTAGCTAACTTCTAGGGCTTCTGGCTCGATTAAATAGAGTGCTGTTTTTGATTTATTAGTTTGAATAATTTCCAGTAGAGATTGTAAGCTTTTATTTAATAGTGGAGTGAAGTTTTCAACCCCCGGAAAGTTTAGTTGCAAGAGTCCAAGTTGTTGCTCTAGTTCCAATTTATATTTTGTTGGCACCTCGGCCTGTTTGATCGCATTTAGAATTTGCTGAGGGCTAACAGTGTAGTCAATTTCTCTAACTGGTAAGATGGAAATAGTTTGTTTCTCTTCGCCGGTTTTTAATTGTGTTTGCCAGTCAAAGCAACTAATTTTAATTAGACATGATGATTCAAATTCTAGTCTTATAGGTAAGTTGTCTGGGTTAGCAAAAATATCTAAAACCTTTCCTTTAAAATTATATTCTCCTTGTCGCTCGACAGTACTACTTCTTTGATAGCCAATTTGTTCTAACTTTTGAATTAATTCTGCTTCTAGGTAGGTCTTCTTAAGTACAAGGTTTAGGGAGTTGTCTTGGTAATTTTTGGTGCCGGGGATCTTTTGTAAAACGGCTCGAACTGTTGTTATGATTGTCTGTTGGTTTTGGGTAATTTTTAATAGTTCTTTAATCCGTTGCGAGGAGGTTTCTGGGTGGGGAGAGTTATTTTCGTAAGGTAAAATCTCCCAGTTATTAAACAGTGTTAGATTTTGGTTTCCTGAGAAGTAAGCTAGGTCTTGGTAAATGTTTTGAGCTTCCTGATTGGAGTTGGTAATAATTAGATTCGTGACAGAAAAATCAATAATTTTAGATAGTTGCCAGGCATTAGCAGAGCTATTGCAGAGACCAAGATATGTTTTGGAAAGTGACTTCAATTTAAGTTACCTAAGTTATTGTTATGTATTAAGGAATATCTAGTTTCATACGATGAATACATGGAGACGTGCGAAAAGGCTAATTGTTACTTTTTAGCTCAATTATGCATCTTAATTAATGTGACTAGTTAGTTTATTGTGAACTTAGATAGTAATGACAAAAAATTAATGTACGTTAGTAAATTAAATACTGTAATTACGGCTAGTTCAAATCTTAGATTCTTGTCACGCCAAAGCATTTGTGGCGGCGGATATCCAAGTTTGAACCGCTTAAAACTAAATAATATAGTGACCACATAATGCTTTGTAACAGATTACTTTTTAGAGTCACTATATTGCTCCTTACGACTACTAAATTTATTTTTAACTTATAATGGATATTACTCAAATTTTAAAGTTTGCTTCGCAGCAAGATGCTTCTGATGTTCATATTTCTGCTGGGGAGCCTCCGATGCTTAGGATTCATGGCTCAATTAAAAAACTAAAAGTTCCTGCCTTAACAGAATCTCAAACTCAGGAAATGATGTATGACATCATGAACGATAGTCAAAGAAAGATTTTTGAAGAAACTAATGATGTCGATTTTGCGATCGAAGTTGGTGATACCTTGCGTTTAAGGGTTAACGTTTTTCGCCAAAAAAGAGGGGTCGGTGGAGTCTTTCGAAAAATTCCCACAACCATTTTAACCATGGAACAGTTGGGGTTGCCAGATGCATTATATGATATCGCACGAAAGGAGAGAGGTTTGTTTTTGGTTACTGGCCCAACCGGATCTGGTAAGTCAACGACGTTGGCTGCGATCATTGATAAAATGAATAAAGAGCGTGATGGGCATATCTTAACCATTGAAGATCCAATTGAATTCGTTCATCGGTCTCAAGGATGTTTGATTAACCAACGGGAAGTTCATGCGCATACTAAAAGTTTCGCGGCAGCTCTAAAGGCTGCTCTGCGAGAAGATCCTGATGTGATTCTCGTAGGGGAGATGCGAGATTTAGAAACTATTCAATTGGCACTTACGGCTGCTGAAACTGGACACTTAGTTTTTGGAACTTTACACACATCAAGCGCTCCAAAAACTGTTGACCGAATTATTGACGTATTCCCACCAGCTCAGCAAGAGCAGATTAGGGCGATGTTTTCTGAATCGATTATTGGAATTGTAACTCAAATTTTATGTAAGAAAAAAGGTGGAGGAAGAATAGCTGCCCAAGAAATTTTAATTGGAACTACGGCAGTAAAAAACTTAATTCGTGAAGGAAAAATTCACCAAATTCCATCTACCATGCAGACATCTCAAGGGATCGGAATGCAGACAATGGATATGGCGTTAGCAAAATTGTTGGAAAAAGGATTAATTACTAGAGAGACAGCAATTGAGAAGGCGCATAACGCTGAAATGTTTAAGGAAATGCCAGAATAAAGTTATAGTTAATCAAAGGATATTCTTATGGATATGGTAAAGTTGTTGGAATTGATGAATCGTTATGAATCTTCGGATTTATATTTAACGAATGGATGTCCTCCAATGTACCGGGTTGATGGTGTGGTACGTGCGGCCGGCAGTGTCCAACTAGAGGGTGATAAAGTTAAAGAGCTGATTTACAGCGTAATGAATGATAACCAGATCCGTGATTATGAGCGTGATCAAGAAGTAAACTTAGCCTTACATTATCAACATATTGGCCGTTTTCGACTTAATGCATTTATCCAGCGCGGAACACAGGCTGCTGTTATACGTAAGATTAAGTCCGAGATAATGTCGATTGATGATTTAGAATTGCCTCCTGTCTTAAAGGAACTATCTTTGAAGAAAAGAGGACTAATTCTGATTGTTGGTGCAACAGGTTCCGGTAAATCAACAACCTTAGCAGCAATGATTAAGTATCGGGCAGAAAATACAGCTGGGCATATTATTACGATTGAAGATCCAATTGAATTTGTTCATGAACACAGCCTATCGATTATTTCTCAGCGAGAAGTTGGAATGGATACCGCTAGTTATAAGATCGCTCTTAAAAATGCTTTCCGACAGGCTCCTGATGTTGTTCTCTTAGGAGAGATTCGAGATAAAGAAACAATGGAGGCAACGATTACTTTTGCTGAAACTGGGCACCTTTGTTTAGCAACGCTACATGGTAACAACGCCTATCAAGCAATTGAAAGGATTATGAACTTTTTCCCACCAGAGCAGCACCGTCAAATTTATATGCAGTTAGGTCTAAACCTAAGAGCAACAGTCAGTCAGCGACTTGTGCCCTCAAGTACTGGTAAGCGAGTGGCGGCCTTAGAGATTATGACAGACAGCCCAAGGATTAAAGACTTAATTCATAAAGGTGAGATTACGGAAATTCGGGAAGCGATTGAAAAAAGCAACCAGTTTGGAATGAGTACCTTTGATCAGTCACTTTACGAACTGTATCGTAGTACTAAAATTACACTGGATGATGCTTTGAAAAATGCTGATAGTGCCAATAACCTCAGACTTCGTGTGAAATTAGATGATCAGGGAGACTTTCAAAAGCAAAAAACTAATATCGATCAAATTAAACAAAGAAAAAGAAGTAAGACCTCAGGTGGTAGTGGAAGTTCTAAGTTAGAGCTACAGTAAACCTATAAGTCATAATCTTTTCTTGATAAAATAGTGAGTTCGCTTTATTCTCTCGGCGTGACTAACTTAACACAACAACAAGCAAAATTTACTTCAGCTGGGCCCGTTCGAGCCTATAAAGAATTATTAATTAATAATGGTTCTTGGTGGAAATTTATTGACCTAGAAATCTTTACATTCTTTCTTAGTAACCTTCGTGGTTTGCCTGGCTTAGCCTTAAGGGCAATTTGCTACCCGCATCTATTCAAATCGTGTGGCGCTCGTTTGGCAGTTGGCTTTGGAGGAACCTTAAGAGGCACTAATCGTATTACTCTTGGTAAGAAAATTATTTTAGATGATCAAGTTGTGCTTGATGCTAAAGGAGCTGAGGCTCAGATCGATTTAGGAGATTATGTAACAGTCGGTCGGGGAACAATTATTGTTGCTAAAAACGCTAATATTAGAATCGCTGACGGAGTTAATATTAGTTCTAGTTGCCGAATTGCCTCAGAGTCTAAAATTTCAATTGGTGCTAGTACCTTAATTGCTGCCTATGTCTATATTGGACCAGGGAATCATCAACTTAATGAGCATGGTCAGGTTTTAAATGATCAACCAATGGAGATTAAGGGTGGTGTAGAAATTGGTAAAAATGTATGGATTGGTACTCGCGCAACAATTCTGGATGGAGTAAAAATAGGTGATGGAGCGATCATCGGAGCGCACTCTTTAGTAAAATCTGATGTCCCAGCAAATTGTATTGCTGTTGGTACTCCAGCAAAAATAATTTCAAAGCATGAATAGTCAACGAGCAAGCCTTATTCCAAGTCCAATTCCCGTGCGTGCTGTGTCTGATCCTGATTTACAATCTTTAGCTGATAAAATTTCCGGTTTAAAGCTTAATGCTCCAATTGTTTTCTTTTTGGAATCTATTTTTCCACTTCGCCAAACTGCTTATTGCTGTAGTGAGTTTTGTGCTCCAATCGCGGGATTATTTTTTAAGCAACACTTTGGCTTGTTGCAAAAATTACTTAGTAGTCCTGAGAATTATCAAAGTTTTCTTACTGATTTGGAAGAGCAGGTTAAGCTTCAAGGGAAGTTGAGCTAATGCAAGGGATTGAGCATGCAACTTGGATGATTTTTTTACTAACATTTTTATTGTTAGCGCCTGTTTTTTATTATATTCGTAAAGCACAAAAATCGAAAAATTTATTTGTTAGAAAAATTCCAGGGATTGAAGCGATTGAGGAGACAATTACTAAATCAGTGGAAGCAGGTCGGCCCATTAGCTTTACTTCTGGACTTTGTGGGATCGGCCCAACGCTTTATGCTTGTCTGGGAGTTTTGTTTTACATTGCTAAAAGAGCAGCAACCTTTAAAGCTAAATTATTAGTGCCACAGAACGATCCTGAAGTTTTAGCGATTACTGAAGATACTGTTCAGCGCGCCTATCGTGTTGCCAAAAGAGAAAATTTCTTTGATCCCAAAAACATTCCATTTTTATCTACTGAGCAGTTTGCTTTTGCGGCCGGCTATATTGGTTTAGTTCAAAGGGAGCGAGTCGGCGGTGCCTTTCTTTTCGGTGAATTTGCGGCGGAATCATTAATTCTTGCCGAGGCTGGGCAGCAAATTGGTGCTCATCAAGTTGGAGCAACGGTCTCCCCGGAGCAGGTAGCATTCTTTATCGTTTCTTGTGATTATACTTTAATTGGGGAGGAGATTTTTGCAGCCTCTGCCTATTTGAGTCAGGATCCAATTCAAATCGGTAGTTTATATGCCCAAGATTTTTCTAAATACTTGATTGTTGGAATAATTTTTTGTGGGGTTATTTTTGCAACAATTCAGAGTTTTTACCCCGACTTAATTTATTTTGATTTCAAATCGTTCTGGACAATATTGTGATTAACAAAAAACTATTAATCAAATTTTTTACATTTCTAGGGGGGATTTATTTTTTCCTAGAATTCTATTTGCCAGAAAAGTTTTTAGGATTAGAGCTGAGTCTTTATAATGATCCAATCTCTTTAAGCCTACGCATTATTGGAGCAATGGCGCTAGGGTTAGGATTGATTAATATTCTAATGATTCATGTGCCTCGAGTGATTTTCTTAAAAAAGAACATGGTTAATAGCTTTGGACTATTGCTTGGCTTAGGGCTGATGCTTTGTGTCTCGATAGCAGATTGGTGGAGTCAGGAAAGCTATATTAAGCCTGCGAATCATTTTGCAATGTTATCTGAGTATTCTGCTAAGCTTGCGACTCTTAACCCGGAAGAGCAGTTATCTGGATTTGCTTTACTGCAAGCTTCTTATCAAAAAGTCCCCTTAGTCATTAATAGCAACCAGCCTCAGACAATAGCAATTGAAAATTTAGATACGCAGTTAAAGGTAGCTAAGGTTGAGCTGGAAGTTTTTTTGCAGGAGACTAAGCCTAAAGATCAGCTTTACTTTGAGACATTAGCAACTAAGTTAAATGTTTTTTCTGGAGTTTATCGGCAGCTTTTAACTCTGGAGTATCAAGAATTTTTTATCTATCAGTTTAATCTTTTAATTTACGAAGGATTATTTGTGGCACTCGGATCGGCCATGTTCGCACTTTTAGGCTTCTATGTGGCATCTGCTGCATATCGTGCCTTTCGTATTCGATCCTTTGAGTCAGGCCTAATGATGTTAGCCGCTATTATTGTGATGTTGGGTCAGATTCCTTTTGGAGTGTGGCTCTGGGATGGTTTCCCTGTGTTGCGTTTGTGGTTATTGGAAGTTCCTAACTCGGCGGCTTTTCGCGGGATTGCCTTAGGAGCTGGGGTTGCCAGTTTAATTATGGCACTTAGAATGTGGCTTTCCTTAGAGACGGATTATACTCAGGAGGATTCTTCCCAGTGAAAGAACTAGATCGGCGCTATATCTATTTGTTAGTTTTTGTTGTTTTAGCAATTCCATTATTGTTAAAACTTTCACTAACACCTGCAAGATTAAAAGCCTCGACGCAAGCTTATAACTTAATTGAGAACATTCAATTTAGCCCAGGAGAGATTGCCTTTATTGCTTTAGATTTTGGTCCTAGTACTAAAGCTGAAAATGAAGCTCAGGCCATGGTCTTGATGGAGCATCTTTTTCGGAAGCGTGTGCCTGTAGTTTTATTTTCCATGATTCCTTTTGCTGAAGCTTTTCTAAAGTTAACACCAGAAAAGGTTGCTGAAAAATTACAAAAAGAAAACCCCGAGGAAACTTGGGTCTATGGTAAAGATTGGATTAACTTAGGCTTTCGCCAAGGAGCTACAATTCTTTTGCAACAAATTACCAAGTCGGATGATTTAAAAGAATTATTTAAAGCAGATGTTAATGGCACCGCCTTAAACAATTTTGCTTTCTTAAAAGACTTTAAGGATTTTAATCAAATTAAACTATTGGGCCATTTTACAGGTTTAGTAGGAGTCTTTGATCGTTATTTAGGTTTTTTTAGTAGTAAAACTCATCGACCATTATTTATTCATGGTTGTACTTCAATTACCATACCTGAGGCTTATATCTATTTAGATTCGAAGCAGCTAGATGGCTTGTTTGAGGGTATTGCTGGTGCTGCTTGGTATTCACATTTACTTAACCAAAATTTTCCTAATCGGGAGCCCGATACGGCGCTTTTGGTTAATACTGGCTTAGGTGTTGCTCAGTTACTAATTATTGTTTTAATTATTATTGGTAATATTGTTTATTTTGTGAAGCGGAAGCGAAATGTTTAACTGGGAAAGTTTAACCATTATTACTGGAGGAGTTAGCACATTAGCTATCTTTAGTTTCTTGTATAAAGAAAATTCCTTTTATCGCTTCTTTGAGCATTTATTTATTGGAATTTCAGCAGCCTTTGGGTTGCTTTTTACAGTTAAGAACTTTCTTTATCCGGAAGTGATTGTTCCTATCTTTGGTTTAGATATTTATACTTTTCCTGATGGTACAGTTTCTAAGGAGCATAATTACTTATACTTTTGGTATTTATTACCAGCAGCCTTTGGGCTTTTGTATTATTTTATTTATAGCAAAAGATTTAACTGGCTTGCCAAACTAGTAATTGGCTTTACTTTAGGAGCTAGTGGTGGTCTTGCCTTTAAAGGCTTTTTTAATCAGTATTTGCCACAGATTGCCGGGAGTTTTAAGCCTTTAGTTGTTAAGGTAAATGATCAAATTGATTGGTTAGCAAGCTTTAGTAATATTGTTTTTGTTTATACTTTTATTGCTGTCCTATTTTATTTTCTCTTTTCTAATAAGCAACAAACCCTTGTTGCCCGTAAATTTAATCAGTCGGGGCGAGTATTGTTAATGGTTTGTTTTGGAGCCTTCTTTGGTTCTACTGTCATGGCGCGGATGGCATTATTGGTCGAGCGGATTCAATTCTTGATTTTTGATTTCCTAAGAGTTTTAGGGATAAGTGTTTAAGTTATGGGTGATCGTCGTTTACAAACTGTTTTAGTTACTGATTGTGGATCAACGACCACTAAAGCTTTGCTCTTTGAGCGGAAGCAAAGTCGTTGGCAATTAACATTTCGTGGGGAAGCTCCAACAACTGTTGAAAATCCGATTGCTGATGTAACTGTTGGTGCCCTAAATGCTTTTCGTGAATTAGAGGAAGTTAGCGGGCGACTATTTTTAAAGAAAACAATTAAGTTAAATGAGCAGCCTTTTGTTTTAGATAGTAAAGATCCAACTCAAGGTATAGATCTTTATTTATCAACAAGCTCTGCTGGTGGTGGACTACAAATGTTGGTTGCTGGAATTGTTGGTAACTTAAGTGCTAGTTCCGCAGCTAGAGCCGCTCTTGGTGCCGGTGCTATTGTGCTGGGAACTATTTCCTTTGATGATCACTTAGAAGATTATGAAAAGATTAATCAGATCCGCCATTTAAAACCGGATATCTTTTTACTGGCCGGAGGATTTGAATCTGGAGCAGTGGATCAGGTAATCGAGCTTGCTGAGATTTTACTAGCAGCAGCGCCAACTCCTCGTTTTGGTAAAACATTAAAATTGCCAGTGATTTATGCTGGTAATAAAGTAGCTCTTCCTGACGTTCAAAAAATTCTACAACCACTTGCTAGCTTTACTGCGGTTGAAAACCTTCGCCCAAGCTATTTAGATGAGAATTTAATCCCAACTAGAGAAGCCGTGCATGAACTTTTTTTAACTCATGTCATGAGTCATTCTCCTGGATATGATCGTTTGCTTACTTGGACACCCGAACCAATTCTGCCGACACCCTCTGCTGTAGGTAAGATTATTAAGACCTATGCCGAGAGGAGTAATCAAAATATTTTAGCAGTAGATATTGGTGGAGCTACAACGGATGTCTTTAGTGTTTTTCTAAGCCAAGGAGAATATGTTTTTAATCGTACTGTCTCAGCTAATTTGGGAATGAGTTACTCGGTTGCCAATGTCCTAAAAGAAGCAGGGCTTAAGAATATTATGCGGTGGTTAGATAAGGTTCAAGATCCCGATGAAGTAATTAACCGCATCCGTAATAAAATGATTCGCCCTACCTCCATCCCACAGGCTCAAGATGATTTATTTCTGGAGCAAGCTATCTGTCGTGAGGCTTTGCGCTTATCTTTATTGCATCATAAACACTTAGCGATTGGAGTTAATCAGCAGGTTCAAAAAAAAGGAATTGCCAATATTTTCAATCAACGTTCCTCTAAGATTGAGTTAGTAGATATGATGGCATTAGATTTAGTAATTGGTTCTGGTGGTGTAATTAGTCATGCTCCTGATCGGATGCAAGCGGCAATGATGATGCAGGATGGTTTTGCTCTAAAGGGGCTTACAAAAATTACGGTAGACTCAATCTTTATGTTGCCACATCTCGGTGTCTTTGCTGAAGTTGCGCCAGCCGCGGCGGAAGAGATTTTTTTAAATGACTGCTTGGTGCATGTCGCTCATAGTATCACGCCAGTTGCTAAGCATCAGAAGGGTTTAGGGCTAAATTTAGCTAGTATCCAAATTAACGATCGCCATCCGATTCAGATTGTTAAAGGAGAAGTGAAGGTTGTTCCCTTGGGTAAAGGGGATAGCTATCGACTGACTGTAATTCCTAATAATAAATTAATCGATGTCGGCGCAGGTTATGGAGAAATGCTGGATGTGAACATCGTAGCTGGAGAATCAGGTTTAATCTTAGATGGGAGGTTGCTAAGTGTCTAGTAGTTTAGTCCCAAGTTTAATTCTTGCTGAGAAAACAGAGTTAGTAAAACTCCGTGAATTGCCACTTAAAGGAAAGATTTTAGTTCAGATTGGCCAGCAGGTTATAGCAGATCAAATTATTGCTGAAGCAGAAATGCCGGGAGATCTTTTAGTAGTTAAGTTAGTAGAGCAGTCTGGATTAGATTTAGATCTTGTGATGCGGAACTTAACTTTAAAAGAAGGTGAGCAAGTAGAAAAAAACCAATTAATTTTCCAATACAAAACTTTCTTTGGTTTATTTGAAACAAATGTTTTGGCGCCAATCAGTGGGCAGATTGAATTTATCAGTCAACATAATGCTCATGTAGGAATTCGGGGATCTTCAAAAAAATTAAAGCTTCAAGCCTATTTAGCGGGTACAGTAAAAAATATCATTGGAGAACAACAAGTTGAAATTGTCTCCCAAGCAACTTTTGTGCAAGGTATTTTTGGAGTTGGTGGAGAGCGTTTCGGTGAAATCAAAATTCTTCATCCCGAAATGGAATTAGAGCTATTAGCTAGTGATATTCCCAGTGATTCTAAAGATAAAATTCTTGTCAGTCCAAATTTTCCAACTTGGGAAGCGCTAGAAGCTGTTAAACAATCGGGAGCTGCTGGCCTAATCCTTGGAAGTATTGATAATCAGCTTTTAACAAAATATTTAGGGTATGAACTTGGCTTGCCTATTACGGGAGGAGAAGTTTTACCTTTTACCCTAATTATTACAGAAGGGTTTGGTGATCTACACATGTCGGATCGCTATTTAGAAATCTTAGGTAGATTGGAAGGAAGTTCCACTGCAATTAATGGAGCTACACAGATTCGCGCTGGTGCTGTGAGGCCTGAAATTATTGTTGCCAATACATCCCTTAAGAATAAGCGGACAGCAAAGATTACCGGTTTAGAAATTGGAGCAGAAGTAAAAGTCATCCGCTATCCTTACTTTGGAATGAATGGAAAAATTATTAATTTACCAGTAAATCCGGAGCTAATTGAAACTGGTGCCATGGTGCGTGTCGCTGAGTTAGAGTTGGAAGATCGGCGTGTTATTACAGTCCCCCGAACTAATATCGAAATTATTTAATTTCTAGCAAGATAGTTTGCGAGGATTTATTGGAATAAAATCGACGCGATCTTTTTCGGAAGTAATAGCATTAGCTGTCCATTCATGTGGGATTAATGGAGAGTTATAAGCAAAGCGTCCCTCATCATCTGGGTTGTAAATTTCAGATGTAATATAAAATAAATGAGCAATTGGGCTGAGCACTTGGCAGGCATGTAAGACTCCAGGTGGAATTTTAATGCAGACTTCTTTTGTTTCAGGTCCATAAGTGTCCGTTTCTCCAACAGTAAGAACCATTTTTGTTTGGTAAGTTGGGCTTTCTTCTCGCTTATCATAGAGTACTACTTGAACTTGACCGAGAGGAACATACCACCAATCAGTTTGAAGGTGATGATAATGCCAAGCCTTGACAACATCCTTCTGCATTTTACTGTGGCTCCACTGAGCAAATTGACCGCCAGTAAATAGACTCTCATTATGACGAAAAATTTCTCTAAAAAATCCACGACCATCAGGGAAAGATTTTAAATCTTTAATTTCTACACCAAAAATCTTTGCTTCCATATTTTATCTCTTTAATTTGTTGCTCGTTTTAGTCGATCCATAATCGCTAAGCCTAATTGCTCCTCAGGACACTTATCGATTATAATTAAGTCTAAGTTTTGTTGATCCAATTCTCTAAGTGTTCCAAATAGTTTTTGGGCAATTTCAGTTAAGTTACCACTAGTACTTAATAACTTATAACTAAAAAAAGACTTTTGTTCTAGTTCCGAAAGTTGGGTAAAGGCGACATAGGCAATCTTTTGTAAGTCTTTTGTAGGTTTATAGTCCTCTTTAAAGATTAACTTTGTTTTTGGACTGTAATGTTTAATTTGTTGACCTGGCGCTGATTGTTGGGCATCTGGGGAGAGTATTCTTTCTAGCAACTGAACCTCTGGAATAATTGAACGAATTTGATTAAGAGTAATTGCTCCCGGACGTAAGATCTGAGGGATATCTGAAACTAAAGAGATCACTGTTGATTCTAAGCCAATAGTACAGCTACCACCATCAATAATAAATTCTAATTCTTCACCAAATTCCTCTAAGACATGTTGTGCAGAAGTTGGGCTGATATAGTTTGAGCGGTTAGCGCTTGGAGCTGCAAGTGGCAATCCCGAGTCACGGATAATTTTTAGAGCAATTTGGTGGTTAGGAATACGAATAGCAACAGTTGGACTATTGGCGGTAAGAAGATCTGGAACAAGGGAGCTTTTTGGAAGGATGATAGTCAGTGGCCCTGGCCAAAAAACTTTTAATTTCTCTAAGTTTTTAGCTTGCTGGGTATTTAGTGGTGCAATCAGTGAATCGATCTGATTAAAGTCGGCAATATGTACAATTAAAGGGTTGGTTGCTGGGCGTCCCTTAAGAGCAAATATTCTTTGGATAGCAACGTCGCTTAGCGCATTCCCAGCTAAACCATAAACGGTTTCAGTCGGCAGTCCAATCAGTTGATTATTTTTTAAAGCTTCTGTGGCTCTTAGTAAGTTTATTGAACTAGGTGAGAAAATCATGGAACGAGTTTATCACAAATTCTTAATTAGCCAAAAATAGATTATGTTAGCTTACTACTGATTTTTCTGCATAAAAGTTTGCAATACCACAGCGCGTAGGGGGGTCTCGATTGGAAATTCTTCAATATTTGGATCAGTGCTTGCTCGTGGATCCCAAACTGTAGATTCGTTAAAAGCATGGTAAGTCCAAGACTGAAGATTGATTTTTCTAGCACGGGCATAAGTTGTCGCCGGTACTCTGCTCGCCTCGAAAATCCTTAAAAGGTTTTGCATGTAATTATCAGCTTTTGGGGCCCAACGTGGTACAGCAAACTCACCAATATTAAAGCAGACATTACTTCGCTCTCGGAGCGGAAATTTTCTAAGTAGTTTTTGAATTGGTAAAAAACTATGTTTAATAATCACAGATTTTTTAGGTGGATTATGTTTAATTGGTTTTCCATCAAATCCTTGATTGATATAGCGATTGTCTGGGTAAACATGAAAGCTATAGCAAAAATTAGGATCATTTAATTTTGGTAAGGCAGCTAATGTTGCTGGGTTGCCATACAGTGATTTCACAATAATTTGTTTTATTGGATCGATTGTTCTGATTTCCGCAATGGTTCGTTTGATTAGATCAGGCCAAGGTAGTGATGTTTTTGATTTTAAAGATTTTCTTAATGCAGGCTCATTAGATAAATCATATCCAATTACTGTTGGGTTATCTTTGTATCTAGTAGCTAAGATTCCCCACATGGTGACAAACTCATCTTGCAAGCTTAAGTCAGAGAACATTGCGTAGTGGGAAGGAGCAAAGCGAGCTAAAAATCCGCCAGGCGGGGAGTAAAGTGTTAAGATTACTTTAATTGAATTTGCTGTAAACTTTGGAATCAGTAAATCAATTTCATCAAGGTTATCACTAATCATTTGAAAATAAGCAGCTCCAGTAGTGCCATCCATCTCAGCATTGTTTCCAACCTGAATGCGAACGACATTAGCATGCCAATCTGTATTTAAAGAATTTATTTCTTCATCAGTAAAATCAGTAATCCCAATTTGGAAGCCCCGATAGGTAGGTTCGGCAATAGTTAGGCTTGGAAAAATTAATACTGCCAGAGTCAGTAAGCTAATAAATTGTTTTTGCATATCTGTATGAACGGTTAAGGTTGTCCCATATTAAGGCATGGTTCTAGTATAACTAAAAGCCACTCATCTGCACATAGGCTTGGAATATTCGTTTTGATTTTATTCTTTACTTAAGTACGGCAGAAAATTCTATCTGTTACGCTTATTCTCCAGAGCTTCTTGATAGATTCTCTCTGGAGGAGTTCTTAGATTCCATACCAGCCCTAGCTTAGAAAAAATCACTAAAACATAATGTGTTATATCCATTTCCCACCAATAAAATCCTTGTCGTTCAGAGCCAGGATAACGGTGGTGGTTATTATGCCAACCTTCACCTAGAGTGATAATCGATAAGAAGAAGCTATTGCGACTTTCGTCACTAGTATTAAAACGTCTTTTACCAACTAAATGTGTAAATGAATTAATACAAAAAACTCCATGATAAAGTAGTACAGTACTCAGAAAACATCCCCAGAATAAACATTGGAATGCTGTTGTATGTAAGCCAGGGAAGTAATTTTCAACTATCAGTCCTAGTAGATAACATCCAACCATGTACATTAGAGGTGGAACGTAATGATATTTATCTAACCAATTTAATTCTGGATAAACTGACAAGTCTTTAACTAGTTTTAAATCTGCTTCATCATGCTCCTCAGAAAGAACCCAACCAGCATGTGCCCACCAAATTCCTTTAATTCCTGGAGAGTGAATATCTTCTTCCGTATCAGCATGTTTGTGATGATGGCGATGAGCTGCCGCCCACCAAAGTGGACCTTTTTGCGCCGCGCAAGTTCCGATGAAAGCTAAGACAAATTGAAACCATCTACTTGTTTGATATGTACGGTGAGACATCAGGCGATGAAAGCAACCAGTGATGGCAAACATGCGAATCAAATAAAATGCTAAGCAGAGTGCCAATGCAAAAGGTGAATAGCCGACAATAAAAGCCGCGATTGCTAAGATGTGAATCACTATGAAAAATACTTTATTCATTAATGCCTAATTTAAAATTTACCCGATTGTTTAATTTTTTTAAAATCTCAGTTAGTTTAGTTGACTCTGATACTAACTCTTCCTTACTTAGGTTCTTCTTTATACTATATCCTTCTCCGACTAGCAAAAAGACCTTGGAAAATGGTTTGGGGATAAACATTTCATCCCAACTATTAAAGCTCCACTTCCATTTGGCATTCAGGGCGACCGGTATGATTTTAGCACCAGTCATTGAAGCTAGTTTAATAGTCCCATATTTAGCAATTTCTGCCGGACCTTTTGGTCCATCTGGGGAAATAATCACATGATTCCCAGTTTTAATCTTTTTAATCATTTCAATAAATGCTTTACGACCACCCCGAGTGGATGAGCCACCAATAACGGAAATATTCCGATCTTTAATTGTTTGAGCCGCTAGTTGCCCGTCTCGGTGATTACTGGCAAGCGCAAAAAGTGGTTTACATATATTAACTGGGTAGTCTTTAACGTCGTAAATGTAGGGCATGTAAATTTGCTGTGAGTGCCAAAAAGCTAAGACAGCAGGTTCGCCTTCAGACCAATGTTTACTATTCTGAATAACACCTTCCTGTTTCCAGCGAAGTGTCAGATGGATAGCTTTAGTTATTTTAGAAATTAAAAACCCTAAACACGAATTTCTTTGTTGGGTGCTCAGATGAAAAGGGGAATAAAACATTTAGTTCTTAGGTACTTAAAAGCTCACTTAAATGAGTGAGAAGTGGAAAGGTAACTAAGGATAATTTTAGTGAAACCGAAAGAAGATGCCCGATTAAAACGTAGATCTTAGTCGGGTTCACTGCTTTATTAACTAGGATTAATTAGTACCAAAAGGATATTACTCTGCCTGACCTAAACCCACAAGCTTGGCGCAATTTTGAAAACAGCAGGGAGTCGCTTTAAGCTGCTTCTTTTTTAGAATTATCAATAATTTTACTGAGGTTAATAACTTTTGCGCGATGGAACAAGGCTTCTAGGTTATAAATCTCTCTAGTTGGCTCGTAAAATACATGCACAACAACATCAAAGAAATCGATTAAGATCCAATGGCCTTTATCATATCCCTCTAGATACTTGGGTTTAATTTTATGCTTACTTAAATCTTCGATGATGCGATTAGCGATACCAATAGTATGCCGGTCTGAGCGTCCACTAAGGACAATGATAGTTTCTGTATAATCAACAAGGCCTCTGACGTCAAAGGCAATCGGGTTAATTGATTTGCTGTCCGAAGCAGAGGTGATAATTTGATTGATTAAAGAGTTATTCATTAGGTTATGTTTTAATTATAAACGGTGCGATTGTCTCAAGCAAGTATTTTTTCAATATTAAGTAGTAGGTCTGGCAGACCCTCGGCAGTTAAACTGGAAATAAAATGGACCTCTTGATTATTATCCTTAAAGATCTGTTCTATAGCCGTACGTTCTTCTTCTTGGGCAATTGTTTCAGATTTACTAATAGCAATAATTTTTTTCTTGCTCTCCATCCATTCGCTGAAATTTGTTAATTCATGACTTAATTGGTTGTAATTATCCCAGGCTGAAATCTGCTCTCCATGCTCATCGAGGGCAAAGGGATCAACTAAAAATAATAAGACTTTAGTACGCTCTACGTGTTTTAAAAATTTAAAACCTAACCCTTTACCTTCGCTAGCTCCCGGAATTAATCCAGGGATATCAGCAATTACAAAGTTTCTAAATTTACCTTGGACAACTCCTAAGTTGGGAGTGAGTGTTGTAAAAGGATAATCTGATATCTTTGGCTTGGCGGCAGAAACTTTAGAAATTAAGGTTGATTTGCCAGCATTAGGAAATCCTACAATTCCCACGTCTGCTACAAGTTTTAAGTTAAGTTTGAAGCGAAAGTTTTCTCCGGGCTCACCTGCTTGGGCATGGGTTGGTGCTTGGTTAGTAGCTGATTTGAAAAATACATTTCCTTTGCCACCACGACCACCTTTGGCAATCACAACTTCTTGTCCCTCTTCTGTTAGGTCACAAACAAGTTCTTGCGTGGCGTTATTAAAAATTTCTGTTCCAACTGGTAGTTTGATTACAAGATCTTGACCAGAAAGCCCGTCTTTCCTACGTCCTGAACCAGATTTCCCATGATCGGCGCGCCAAAGCGGTTTAAATTTAAAATCAATCAGGGTCTGGATATTTTTATCGGCAATTACAATCACAGAACCACCGCGACCACCGTTTCCACCATCTGGCCCACCCATCGGTACAAATTTTTCACGACGAAAACTACGCGAGCCGGCACCGCCATTGCCTGAAGCTACATCAATAATTGTTTCGTCAATAAATTTCATCTTCTGATTATTTTGTCTTTCTAATATATGGAAATTTTTATCTGATTAATCAGATTATTTTGTGTGTTTGAGGTTTGAGAAGTTAAGGGGGGAGGGGATTTTGTCAGGACGAACTATGCGTTCGTCCTGATAGGTTTACTACTCAGCTACTACTGGCTGAACATTAACGTAATGTTTGTATCCTTGTTTAAAAGATACGACACCATCAGTTAAAGCAAATAATGTATGGTCACTGCCCATTCCAACATTCTCTCCAGCGTGAAACTTAGTACCTCTTTGACGGATGATAATATTTCCGGCAATTACAGCTTCACCACCAAACTTTTTAACGCCTAAACGTTTTCCCGCAGTCTTTCTTCCGTTCTTGGAACTACCTGCGGCTTTCTTATGGGCCATTGTAAACTCCTGTTTATGATATAAAAATTATGCTTGAATTGAATCAATTCGTACTGCCACTAACTCTTGTCTGTGACCAGTTTTTTTACGGTGAGTTTTTCTTTTACGGTGTTGGAAAGAAATAGTTTTCTTTTGTTTAACCGCTTGAAGAACTGTTCCAGTAACTGTTGCTCCAGCTAATAGTGGCTCGCCGATTTTAAGATTTTCAGCGCTACCAACTGCGATAACTTGATCAAATGTGCAAGTTCCACCAACGGCTACACCAAACTTTTCAACCATAACGGTCTCACCTTGATGAACTCGGTACTGCTTAGCACCAGATTTAATAATTGCGTAATTTTCAGACATTGTATTTATTCTAAGTAGCCTTCTAACTTGTAGAAGCGCATTAATTCAGTCGATAGTTACTTAAACTAATGAAATTTCATCATTTAGTACAAACTATCAGGGGGGAATTTATAAGATAAATAGACGCTTAAGTCAATTTTGCTAGTGCTCGATTGTTATAGCGTCATTTCTAAGTAGTTAAATAACTACTAATGCAATTTCTCTAAAACTATTGTAAAATAATAGTTAAGATGGCTAATAAATACAAAATCGCATTAATTGAAGATGACCAGTCAGTTCGTACTAGCTTGGTTCTAAACCTAGAACTTGAGGGATATCAAATATTTACAGCTGAGAATGGTCAGGAAGGCATTGCTCTAATCGAAAAAGAGTGTCCCGACGTAGTGATTACAGATGTGATGTTACCTGTCATGGACGGCATGCAAATGTGCCGAGAGCTGCGTAATAAGGGTAACTCTACACCTATTATTATGCTGACGGCTCGGACCGAAGAAGTTGATAAGGTTCTGGGATTGGAGCTGGGGGCTGATGATTATATTGCCAAGCCATTTGGAGTTAGGGAATTATTGGCTCGAGTAAAAGCTTTGCTTCGTCGATCAATTCAAACCTTAGAAATTACTACTTACCAGTTCGGAGACATCTCGATAGATTTCAAAGCTTATCAAGCTAAGAAAAAGGAAGAGCCACTAGAATTATCTGCCCGTGAATATCGTTTGCTAAAATATCTAATCGGGAAAATAGGGGACGTAGTTTCCCGTGATGAATTACTAGATGAAGTCTGGGGCTACAATTCTTATCCAACAACTAGAACAGTTGATAACCACATCGCAAAATTACGTCAGAAGATAGAACCTAATATTACTGTGCCAAGACATATCCTAACTATTCATGGGGTTGGGTATAAGTTTGTTGAGTAGATCTATTCTGTAGTAACTGAGAGCATTGTTCATATGACTAATTTTAAGCCAAAGCGTTACGTAGCATTATTTCTAAGTATATTATCTCCAGGCCTGGGTCAGATATATAAATCTGAAGTCAAAAAAGGTGTAATCTTAATGTTGATTGCCTATCTAGCATTTCCTATAGGAGTTTACCTCAATCTTCCAGATTATTTTTGGGGGATGGCCATAGTTTGTGCACTTGTTTTGCTAATTATGATTTACACTTTAGCAGACTCATTTCAGAGTGGCGAAGTAAAAAATAAACTTAACTGGTACAATAAGTGGTATTTTTGTTTAGGATTGGGAGCGATTATGTCCCTTCCAAGTTTATTCCTTGAAAATAAAATGCTGAATCGTTTTGAAGCATTTCGATTTAAGGGGGAATCTAATCTTCCAACACTGTTTGATGGAGATTATGTAGTAGTTAGTAAAAAGTTTTATTTAGCACGCCCAATTGAGCGTTTTGATTTTGTAGCTTTTGCCCAAGAAGATAATCCAAAGACTGAAGCAGATGAGTCTGCACTAAGAAATATAAAAAGGGTTATCGGTCTGCCAGGAGATCAGATTGAAGTGAAAGATGCTAAAGTTTTTCTTAATGGTGCTCCAGTTAAAGTGGATTATGGCATTTGGGTTGATGGTGGAACTGAGCAGTCAGGGCCATATTTTGTTCCCGAAGGAAGTTATTTTTTGTTAGGTGATAATCGCGATCGCAGTAGGGATTCTAGACATTATGATAATCCGTATATTCCAGCGAAAAATATTCTAGGTAAATTATCCTATATATATTTCAATATAGGTAGGCCTGAGCGAATCGGAACTTATATTGAATGATAATTTATTTGTTATTAGAATCTTTGTGCTAACTAACTTTTTCAGCGTTACCATTCACAATCTTATATAGAACGGCCTCTGCATTATTCCCATTATTTGATTTAGTAAAATCAATTTTCCCAGATACTCCTTGATAGGCCACACTCTTTAATCCTGTCTGTATATTTTCTGGATTTTGATTATAGGCTTTAACTAGGCTCCGAAGCGATTCGTAGCTCAGGTGACTTTCAAATTGTGGCACTTCATTAAAACGATCTTGGAATTTCTTGTTGTATTCTTCTGGCGCAGTGAAATCAACAAAATAAATATCTTCTAATTGTTCTTTGTTAGCACTGTCATCAAGTAGGCTTTCTACTATATTTAAAGTTGTTAAGATTTTTGTAGAAGATTTAAATTCTTTTACACGTCTGGCGATTCGTTCTCCTAGGTAGGGTGCGAAGATTAGATCTGGTTTCTTACGTAACACTCTAGTGACTTCTGATTTCATGTCTGTGTTCCAATCTTGAGTAGCAAGTTCATCAACTAATTCAATATTAAATTCTTTAATAATTTCTTTAATCTTTTTGCCGTAACCCAGTCCCCAAGTATTATCCCAGTTAATAAGTGCCATCTTTTTTATTTCGGGATGTTTCTTAAAGTATAAACGAAAGGCAGAGTCTAGGTATTCTATGTGGTGCCCCATAGTAAAGAAGTAGGGACTAGTAATAGTGATCGAGTGTGGCATGGAGGTGGGTGACATAACTAGAGTCTTAGTCTTATCAGCTTGGGGTAGAAAAGCATTAGTTAGAAATTCCCAGACGTCCCCTATGATAGCATCAACATGATCGATATTATGGAGTTTGTTAAAAGCACCAAGAGCTTTGTTGGGTTGAGTTTGGGAGTCTTCATAGATTAATTCCACTGGTTTACCAGCCACACCACCTGCTTGGTTAATCTCTTCTTTAGCTAGCTCGAGACCCATTTTGGCGAATTTACCATATTTTGCTGCCGCTCCTGTTTGGGCAACAATCACTCCAATCTTAAAGGCTTCCTCAGCAAAGATGTTAGTTGAAATGACTAGGCAAAGGAGCAGTTGAAATAGTGATTTAATCATAAAATAAAGACATATTTGTAAAAAACTGACATTCCCCCGAGCTCTCTGAGAGATTTGGAGTTAATGATATCAGCAACTTAGCAGAAAAAATTTAGATATGTAACAAAAATGTAAAAAATTTGCATCTTTTTTGTAACTGCCTACATCAAACCTATACACGACGGTTGTGAGCCCCAAAAGTTACTAAGGCTTGCGATTTTAAACCTTTGGAAATAAGTTTGGATATGAATAAATATAACCTTAAATTAACAAGTTACCTAGAAAAACAGTATATTAATTGTGATGACTTTAAGGATTTATACTCAGAACTTAGAGAGCAACAGATTCCCCTGTCGCTTGCCGGTCGTTTGGAGCATCACTTTGAGGAATGTAATGAATGTCAGAGTTTGGCTGAGGATATCGAGCTTATAATTGAAGAAGCTAAACATTGCTTCCAAATAACTGCCATGCCAGCAGGAGTACGTGACAGACTTCATAAAAGATTAAATGAAGAGCTTGGGTTAAACTTCGCTAGGGCAGAAGCTTAATTTGAAAAAATATATAGAGCTGAAGAGTCATCTTCGGCTCTCTCTTTAAATCTAAGTAACTCTTTGTTTATTTAGCTAAATTTAGTTATGCTCTACGAGCTTATTTCTAAATTCAGTTCTTCATGTCCGATAAAATTTACCTTATTGATGGCTCTGGCTATATCTTCCGTGCCTACTACGCAGTTCTTCAGCCTCTAAAAACTAAAAACGGATTTCCAACAAACGCCTTATTCGGTTTTACCAAAATGCTCCTAAAACTTTTAAAGGAGATGGAGAGTGATCAAGTTGTAATGATTTTTGATGCCGGCAAAGAAACTTTCCGTAATCAACTCTATCCACTTTATAAAGCAAATCGTTCCGAGTGCCCAGAGGACTTAGTTCCGCAGATGCCCTACTTTCGAGAAATTTCTAAAGCACTTGGTTTGCGTACCTTAGAGATGCCTGGTTTTGAAGCTGATGATTTAATTGGAACTTTTGTTAATCAATTTCAAAAATGTAATCAAGAAACAGTCGTTGTCTCTGCCGATAAAGACCTGATGCAACTTGTTCATCCCTTAACTAGTATTTACGATCCGATGAAGGGGAAGCACTATCAGAAAGCAGAAGTGATTGAGAAATTTGGCGTTGCTCCCGAGCAAGTAGTAGACTTCTTAGCACTAACAGGAGATAGCTCTGATAACATTCCCGGCCTTAGTGGAGTAGGTCCAAAAACTGCTACGGCATTAATTCAAGCTTATGGTAATATTGAACAGATTATTGAAAGCGCTGATTTACTAGCTACTAATACTAGTATTCGTGGCTCTAAAAAGATTGCCGAACAAATAAAAAACGATCCGCAAGTCTTACGCCTAAGTAAATCGCTAACGCAGATTGAATTAAATGTTCCACTTATCCTTACTGATTTACCAGCTCAGCCATTAATTCAAGAATTAAATCCAGAAGATTTAAAATCCTATATTAAACGACAAATTATTAATATTGATGAGTTAAAGAAACTAACCGAACAGTTAGAGTTCGATTCTTTAGTAGCCGAATTTTTAAAAAACAATTCCCCAAAGAAAGAAGCGATTGCTGATTACCAGACAATCTATGCCAAAGATTTTCCAACTTGGCTAAAACAATTAGAGTCACAAAAAGAATTCTCTTTTGATTTAGAAACTACTTCTCTAAATACCTTAGAAGCGGAAATTGTTGGCGCAGCATTTTGTTGGGACAATAACAAATCTTTCTACTTACCAATAGCGCACAGGGAATCAAGTGAGCCACAAATTCCAGTAGAGTTACTAATTAGTTCCCTAAAATCAATCCTAGAAAATCCAAATATTAAAAAAATTGGCCAAAACTTAAAATATGATGTTGGCGTCTTGGCTAATTATCAAGTACGAGTGGTTGGAATTAGTTTTGATACTATGGTTGCCGCATACCTGATAGATGCTGATGCCAGTTCTTTTGGCTTAACTCGCTTAGCTAAAGATTACTTGGGGTATGATGTGACAGAGTATACTGATACCACTGCGGGGCTCGCTAGCTTTGCAGAAGTTGAAGTTTCTGTTGCAACGCATTATGCCGCACAAGATGCGCACTATGCTTGGCTATTAAAAGAGCAATTAGCCCCAAAGATTATTGAAAATGATCTTAGCAGAGTGATGGATGACATTGAGATGCCTTTAATCGGAGTTCTCTCTGATATTGAAAGGAATGGTATCGGTTTAGATACTGAATTTCTATTAAAAATGTCAAAGGAATTAGAGATAGATCTAGAAGCCTTAAATATTAAAATTCAAGATCTAGCAGGCGAAGATTTTAATCAAAACTCCACCAAGCAATTAGCCACAATTCTTTTTGATAAATTAAACTTACCAACCGCGGGACTTAAAAAAACTAAAACTGGAATTTCTACTGATGTCACAACTTTAGAAAAATTAAGTTATTTGCACCCGCTCCCAAAAACAATCTTAGATTACCGTGAGCTCTATAAATTAAAATCAACTTATGTTGATGCGCTTCCACGCTATGTAAATGCCAAGACTAATCGCTTACATACAAGTTTTAATCAAACCATTACGGCAACTGGGAGACTTTCTAGCTCCAGTCCTAATTTACAAAATATCCCAATTCAAAGTGAGTATGGACGTAAAATTCGCGAAGCTTTCTGCGCACCAAAAGGTAAAAAATTAATTTCCGCCGATTACTCTCAAATTGAACTTCGCGTCTTGGCCGACTTAAGTCAGGATCAGAATTTAATTAATGCTTTTAAAAACGATCAAGATATTCACACGCAGACAGCTCGACAAATTCTTAATTTACCAGCAGACCTGCCACTAGATTCTAATCAACGACGCCTTGGAAAAACAATTAACTTTGGAATCATTTATGGCATGAGTGGTTTTCGCTTGGCGAGAGAATTAGAAATTCCAGTTGGCCAGGCAACTCGCTATATCGATGACTATTTTTCTTATTACTCTGGAGTTCGTGAGTATTTCAAAAACGTAGAGGCCATGCTAAATGCGGACGGCTACGTGGAGACAATGTTTGGACGGAAGCGTTATATTAAATCAATTGATACAGCAGGGCGTGACAAAGGCTTTTTAGTTCGCGCCGCACTTAATGCCCCTGTGCAAGGAACTGCTGCCGATATTATCAAAATCGCCATGAACCGTCTGCAACATGTTATAATTGCTGATAAATTACCCCTCAAAATTATTCTCCAAGTCCACGATGAATTACTTTTCGAGACCAGTGAAGATTTCCAAGAGCAAGCACGTCAATTAATTCAGGATCTGATGGAATCCGCCCTAAGTCTAGCCGTACCTTTAAAAATTGGCTTAGGAATCGGTTCTAATTGGGGTGAGATACATTAGGTGGATAAGGTTCAGGAATTAAAATTAATTGCAGATGTGCAGGCAGGAGACAAGCAAGCCTTCCGCGCGCTTTATGAGTATTACTATTCGCGGATTTATAATCTAGCATTTAGTATCATGCGTTCAGAGCAAGACGCCGAGGAGGTCGTGCAAGAATCTTTTGTTAAGGCCTATTTAGGAATTAAAAATTTCAAAGGCGAGAGTAGTTTTTATACTTGGCTTTATCGTATTACTAGAAACATGGCGATTGATGTAAAGCGTCGCCTGTCGCGTCGGGTTCAAGCCTCTTTAGAGGAGCCAGAATTTGATCGAATTAGTTCGGAAGAAGGAATTTTAAACTCAATGAGTGCACAGCCGGATCAACAGTTAGAAACCAAGCAGAGTATGGGAATACTTAAGAATGCTTTGGCTAAACTTAGTGAGGAACACCGCAGTGTACTTTTAATGAGAGAAGTAGAAGGTTTTTCGTATGAAGAAATTGCCAGTGTTTGTGGGTTAAACAGCGGAACAGTCATGAGTCGGCTTTTTTATGCGCGTAAAGCACTTCAAAAAGCCTTAGTCGATATCCGCTAAACTACTGGTGGATGGTAGTGAAATTTGGTATAATTATTTTAAGATGTAAGATTATGAATAAACTTAGCGAAAAACAACAAAGCATACTAAGTGCCTATTATGATCGTGAATTGGGTTTTTTAACCAATTTATATGTCGAGAAATTTCTTCTCAAATCTTCTGAGGCCAAAGAGTTTCTACATGAGTTAGAGTCTCTTTCCGTCCAAATTACTCAGAACTATAACCCTGCAGAAGTAGATAATAAATGGAATGTGCTAAATTCTCGCCTTTTACAAGCTGAAAAAAATTCTATTTTTCACGAAGCTGAATTGCCAAAAGTTTCTATTTTGGAAAGCTTTTGGAAGAGAAATCCAATTTCTGCAACCTTAGCAACAGCATCTACTGCTTTCTGTTTGGGTCTGATTTTCAAACTAGGTTATGTTAATTATTTTGAAGTTAGTCCAATAACAACACATCAAAAAATTGCTAGTATTGCAATAGATACGAAGGTAGCTAGCGAGACGGGGGCAGTAGATACAAATATCCCTGTTACTTTAGCTAGTAACCAAGGCCCCCGTAATGCTGTAGAGTTAGATTGGCTTAAGAGCGATGGACGAATTAGAATGATTCCAGCACGTAATGGATCTTCTAATATTATTTGGGTTAAAGCCCCGCGTAGTCGTTACCTGGCTAATGTCCAACAGAATAAATAGTTATGCTTAGAATTAATTTCTTACTACTTTGTGTTTTTTTGACTCCAGTTTTTTCTTTCGCTGAAGACGTAACTCTAATAGTTGAGACTATTACTTGTGATCACCCGCGAGCTGATCTTTCTGATAAAAAATTAGTTATACCAGAATCCCTGGCGCACATTAAAGATAAACTAGAAGATCTCCATTTCAAAAATTTCAA
The DNA here is from genome assembly GCA_031385045.1 of bacterium. Lineage (GTDB taxonomy): Bacteria > Bdellovibrionota_C > UBA2361 > UBA2361 > CALJRW01 > JANNBC01. The sequence goes on along the minus strand of JANNBC010000011.1, from coordinate 53,837 downwards.
CCTAGATTCCGCACAGTCAGTAGTCTTACCAATGCAAGAGAAGAGAAAATTAACTCTAAGTAATGGCGATGATCTGGAATTAGAAATGCTTTATTTTGAAGATCAACGAGTTGGTCTGTGGATTAACTGGCATGATACATCAGGGATGCAACTCCTAGATACTCGGATGCATTTTGATGCCTCTGAGATAATGATCACTGGAGCTGAGTGTGAAGAGAATAAGGGGAAAATGTTAGCGGTTCGTGTGGTTCCAAATGAAGTTAAATAATTATGCGTAAAAAAATGGAGAAGATTTTTTTTGGTAAAATGGAAGATTTTAACCAAAAAGATTCCATTAAGTATTGGCAAAAACAGTCTGCTGAAGTTAGGCTAAATGCCGTTTGGGAGCTAGTGGAAGATGCTTGGAAATTAAAAGGGAAAGATATTAATGAACTCCGATTTCAGAGATCTGTTGCATTGTTTAAACGACGCTAAAGTAAAATATCTAGTGATTGGCGGATATGCTGTGTCTTACTACACTGAACCACGTTATACGAAAGACTTAGATATCTGGATTGAACCTTCTAAGTTAAATTCCAAAAAAGTAATGCAAGCCTTGAAGAGTTTTAATGCTCCAATTGATAGCTTATCAGCAGACGATTTCTCACGACCAGGTGTTTTGTTCATTTTTGGCGTTGCTCCAAATAGAATTGACCTATTAACAAAAGTTAAAGGTGCTACTTTTGCAAATGCCTGGAAGAATAAATTTGATGTTAATCTTAATGATCTTAAGATTCATTTTATTTCTAAAAATGATCTAAGAAAACTTAAAAAGTCAGCTGGGCGCCCACAAGATTTAATCGATTTAGAAAACCTTAAAGATTAATTCCCAGAACAAAGTATGATTTACTAGAGCACCGGAGCTTAAGAATGATTGTTGTTAAGCAATCAGTTCTAGCTTTAAATCATTTTTTTCAGGATTTACTGCTAACAAGCGAACCTTGATTTCAGTATTGCTATTCATGCTTTGTGGTAGCGCAACAAGTCCAGTGATAATCAAATCTTTTAATGTTACCATGCCAAGTTTTTTGTCATTCTTAATTACTTGAGCAGTAAATTCAGATCCTTTAGGATAGTTTTCTGCCACATACCTTAAGAGCCAATATCTACGACTTTCTTTGCTAGCAGTTACAGCTTCTTTTAGTGGTGCAAATGTTAACTTCTTAATCTTTTCTAAGTCTTTGCGATCTAGCTCAGTCTTTTTAGTTTTTAAATGACTAATTATTTGGCGTTGATTGCACAAATCTTGATAGCGACGGATGGGAGAAGTGGCCTGTAAGTAAGCGTTTAATCCCAAAGCGTGGTGGGGCTTAGCCGTTAGGCTGGTGTAAGAAGGCTTAAATTGTTCAGGGTTTTGTTGTCCAGCATCATTCTGCGTTTGCTCTGGCGCTTCCTGGCAACGAAAGAATGCTGGCAAGAAATTTTGCGAAGCATATTCAGCAAAAATCTTATTAGCAATAATCATTAACTCAGCAATAATGTTCCGAGCGAAATCATGCTCATCAAAAATCTCTAAAGTTAACTTCCCATCAACTAGCTTAGTATCGCTAACTTTCTTAGGAGTTTTAATCGCACCAGATTCTAAGCGCTTTGTCTCAAATTGATTAGTAATTTGATAAAGTTCTACAAAGCGCGAATCTTCAGCTTCTAGTAATCGATCAACTTGTTGATAAGAAAGTCGCTCGGTTACTTTAATTAAACTTGGAAAGATTTTAGAAGATAACAAGTTGTAATGTCGGTCTAAATTTAAGTGAATTGTTAAGGCCGGACGAGTTTCTCCTGCTAATAAACTCCCCAAATTTTCAGAAATTTCTGCTGGAAGCATATTGATATTTTGTCCAGTAGAGTAAACCGAAGTCGCCCGTTTTAAAGCTAATTTATCTAATACGGAACCCTTAGCAATTAAGGCGGAGATGTCACTAATATGAATTCCCAACTGCCAGCCATCAATAGTTTGTTCTAAGGAAATGGCATCATCCATATCAAGAGTTGACTGATCGTCAATCGTAAACATTGGAACTTTAGTTAAATCTTTGCGATTTTTATCTTGAATGATTTTTGGATAATCTACAGCTAATTTTTTACATTCCTGTAAGGCTTGTTTTGTGAAACTTAGGCTTTGATGATGACGGATTAAAATTAAGTCAGCGTAATTATTAATGACACCAAGTTTTAATAAGATTTGATAAGCAGATGCCGGGATTGGATCGAGATCAGTAATCTTTAAAATTTTAATTAATTCTTTTAAGAACTCCCGAGCTTCTTTTTTTTCATCTGGTAAGAGGTCGCGACTCTCTGCTGCAAAGGCTAATAAATTATTAACTAGTCTCTGCGCAATTTCTGGCAGGCCTTGAAGATTGCTAATGTTATCTCTTAGGAACTCTAAAGTAGCTTGAAGCTCTAGTTGATTTGTTTGATCTTTTTTGCTGTTTAATAATCTTTCAGCAACTTCTTTCTCAGTTCGCAGGTGAAATTCCTGAGACTTGCGTTTAAAATATACTTTTTCGTGGTGCACAGCTAGGAAAAGGGCAAAGTGCTGTTCTGGTAGATCTGTTCCAAAATGCTTAATTGTCAGCTCAGCTCCCGGAACGGAAGCTTTCTTTTTAAATGCTTCCCAAAGCTTTGGGATTTCAATGGCAGGCCAGAGCTCTTCGGCCTTAAGGTTTATCTGATTTAAGTCTAAACCATCCTGATAATCACCTAAGTAGTATAACCTATTAGTATTGCAAGTGATTTCCTTATTTTTAGGATCTTTTAGGCAGACCGAATTGTTTGTTTCAGAGATTAAAGTGCCCAGATCAATCTCATTTTGGTCAAAATGTACATAAATTTTCATTGCTAGCTTAATAACAGTTTAAGGAAAATTTACAAATATTCTAAAAAAATAGAATCACATTGTCTTAGATGGTAGAATAACTACAATATCCTTCTATAATATAGAATCAACATAGCTATGAGTAAAACAACATCTACACCTTCATCTTCTACGGCAGGAGCCCCAGCAACTTCTGGAAGCACTTTAAAAGATGCACAAATGCCGAGAACTCCGAGGAACTGGTCTGATAAAGTAGGCCAGACTTTTGATAATACTTTGAATCGTCTTTACCCAGAAAGAATTGCCGATAGACAAAGAAAGGCAAAGAGCAACATAAAACAGTTGGCAGGTGAAGTTACTGAAAAGAATAAAACTGATTCCAGCCGAGTAGCTGTAGATCATAAAATGGATCAAGAATTGCAGGTGGTTGTGATGCAAAAACTATCAGCATTCTTTACTGAGCGTCCAGCAAAAAGATTAGAAAATACGCCACGGTTTGCTTTTAAACTTGAACTAGAGCGCAGTGATAGCTCGCTATTGCAGAAGGAACTTGGAGAATCTCTTAGGAAAACTGAGGGGCAGAGAGCCAAGGGAGTAGTTAATAGTAATTTAGAACCTGACAAATCATTTAGTAAAACTATTGTTGCTTTTGATATTTCTGATGAAATTAGTAACCAACAATTAAGTCGAATATTAGAGAAAGTGCGTGTAGGTTTTCCAAGTGGAGAAATTGCAAGTAGTTTAGATGAGGCTATTAGGGTTTTAAATAGCAATGATTCTAATGTTAGTAAGATAAAAAATATTGATGAAGCAGCAAAATCTAGTCCTGATTTTGGACAAACACTTTCGGGAGAGAAGATTGATGGCATAGTAAATCAACTTGTAGGATCTGCCATCCAAAATAGATGTGAAGGACAATTGATTGTGCATAACGCAAAGTTACACAACTTGAGAACGGAATTCTGTAGCTTCTCATCCATTGAGTTAAATAATGTAATCTCAAGCCATTGTAACTGGTCTGGGCTTAACCTTGAACCTCAAGGTTTAAAGCTGACAAATTATGTTAGCTATCTCGATAAGTTTTATGGAAATGCACCCGAAGCTGTAATGGATATGGTTACTTTTTATGGCTTTAATCATGACCATCTTTCTTATGCGGCAGGTTCAAGAAAGCTTTCTTGTTTGAAAGATAATATAGATCCTAAGACAGTATGTTTTAGTTATGAGCGGTATTGGACAGATCCAAAGCTTACAAATGAACTACGACAAACTAGTCCTTGGAATGGGAAGAGCGTATTAAGTCCTACTGGACTGATTCGTTACATGTGGCCAAGTCAAATTAAAAGTGCCCTAACTTCACTTGAGTTAGTTAATGATGACAAGAGTGAGCCAGGTAAGCTTTATCGAGGACTGCAAGATTTAGCAATTGCTGCTAAGGAAGATGTTACAGCACGAAGAGAGTTGAGTCGCTTCTTATCTAAAACATTATTTAATAGAAATTCTTTGCCGCCAGAAGTAGCAACAGTACTTGGGACTGATATTGTGTCAGTGAAAGTTAAGTACAAAGATGGGACTTATCAAACCTTCTCTGCAATTAGCAAGGATATGTCTTTTTTAACAAGTATTACATCCGAAGAACTCAAATTGTCAGCAATGACTGACGTTACAAAATTAAAAGTAGATTTGGTTCCAATGTTTAATGCTGTTGATGAATCAAAAGCCTCTATTTCTTTAGATGGGAGTAGTAATGATTTCCTACGAGGTAGCCGTGACTTCTATGTTAAGCCAGATGGGATTGTTGAGTTGTTAAAGATTATGGCTGAATTTGAAAAAAGGTTTAAGAAGATTGTCCTTGATGATGTTACTCCAGGGAAAGAGCATGCTGCAGATTCTAAAAGGGATGTGTTTCAGGCACATGAATGGTTGGAGACACAGCTTTCCTCTAAACCTGAATTATTTAGACGTGAGGAGTCTGGTGTAAAAGTTAAGCCTGCAGAAACAAAAGCCCCAGCAGCAGCCTAATAAATTTGCTATCAAATTAGGCGATTGGAAGTTTAAGCTTTCACTCGCCTAATCATGTTTTAATAAGTCAGAACCTTCCCTAGTTCTGAATATCAGCATTTATTTAAAGAATTTAGCTACTTATATGCGTAAAAAGAGCTTAATTTATAGGATCAAACTGTCGACACAATGAGACGTAAGGGTATGTGCTACTGAGTTTTCTTATCTTTATTAGTTATAAGATGAGTTTCTCAATTAAAGTATTGGTTTAAATACTCATGCAAATTAAGGATAATTAGTTAATTAAGTAAAGATGCCAGAAGCTGTTAGTAATCCATCATCACCAAAACCAGTTGTCAGTCGTGTCGACATTAACCAGGAATTTTTAGATAATTTATCAAGGCTTGATAATGCCGCTGAATTTGATATTCGGGAATGTCTTCCAAAAAGTATTAGTTATAGATTAAGCTCAGCAAATTTAGTGCATAAACTTAGTCAAGCAGCAACGACTTCAGGAACAGATTTTGGAAAATTAAATGAGGAATTAAAGATCGCCTATGGGAAAATTTTTGGAGCTGATACTAACGAATTAATTGATAAAACAACTAAGTTTTTCGATAAAGCCCAAAAGCGACATTTGGTTTGGCTTGGTGATAAAAGTGGTGATCGTAATGATGTTAAAGAGTGGAAGACTGTATCTTTATTGACTGACAATCTTGCGCGACCAGGTTGTCAGGTTATGCAGGATTTGGTCGTTAATGGCATAGCCGCAATTAAAGCTCTGGAGGAAGTCTTTAAACTTCAAGTTAGGAAAGATACTCCATTCTCACCACAGAAAATTCTGGATCAAAACCTTGGAGCATTTTTAAAAGAATTGCGTGAGGATGGTGGTTTTAAAGAGCCTTATTCTGCCTTGGGCTCTTTGCAGATTATCTATAAATCTGTTGCGGAGTCTTTGCAGCTTATTTATGAACCAAAAAAATTTGGAATGGTTACATCTACTCAGAAAGGAGCAACTGATAATGATGTGCAGTTAAGTGATATTGAAGATCGAGTTAGCACCTTGGCAACAAAGTTATTTTGGGATCAGTCAGTTGCAACCTTAAATCACTATGATCAAATGCCAGGGTTTGATCGAGATTCCCCAATTGTGAATAGGGTCTTGATGACAACGCTCCGATGTTTGAAAGAGCCAGACTTTGACTTTAAAAATTTACCTGCAAGCTCTGATGTATGCCACATTACTCGTTGGCCCGAGGCAATCAAAACCTCTGTGAGTTTGCAAAATACCGTGCAGACCTTTCTCTTTTCGAAAGTTCCAAATGATAATGGATTTCTAGGTTATTTAGCAGATGATGGTTGGATGATTAGCTCTCCTTTAAGAGGTGAAGATAATGGGGCTAGAAATGATCTTTATAAATATATTAACTGGAAGATTAGACACACAGAGTTGTACACAGATGGTGTTATTTATGAACAAGCAAGATTAACTGGAATTACTGATGTAGTTCGTTTTCAGTTAATGACAATTTTTGGTGAAAACCTTTCTGTAGATACCGTCAAGAAAGAAATGGCCAAAGATTGGAAAGATATGAATCAGGTTTTTCAAGAAATGTTCTTCCCTGAGATTCTTCATTTTAAATTAACTGACCCTACTTCTATTTACTTTAATGAGTTAAATAAATTGGTGCGACCAGAGCTAGTCGGTGTAAATTTATCTGCCGAAGAGAGAAAAAATTTAATTGAACGACTAGCAATCCCACTTAAGCCAGAAGCTCCAGATAATTTAAAAGAATTAAATCGATCTTTACTGAGTTTGCAAATTGGAGATAGGAGATTTCACTCAGGAGTAGAGTTAGCAAAATTTCTGATTGATGGCTCGGATAAAGTTGAAGGAGAATCTGCACTGAAGGGTATTTTTTCAGCGAAATCTAACCATCGTAAATTACAAGAAGATCAATTATTAAAAGCGGCAACGCTTGATGTTTATTGTGAAGGTGCTGTCGCGCAAGGTCAATTTGTTGGCTTTAAACAAAGATTGGCAACTGCGCAGAAGAGTCATACAAAGACTGCCGATTTGAATGAAGCAACGCGAAATTTAATATTAAAGATTGTTGAAGATTTTGGAACATTACCAAATGCTAATTCAATGGGTCTTGTGGCACTTGCTAACGACCCGATGGAGAAGCTTGTGCTTAAAGAGAAAATTGATGCCATGTTTCAGACTCAGGAAACAGGCATAAAGGTAAATAATTTTGGCATGGCATTGGCATATTTATTAGAACAGACTCGTAATAAGCAATATGATCTTGCCGCGGAATTAAAATGTATCATCGATGGACATAGACAGGATGATAAGTGTCAAGTTATTGCAAGTTTGATGCATGGTGCTTGTGTAGTTCCGAAAGAGGGAATTGTTAAAGATCCAAATGACAAGCCAAATCCTGGATCTAAATTTAGCTTACGAAATGAAATTGGAACGAATCTATTCATGTTTAACATGTCTAATTTTACTTTCGTACATAGCCCATACCCGCTCCGTTTAAATGAGACGATATTCAGATTTATATATAAGAATATACAAGAGCAACCTGATGGATTACAGATTATGAAAGATGTGATCCAGATCTTTAAAAATTATGATCAGACAAATGGTGGTATGCAAGAGGCGCATTCGGTCTTAGTTGCATTGCCGTATGTTCTTAATCGTTTAAAAGGAACCGATGGCCTTGCTAAGTTTAATTTAGCAGAGAGGTTAGATCTTATTCAGGGAGTTGTTTTTGGTATTGGTGAAGACTCCAAGTTATTTGAGCCTGTAAAAACAGCAATGAAGGCTTTAGGTAAGGATTTACCTGATGATGCTCTCGTTAGAAGTTCAAAGTCTGTTGAGTATGATCATAATCCCTTTGTCGAGGTTTATGATATTATGAATGCGAGGCAGTCAATTGATTTACCAGCATTCATTTCGATAATCTCTGGTTCTGATTTGCAAGCGGGACTTGCAAATTATCAAGATCGTCTTGATAAATTAATTTATTTAGCAGGCGAAGATGAAAAGCCTAAAAGAGAGAGCATAGCTTCTGATGCTGACTCTTCTTTGGATAGTTCAGGTACTCAAAATGTAGCAGCCGAGGAAACAAAGTGGTTTAAGAAAAGGATAGAATTAGTTGAAGGTAGATGGTTACTAGATGAAACAGCAGCTGAAGCTAAAATTTTTAAGGCTTGCCTTGATAGTAATGTAACCATAGATGCTTATAAAGAAGAAGTAGAAAAAGGACCTTTTAATAATTATCCATTTTTGTTGGCCTTAGAAATGCCAGCATTACAGCCGGGTGATCTGGCAAAGTTAGCTTATGATGCAAGCCTTTTTGGTGATAATCACGCAGATAAAGGAAAGAACTTAGCAAGCTTAAATAAATTTTTCGCTGATTCATTAACTCAAGTTGCAAGTACTGTAAGGGAGAAACATATTGCTAATGCTGAGAAAGCAAACTTAGAGCTAGCTGGGGCAGAAGCTACTGACAACAACGAAAATGTTAAGGTTATCGAAGTCGATCAAGAATTGCTTCATGCTGAAATTGCGCAGAAGAAAAAAGAATTAAGATTGAAGTATCAGTCTTATTTTTATCACGTTCTCTATACCAACATGGAGATCTATAATCATTTTACTTATCGTCGAGATCAGCCTGGTTTAACTAGTAATCCAAGAGTGCGTGCGGATGATTCACGTTTACATGATGAGTTCTACCGTTTAGTAGTTGGTGCTAGAGGTATGAGTTATGATAAGGCCGTTTCTAGTTCTTTAGCTAATTGGTCTGCAAAGATTCATTCTTCTAGTTGGTCGCATAAGGCTGAAATGATTCACTTTGATCCAGAAAAATCAGCCATCACAACTTATATGGCTAAGACGCTTGCGGAAGAAGAAACTGAGCAAGAAAATACTAAGCTTGATCAAGAATCACTAAAAATACCTGCAAATTCCTCACATTTAACCAAAGTTCTATTGGCAGGCTTACTGGCAAATCCAGATCTCTCTAATGATGAAAAAGTTGAATTAACTAAACAGTATTTGGGCGGGCTGAATTAGTTTATTTCTCCTTATTACTAATAATATAATGTTTAACTTAGTTATTGTATAAAAATCTTGATGATATTAGTACTTTAAGTCGTCTAGATTTCTTAGCGATTCAGTTTATGATAAGTTTTTGATTAAAAATTTATAATAAATTAATCATGGCTAGTTATCATCAAACCAATAGTCCATTACTAAATCATCGTGAAATTGAAGTACAGTTTGTCGCGCAATTGGAGCGATTGAAAATATCTACTGAATTTGATTTGCGGTCTTTTGTCCCTGCAGATTATCTACGTGATTTGAGTTCTACTAACTTGATTCATGCGCTTAGCGCCAAGATCTTAAGCCCTGAAGCTACTTGGGTAAAGGATACGTCTGGCTTGAAAAATATATATGATACTTTAGACGCTAAAGATTGTACCTTTATCATTCATTATTTTACTCGATGTTTTGATGCTGCGCAGTCAATTAATGGTGTTTGGCTTGGTCAGGCAAGTGGTGCCCGTAATGACATTAAAGAATGGAACCAGTTTGCGCTCCATGGGCAAGATTCAAATAGAGTGGGCTCGTTAATTATTCAAGATTTAATTTTCAATGGGGTTGCTGCTGTTAACGTACTTGATAAAATTTATCAGACAGAACATAGAAAGGATACAGTATTCTCTCCTAAAAGTATCTTGAATCAAAATCTGGGGGCGCTGATTCAGGAGGTTCGAGAAAATGGTAACTTTAAAAGAGATTATTCTTCGCTTAGTGCTTTGCAGATTGTTTATAAAGCGGTTGCTGATTCATTAGTTTTAATTGCGCAACCAACAATCGCAGGTTTGATCTTTCCTCAAGATAGATTAGGTCTAGCAGATGGTGAGAGGCCAGTTAGTGATAAGGTAAGTAGGATTGCCTTTAAATTGCTTTGGGATCAGGTTGTTTTAACATTTAATCATTATCAAGATTATTCTGGATTTCAAAATGATATTCATGTTGTAAGTAGGATTTTAGCGACAACATTAAATTGTATTCTTGAGCCAGATTTTAAATTTAAAAATCTCCCAGAAGATTCTGAGGATTGTCAGCTTTGTATTTGGCCTGAGGCGGTCAGGAATATGGTTGATGTTCAAAATTCAGTTCTGACATTTCTTTTGCATAAAGTGCCAAACGATAGTGGGTATCTTTCGTATGGTAGCGATGATGATATTATGACTATGAGTCCTTTAAGAACGGAAGCTTCAAGAAGTCAGAATGATCTTTTGCAAAATTTGAATTGGGCTTTGCGTCATAAGGAGCTTCACCCTGAAGGTGCTGTCGATGAGCAAACTCGTCTTGCTAAGATCATGCATGTTATTAGATTCGAATTGATTGTAATCTTTGGTAATGATTTATCCAAGGATAAAATCGAAACTGAAATGGCGAAAGACTGGAAGCAAATTAACCCAATTTTTAGGGAATTATTTTTCCCTGAGATCCTACTTTATAAATTAACTGATGTCCCAAGCTACTTTGATACTTTAGATAATCTAGCTAGGCCGGGCATAAATGGGAAGCAATGGGGAATTCAAGAAAGAAAATCGGTAGTAGATAAGATTAAGATCCCACTTCGTTCAGATACGCAACTAGATTCAAGAAAAACCGATAATGATATTCTTTTAGGTCAACTTAATGAATCTTTAATAAGTCTTCAGTTTGGAGATCGAAGATTTATCTCTGGTCCAGAATTAGCCCAATATTTATTAGAAGATATTAAAGTTGAAGATAGGACTAAAGGGGATTCTCAGCAGCGAGGAATTTTTTCATCAAATGCAAAGCATCCTGCAATTCAAATAGATATGTTACTTAAAGCTGCAGATACTCAAGCTTATGCCATCGGTATTCCTGCTTTTTCAGTCATGAAACATGATCTCTTGCCTCAAGATAGAACATCAATGCATAGTGTAATCTTAGATCTTATAAAAGAATTTAGTACTTTACCATTGTTTAGTGAGGTAGATCCAAGTTTAGTCGGCAAACTTGTTGAACAAGTTGATTTAATGCTTGTAAAGGAAAATGGATCGACCTCTATTCCAGTAGTAAATTTTGCTTTAGCCCTTCGCTATTACCTTGAACAATCCAGAAATCGACAATTTGAATTGATATCAGAGTTGCAGTCTATTTCTCTAGGCCACAGACAAGACCCTTTAAGCCACTATATCGCTAAGTTGATGGTTGGGGAGAGGTTAGTATCTCAAGAGACTGATGCTGGAGTAAATACTCAAGGTTTTAGAAATATAATTTCTGCTGGTTTATTTGAATATGATGCTACTGGATTTTCGTCGCTGCAGGCACCATATTCAGCAAACTTATTAAAAACTACTTTTAATTATATCTATAGAGAGAGTTGCGGGCAGAAGGGGCAGTTCCAAATTATGCGAGATGTAATTCGCATTTTTAAAAATTATGATGAAACGAATACAAATCAAGAAGCACATTCAGTTTTAGTTGCCCTACCGTATGTTATGCATTGTTTTAATCGTAATTATCATAATGGTGATCAAGCAGCTTTAACTAGAAGATTAGAGTTGAGATTACAGGCAATCGCAGAGATTGTTTTTGAGAGTGATGCGCGCCATTTTATTAAAGTTAAGGAAGCCTTGCTTGCGATTCAAGGGTTAGGTGAGCTATCTTCGTCCGCAAATATCTCATCGCGAGCAATTGATGATATTCGCTTTGCAGCTGAAAATGCTAATAATCCTTTCATTGAAGTCTATGATATAATGAGATCGAGAGAGAAAATTCAGGTTTCTCAGTTTATTGATAGTCTAGATGGGCAGTTAGGTGACTTCATCGCTAACCTAAATAAATTTGCCCAAGTGCCATTCGAAAAAAAGGTATCAGGGAGTGAAATAATCAAATATAGAGAAGGAGTATGGCTTCTAACCGAAACTAAGGCAGAGGCTAATCTTTTTAGAGCTTGTTTTGATCCTACAGTCAAAACAGAGGAGTTTATGGAGTTAGTACAGAATAGCCCTTTTAATATTTATCCATTAGTTTACGCATTTAATTCAAACACACTAAGTAGTAAGCAACTTGCAGAGCTAGCTTACGATGCTGCCTTATTTAAGAGGCATGTTGAGGAGCGAGATCGAAATGACGAGGAGAGATGGAGTAAAGAAGATCAAATTAAAATAGTAGCTTTGGAAGCTTACTTTGATTCCGTTTCAGATCCAATCACCATAGGAAAATTTCAAGCATATTTGTATCATGTTGTTTATTCAAATATGCAGATTTATAATCACTTTACATATAGGAGTGATCAACCAGCACTTACAAATAATCCGAGAGCTTACTCCGATGATTTGGAGTTACATGATGAGTATTTTCGGTTGGTAATTGGTGCTCGCCAGATTGGTTATCATGTAATAACAGCCGATAGTTTAGAAAGGTGGTCTAACCAGTTTTATGTTCGTAGGCCTGTTGAAAATCCTCATGTTTTGCAATTTAATCCTAATGATAGCGCGATGAATATTTTTGCATCAAAGGTTCTTTCAGAGCTTCCGATAAATTCTGTAAGTGAGGAGAGGGCACCTGGTACTGAGCAAGTACAGCCTAATGCAGTGCCTCTTCCTGAAGTTCCGATGGATCCGGCTACTAGAAAAGCAATGAGAGGTATCTTGACGCAGATGTTATCTAGTCTGCAAGAAGATGAAACGGGAAGTGCTCAGTAAGTATAATTAAGCTAATAATTTGTTTTATAGCATATGTTTTATGTTTAGAGATTTAAGCAATGTAGTGCTTTTTATTCAAGGGCCAAGAAAAGTCTTGGAAAGATAGGCAACTTTTTAGTCTTAAATTGAATGCCCAGCTGTTTATATTAAAAATTGAGCGCAGGCTAGAATTATAACGCTCAATACCCCAGCAACAATATCATCCAACATCACCCCAGCCGCCCCAGCCTTTTTTTCTGCATAACTTACTGGCCAAATCTTGGTGGCATCAAAGAAGCGAAATAGAGCAAAGGCGGCGATTATTTGCCATACATTTTTGGGGTCTACGGCTAGGAAGGCTATGGCCAGGCCAGCCCATTCGTCGATTACAATCCAAGATGGGTCGTTGTGTTTTTTATTGCCATCCTGATTTATTCTTGGGAGTAGGTAGGCGGTTAGAATCCAGCCAATAGTGGTCACAAGGACTAGGGCGATTAATTGCCAAAGGTAGTTAGGGGAAAGTACGAAATACCAAATTAAAAGGTAGGCAAAGCTTCCAGCCGTTCCGGGGGCAAAAGGGAACTCTCCAGTGTAAAAGCCGGAGCAGAAGAATTTTGCAAATTCAACTTTAGATAATTTAGGGAGGCTTAATTTAGCTTTCTTCATAATGGCAAATCTAAAATTTATACAGCTTTAGTGGGTAAAAATACTTCATTGGAAATCTGTTAATACTTGGTATTTGTTAGGCAAAGAAGTAGTATGTAGTAAATCCAAAATATACTAAAACCCACTAGGGTTTTTCTTAACTGCTTGGCAAAAAGCCGCGGCTTTTTCAGTTTATTAGGTTTTAGTATATGTGTATTCCCCAGCATTGAGCCTTATAGGATAAGACTCAATGCCTGAGCGACCCCCAAGGGTCGCTTCAAGTGCTTCGCACTTGATATACTAAGCGCATTTGAATTTTCAGTAAATTTTAATGTCGCTTCGTATATGACTAGTAAGCCTTTGCCAACTGATTATCTAAGATAATTCATTTGACTAGGAAGATCTAATTTTGCTATAAGCATACTACAAGTAGTTTAAACCAACCAAGTAAAAATCCATATGCAAAACGAATCAAGTAACAAATCAGGTTCTTCCTTAGTCAGTGCCCGCGGAACGGGGGATGGTTTAACTCTTAGATTGCTTGCTACGGAGGAATCTTCAGTCTTGCTTCACGCGATTGCCGATTATCTAGAAGCTCGTCGCTCATTTCTTTCAGGAAATGAGGTGATTTTAGAGTGGTGTGAAGGGATCCCGTCTGATGAGCTTTGTGCTCAGGTGATCGAGCTATTAAAAACAAAATTTCAAATTAAAGTGCAAAATAAAGAGTTTGCTTCCAAGGACGATGCGATGGATGATTACTCTGGCTTGCATGTGTCTCGTACGACTTCTTTCCAACCGGAAAGAACAAGTTCCACTCCACGCTCAGGACTTTTTGCTGGTATTGAAAATTTATCAGAAGCGATTGAGACTGAAGTTACCAAAGATGATTTTGATGTTAGCTTTCCAGAAGCAAAATCTAAGAATTCGCCATTTGCTAATTCAATGTTCTGGGATAACCCCGATGCCATGATTGTGCACGCAACTTTACGCTCTGGTCAAAAAATTGAAACAGAAAATTCTATTGTGCTTGTAGGGGATGTGAATTACGGAGCTGAGATTGTTGCTGGAGGGGATGTGATTGTCCTTGGGATTCTTCGTGGTGTCGTGCACGCTGGTGCTTATGATGAGAATGGTGGTGGACGCTTTATCTTTTCTTTAGATTTACAGCCAACACAACTTCGTATTGGTTCGGTAATTTCTAGAGGAACAGAGCTTAAAAAGGGCAAAGGCGTTGAGATTGCGTACGTAGATGGAAGTGCTATTGTTGTTGAGCAGTATAACTCCAGAAATGCAGCGAATCGAATTCGTTAATTTCGTACTGAAGGATTTTTATCAAAGGTTTTCATCTCACTAAAGTTTGTATTGTTTTCTGATTTAGTAATATTTTTTTATTAAATGACAAAACAAGATAAATTTTCTTGATTTTTTTGGATATTGTACTAGTTTAGCGGCAACAATATTCCCAATGTGTTTCTAACTCAGCCTCAGCTTTGTTAGAGTAAATTTGTCGATGTAGGTAGTTAATCTTATGAATAATTCAAACGGATCCACAGGTAAAAAGAAAGGCTTAGCCGAAGTAATTGTAATTACTTCAGGTAAGGGCGGTACTGGTAAAACAACATCTACTGCAAGTATCGGTGCTGCTTTAGCTATGAAAGGCATGAGAACATTATTAGTTGATGCTGACATTGGACTTCGTAACCTTGATGTGATTCTAGGGTTAGAGAATCGCATTGTCTTTAACATCGTTGATGTTGCTAAGGGTGTTTGTAAGCCAAGCCAGGCAATTATTAAATCTAAAAAATCTCCGAATCTTTATATGCTTCCGGCGTCACAAACTGATGACAAGGATGTGATCACTGAAGATGAAGTTCGACACGTAATTGAACAATACAAACGTGAATTTCATTTTATCTTAATTGATTCTCCAGCAGGTATTGAGCAAGGCTTTAAGAATGCTTATGCCGCTGCTGATTCCGCTATTATTGTTACTACTCCCGAAGTTTCTTCGATTCGTGATGGTGACCGAGTAATTGGTCTGCTAGCTGCGGCAGGAATTGAAGCTAAGATGTTAATTAATCGTTTAGATTACAACATGGTTAGCCGTGGTGACATGCTATCAGTGGCTGACGTAAAAGAGATTTTAGGAATCGAATTAATTGGTGTTGTAGAGCGTGATGATAATGTAATTATTGCTGCTAATACTGGTGAGCCAGTTGTTTATAATCCTAAGGCTAGATCTGCTAAAGGATTTATGCAAGTTGCTGATCGTTTATGCGGTCATGGCGAGATGGATGAGTCAGATTATCGTGCACCATCTATATTTACTAGGTTGTCACGTCGCCTAGGTATGGCTTAGAATAGAGAGTTAACAGCTACCTGATAAATACTAAAATTTATCATTGTTTAGCGAGTTGTTTTTTAGCTATTCAAACTTTGATTAGCGTTCGGATAATTATTTAAGGGGTTTCAAATGATTACTTTATGGCAGAAAATTTTTGGCAGTGCAGCTAGTAGCAATCAGACAGCCAAGAGCAGATTACATTTCGTGTTGGTTCAAGACCGCACTGGATTAAACAGTGAAGAAATGGCTTCGTTTAAAGAAGAGTTAGTTCAGGTGATCGAAAAATATTTCGAAATTGAGAAAGATGGTTTTGATATCTCTTATAAGCGAGAAGATGAAGAGACTGCTCTAGTGATTAATTCCCCAGTAGTAGTTCGTAAGGCGCGTAAGAAGATTGAAGTTGAGGCTACGTCTACCAAAAAAAATAAGAAAGAAGAACTTGCGACAGCAACTGCAGAAGCTGCTCCTGTAGCTTAGGTCTTTTCAGAAGACTAATTAGAAAGCCCCTTAGGTTGGAAACAATTTAAGGGGCTTTTCTCATTTAATCGCTAAAATCATTATTCCAAAGTCGACTCAGGAAAGTATTTAAATGAAGAATTTCTACCCCAGCTTCTCTGCGTTCTCGAGTATCTAGGCTAACCAAAAGATAATTTTTGAAAATGCTTTCCTCTTTCAAGGCTAAAAGCCCTTTTAGATCCTTGGATACAACTCTTTCGGTCGCTTTAATTTCTATGGCAGTATGTTCTCCAAGTAGGAAGTCAACTTCATATCCAGACGTGGATCTCCAGTAAGCTAGATTATCTCCAGAAACATAATCACAATAAGTGGATAGTTCATGAAAAAGATAACTTTCTAAGGCTTCACCGAAATCACTAGAGTTGCGATCAAGAGTTTTTCTACCTTGAAGGTACCTAGTTACACCAATATCGAAGAAATAAAATTTATCAGATGAATATGCCTTTCTTTTTTTTGATTTAGTCCAAGCTGGTAAGCGATTAGCTATGAGAGTATCAACTAGAACTTGAAAATACTCTTTAACGGAGCTTGGAGCTACTTGTGCATCATTAGCTATATTTGTGAAATTAATTATTTGTGAATTGTAAAGAGCCGCTATATCTAGAAAACGAGAAAAATTAGAGAGATTTCTGATTTGAGTTTCAATAGCGATTTCTTCTTTTAGGTATAACTCAATATAATCCTTTAAGTCTGAGTAGTAATCATCTGAAAAATAAATCGAGGGTAGTAGTCCTTTTTGTAAAGCTTGGTTTAAGTTAAATTGATCTTTAAGTTCAATTTTGACTAGAGGATGCAAGTTAATTGATTTTGCTCGCCCACCTAAAAGATTTACTCCGGCACGTTTCAATTTTCTGGCACTAGATCCAGTTAGTAAAAATTTTACAGAGGAACTTTGAGTAATTAGTTGCACTTCATCTAATAATTCCGGAAGTTTTTGGATTTCATCAATGATTATTAATTGATCTTTGGGGCTTAGTTCAGCTTTGATCAAGCCTGGTTTTTGACTAAGTGCTCGAAAAGTTTCTACTTCTAGTAGGTTATAATATTTTGCATCCTGATATGTTTCTTTAATCAGACTAGTTTTGCCTGTTTGCCTTGGTCCCAGTAGGAAGCAGGATTTTCTTTGTAGAGTTTTTTCGAGATTTAGTATTCTTCTAATGTACATGATATTTGACGTGCAACATGTTGTATTTCATGAAATACTAGCCTATACAGCCTAATTTTTCAAGTAATAAAAATCATTACTAGTAAATACAGGCAATTAGGATCTAGGGAATTTTTTCAATCCTGCAGAATTCAGCAAATGGCAAAACCATTATATTTTTATTTTGGTATTGTTTCTGACCAAAATGAACTTGGTAAAACTTAGGGATTTCGGTTCTTTCTTGAAAATAGAAGAGATTTTTAGAGATATTTGATTCCCCAGTTTTACATTCTACAGCAAAGATTGGTTTCTTATCTTTTATGACTACAAAGTCTATTTCTTTTCCATCAACATCTTTTAAATAGCGAAGTTCCATTTTGAAGCCTTTGGTATCTTCCTGATAGTGACAGTACTTCAAAAGGTGCGAAGCAATTAGGTTCTCATTGCGTGCTCCAACATCTTGCACTTCTGACCAGTCCCAGAGATATAGTTTATTAGTTTTTTTAACTGCCCTGATTTTTGGTGGGCCATAGGGAATAATCCGATAACAGTAATAGATTTCTTCTAAGAGACTGATCCATCTAGAAACAGTATTTGGTGAAACCTCTAGATCTTCTTGTAGGCTTTTAATTGATAAGGGGGAGCCAACTCGTTGTGGAAGAGCATCAACTAAAAGTTCTAGTAAGGAAATTTCGTTAACATGACTTAGATCGCTTAGGTCTTGTTTTATAACTCGGCTAATTCGCTCCCTTTGCCATCTGCGGTGAAAATCTTGATCCGCTTTAATAAATGGTTCTGGAAATCCACCAAATTTAATTAGGCGTTCCAGAGTTTGAGTTTGAGTTTGAAGTTTAGGATCTACTTCAGCTAGAGTTAAGGGATGAAGCCGATAGTAAAAAAAACGACCGAAAAGAGAATCTCCACCTTTTCTGAAATGATCAAGTTTTGCTGATCCAGTTACGATGATTTTTAGTTCCTGCTTATACTTATCATATAAACCTTTTAAGAGTGTTCTCCATCTGGCATATTTATGAATTTCATCCAGAATAACGATTTTTAGTTTTGGATCGATTTGATGAGTTTTTAGTATTTGACGATCTTCTAAGTCATCCCAGTTTAAATATTGTTCATTCTTCTGAATAAATGTTTTGGCTAGTGTTGTTTTTCCAACCTGCCTAGGTCCTCCAATTAACACGATCTTATCTTTTAAATCAGTTGTAATTGGCTTTTTTAGAGAACGAGTAATATTCATATGACTGAATTATACTCGTGAGTAAAATTCAGTCAAGTGAATTTTACTTAGATTAGAACGATCGTTATTATGACTGGTTCGGGGATTTTTGATAGAAAGGTAGCTTCCTAACAATTGCTTTAACTTTACGTCCACGAATATCTAGGAAGACTTCATTTCCAAGTTCAGATTCTTTGGCATCGATAATTCCTAAGGCAATTGCTTTATTAAGTGTTGGTGTTTTTGTGCCACTAGTTAAGTGTCCAATATCAACTCCTGCTCCGTTGAAAACTTTAGTTCCTTCACGAGCAATTCCTGGTTCTAGTAATTCCAGGCCAGTGAGTCTTGGATAGTTTGATTCTTTGTATTTAACTAAGGCATCTTTGCCAATAAAGTTTGGCTTATTAAATTTTATAATCCAAGCTAGTCCTGAAGAGAGAGCAGGGGTCTCTGGTGTTAATTCATGACCATGCAGAGGATAGGAAGCTTCTAGTCTTAATGTGTCTCTAGCGCCTAAACCACAAGGTGTAATGTCTGCTCCACCAAGTTCTAGTAACTCAGTCCAAAGTTTAGCTGTGTGTTCCGCTTGCAAGTATACTTCAAAGCCATCTTCTCCGGTGTAGCCAGTTCTCGCAATTAGCACTGGGCGATCTAGCCAGTTAGTTTCTAAGAAGTGAAAGTATTTTAATTCCGAAGCAGTTGGAAAAAGTTTTATTAGAATTGCTTCAGCCTTTGGGCCTTGGATAGCAATTTGTCCGTAAAAATTACTCAGGTTTAAAATCTCTGCCTGGTATTTATTATGAGTAAGCATCCACTGATAGTCATTCTCGGCATTAGAAGCATTAACGCAAAGAAGGAATTTAGTAGAATTAAAACGGTAAATAATTAGGTCGTCGATAACACCGCCGTTAGGATTTAAGAAAGCTGAATATTGAGCTTGCCCATCTTTAATTTTAGTTAGATCATTACAGCAGAGATATTGTAAAGTTTCTTCAGCCTGAGCTCCAGAGACTAAGATTTCACCCATGTGGCTAACATCAAATAGTCCTGCTGATTGTCGACAAGCTTGATGCTCGGCAATGATTCCTGAATAGCTAACTGGCATTTCCCAACCAGCAAAAGGAACCATCTGGGCTTTAAGTTTTAGATGTTCGGTGTAAAGCGGAGTTCTTTGGATAGTCATTACTGTCTTTTGTAAATTTCTAGAGTGTTTTTCATTAACATTGCGACTGTCATTGGACCGACTCCACCAGGGACAGGAGTAATTGCAGAGGAGAGAGGGGCAACTTCTTCAAAGTCCACATCTCCAATTAAAAATCCTTCTGGGTTACGATTAATTCCAACATCAATCACAACAGCACCTTTTTTAATCCACGAAGCCTTAACTAATTGTGGTACGCCAGCGGCAGCTAAAATAATATCTGCTTGTTTACACACTTCCGCGATATTTCCTGTTTTAGAGTGAGCTTGAATTACTGTGCAGTCACGATTTAGAAGTAGGGAGTGAAGTGGTTTCCCAACTAAAATTGAACGGCCGATAATAACAGCAGTCTTACCTTTTAAATCTACTTCGGGAATATCTGAGAATTTAACATTAGCTTGATCAGATTCAAACTTAGAATAGGCTAGATCAATTAGCGCCATTGAGCCAAGTGGTGTACAAGGTTTTAAATATCCTTCCCCCCGAAACATAATCCCTTGGTTTAAGGGGTGAAGCGCATCGGCATCTTTTCTAGGATCAATCTGATCAATAAATTTATTTGCCGAAAGGTGTCTTGGTAGTGGAAGTTGTAAGAGAATTCCATCTATTTCTGGATCTTGATTAAACTTTTTAATTGCCTCGGAGAGTTCAGCTTCAGTACAGTTATCAGCTAAGTTTAGATCTTTAGTAATAAAGCCACATTGTTGCTCAGCAACCATACTTTTACGTTTGACATAAGAAAGGGATGCGGGATTATTGCCAACTAAAATTACTCCAAGTCCGGGGACGCGTCCTTTTTTAGTCTTAAGTTGCTGAACTTCTTCTAGTATTTCAGCTTGCAAAATACTAGACAACCAGTTGCCACTTAATTTCTTAAAATTATTTTTATCTTTATTAAACTTCATGTTGACTTATTAGTTAAAGGTTTTTAATTATTACACCCAGTTAGTCGTTTCGACTAACTGGGTGTAATAATTATGCGCCAAAGCTTTAGCGTAGGCGGATTGACAATACTCGTTAAATCATTGGGAATATTTTCAATATTATCCTATCAGCCTAATCTTACTAATTAAAAAAAAAATTACAATGATCATTTCCGTACCGAGAGAAAGAAAAACCCTAGAGAAAAGAGTCGCGATCACTCCCTATGGAGCAAGGCAGTTAATTCTTACAGGGCATAAAGTTTTAATTGAGAAAGATGCGGGCCTAGGCTCTTTTTTCACAAATCAAGATTATTTAGATGTTGGTTGTGAAGTTGTTTCAACACTTGAGGAGTGCTGGAAGCGAGCCGAATTATTAGTAAAGGTGAAAGAGCCAGCTCCGGAAGAATATCAATATTTTCGCAAAGATTTAGTAATTTTTGATTATCTACATTTGGCTGGATTACCAGAAGTTGCCAAGGAACTAGTTAAGTCAGGGATGACAGGAATTAGTTATGAATTAGTTCAAATGCCTGATGGGCGACTACCGCTTTTGGAGCCAATGAGCGAGGTTGCTGGAAAACTTGCGGTGCAACTTGGAGCGCATTTAATTTTGACACAAAAAGGTGGGCGGGGAGTCCTGCTAGGGGGAACAAATACAGTTTCTCCTGGGGAAGTAACCGTGATTGGTGCTGGAATTGCGGGTCAGGCTGCGGTTGAAGTAGCCTATGGGATGGGAGCTAGGGTTCATGTCTTAGATATTAATGAAGCACGCTTAGCTGATTTAGCTAGTCGTTATGGAGATCGCTTAAAGACTTACCAATCTACTCCAGAAAATATTTCTAAGTTATGTCCCGAAACTGATGTGATGATCTTAGCTGTGCTAATTCCTGGAGCAAAAGCTCCACGAGTATTAACTAAAGAGCAGGTAGGGTTAATGCAAGAAGGTTCAGTCCTGATTGATATTTCTATTGACCAAGGTGGAGCTGCGGAAACAATTAAGACAACTAGCTTGGAGCATCCAACTTATGTTGAAGCTGGAGTGATTCATTATGGCGTTCCAAATATGCCATCGCAAGTTGCGCGAACTTCAACTAAGGCTTTAACAAAAGTAACACTTCCTTATGTTCAGAAGATTGCTGATTTAGGTTTAACGGAAGCCTTAAAAGCTACGCCTGAATTAATGAAAGCTGTGAATACTTATGGTGGGCAAATCTGTAACTTGGAAGTTGCCCATGCGCTTAATTTAGAATGTGTAGATTTAGTTTTGGAGTAGATATTATGAATTATCCAACAAATTATAAGTATACTAAAGATCATGAGTGGGTGTTGCTGGAAAATGGCGTAGCTAGAATTGGGATTACCTATTTTGCTCAGTCGGAATTAGGTGAGGTTGTTTATGTGGAACTTCCTGCTATTGGCAAGGAACTGCATGCTGGGAGTCCCGCCTGTGTTGTGGAATCTACAAAGGCGGCTTCTGATGTCTACGCGCCTATTTCTGGGAAAGTTGTTAGCGTTAATCAAGAATTAAACGACCAGCCTAATTTACTAAATTCAGATCCCCATAGCGCTGCTTGGATTTTTGAGTTGGAAAATATTTCGGAAGTAGAAGTTGCTAAACTTATGTCAGCTGAAGAATACGCCAAACTTACACATGCTTAAGCTCACTAGTGTGAGGATAGAGAAAACTTTAATTTAGATATTTAGCCAATAATAATTATGGGAATTGAACAACAATCATCAACTAAGACAACGGATATCTTTGCAAATCGACATCTTGGTCTTAGTGATTCTGAGATTAATGTTCTACTAAAAGAACTTGGGTATCAAACCTTAAATGATTTTATTACTAAAGTTATCCCTAATCAGATTCGAGTTTCCAAAGATTTAAAGCTTAGTACTTTTTCCGAGCCTCTGTCGGAAGCTGAATGTTTGGCATACTTTCAATCACTTGCTAAGAAAAACATTATTGGCAAAAGTTATATTGGTTGCGGGTATTATGATACAGTTATTCCTGCAGTAATTCAGAGAAACATTTTAGAAAATCCAAGTTGGTATACACAGTATACTCCCTATCAGCCAGAGATTTCTCAGGGTCGCTTAGAAGCATTGTTAAATTTTCAAACAATGATTATGAGTTTAACAGGCTTAGAGATTTCTAATGCTTCACTTCTAGATGAGGGCACTGCCGCGGCTGAGGCTATGTATATGTCCTATAATCTTTATGGGAAAAATAATCCTAACGTTCGTAAGTATTTTGTTGATCAAAATGTTTTTCCACAAACGCTGGCTGTAATTCAAACTAGAGCTACGAGTCTAGGAATTGAATTAGAAGTTGCCGATTATCAAATGTTTTCTGAGTTTCAAGAAGTCTTTGGTTGTTACTTACAGTACCCTGCTAGTCATGGTGGGGTTGTTGATTATCGTAAATTTATTACCACGGCAAAGAATGCCGGATGTTTTATTACCGTTGGTACAGATCTGTTAGCGCTTTGTTTATTAGAGTCTCCTGGAAAATTAGGAGCGGATATCGCTGTTGGTTCAGCACAACGCTTTGGTGTGCCAATGGGGTTTGGTGGCCCGCACGCAGGTTTTATTGCTTGTAAGACCGAGTTTCAAAGATTAATTCCTGGAAGATTAATTGGTGTTTCTAAGGATCGCTTAGGTAATCCGGCACTTAGATTATCTTTACAAACTCGTGAGCAACATATTCGTAGGGATAAGGCGACTAGTAATATTTGTACGGCGCAAGTACTACTGGCAATTATGTCAGTTATGTACGCAACTTATCATGGTCCAGCTGGCTTAAAAGCAATTGCCTCGCGGGTACATCGCTTAACAAAAACATTAGCACAAGTTTTAGGGCAAAATGGAATTGCCATTAAGCAAAAAGAATTTTTTGATACGATTGAAATTGATGCCAATCCGGAGATGCTTGCTAGGGCAGCAGCATTAAATATCAATTTAGGTCTTTGGAAAAAGGGTTCCATTATTATTGCACTTGATGAAACAACTTCGGCCGAAGATCTTCAAGAATTAATTAAAGTTCTAATTAAAAAGGAAATATCACTAAAAGAAATTGAATCAATTTTTGCCAACGAGCAACTTGGTTTTTCCTTAAGCAGAAGTGATCAGTATTTAAAAGAATCTGTCTTTAATGCCTATCATACTGAAACTGAATTTTTGCGTTACGCCAAAAGATTAGAGACAAAGGATTTATCTTTAGCAACAGCAATGATCCCACTTGGGTCTTGCACCATGAAATTAAATGCTACTGCTGAAATGTTGCCAGTTACTATGCCAGAATTTTCTAAGATTCACCCGTTTGCACCTGATTCTCAAACTATTGGTTACTTGGAGTTAATTAAAACTCTAGAGAAGTCTTTGGAGGAAATTACTGGTTTTGATTGTGTTTCCTTACAACCTAATGCTGGTTCTCAAGGGGAGTTCGCTGGATTAATTGCGATTAAAGCTTTCCTAAATGCTAAGGGAGAAGCTCATCGAGATATCTGCTTAATTCCTAAGTCGGCGCATGGAACAAACCCTGCCAGTGCCGTGATCGCTGGTTTAAAAGTTATTGTAGTGGAGTGCGACAATGATGGAAATGTTGATTTAGTAGACCTGGAAGTAAAGGCTAAATTACATCAAAGTAATTTAGCTGCCTTAATGGTTACTTATCCTTCCACTCATGGAGTATTTGAAGAAGACATTAAGATTATCTGTGAATTAATTCATAAGCATGGCGGGCAAGTATATTTAGATGGTGCTAATTTTAATGCGCTAGTGGGACTTTCTTATCCAGCAGAAATTGGAGCTGATGTCATGCACATTAATTTGCATAAAACATTTTGTATTCCACATGGTGGTGGCGGGCCGGGAGTGGGGCCAATTGCCGCTAAAGAACATTTGCGAAATTATTTACCATCACATCCACTTGCATTTAGTAATGATGGCTTTGGGCCAGTTTCGGCTGCGCCTTATGGCAGTGCCTCAATTCTTTCCATCTCTCTTGCTTATATCGCCATGATGGGAGCTGAAGGTTTAGTTAAAGCATCTCAGGTGGCAATTCTTAGTGCTAATTATATGGCACATAAGTTAGCTAGTTTTTATCCAGTTCTCTATCGTGGTAAAAATAAATTAGTAGCGCATGAGTGTATTTTAGATTGTCGATCATTTAAAGAAGTTGGTGTGGAAGTGGAAGACATTGCTAAGCGATTAATGGACTATGGTTTTCATGCTCCTACAGTCTCTTGGCCAGTTCCGGGAACGATTATGGTGGAACCAACTGAGTCTGAAAGCCTATCGGAAATTAATCGCTTTTGCGAAGCAATGATTGGAATTTCTAAAGAAATTTCTGATATTAAATCAGGGGAATTAGATCGTGCTGATAATCCTTTAAAGTCAGCGCCTCACATAGCGCTGGAAGTTTGTGCTAACGTTTGGGAGCATCCTTACTCTCGTGAACTAGCAGCTTATCCAACCAGTTTTGTGAAGAGCTATAAATTCTGGCCAACTGTTGCGCGGATTGATGCGGCTTATGGAGATCGGAATTTGGTTTGTAGTTGTTCGCAGTAGTTTTATGCCGCCAGTTTTCGAAGATCTATTTCTAAATAAATAGAGTCAGTTTTGTTAATTACTTTTTCAAGGGTTCGGTAAAGACTCACTAACTCTTTTGATTTCTTAGAGAGCCGACAAAGAATAAATAATCTCACATCTTTTTCAATTGCCCAAGTCATGCCAGTTGGTTCGCCCCTCATATTTTCCCATTTAATAACGCCAGGGTGAGTAATTCCAAAACGCTCAGCAAATTGCTGTAGGGTCATTTCAAAATATAATCTGATAAATCTGACGTGATTGCCACTTAGCTTGCTTTCCAGACAGCAGAGTTGATGAAGCACTAATTTACTAAGCAAGTTATAATTAATAGCAGGTGTCCATTCTCCTCTCATTTTGCACATTGGCACATTTAAAAGTTTAATTGGAAACCCTAACCCATGATCGATGTGATGTTTCTTAGTTTTTATTAGCATGTTCTAGGTCCAAATCAATTGCTGTAATAATCAACAAAATATTCAAATCTATTAATTTGTCTTTCTGACGACTGTCGATCTGAAGCGTGTCTAGTGTCAAGATAAAGCCCGTGTTGAATACAAAACTTAACTTTCATTAAGAGGTTTGTTGTCTTATGATTCTTGTTCATATTGTAACTCAGTTACATTTAGATTTCAAGTCGCTGATCTTATCTTCTAAGAATAAGTAGCGATTATGGATGGGAGATAATCGAGAAAATTATGAGTAAGTTGTGCTAAAAAGTATTTTTAAGAACTTTTGAAGAGTTATTAGGGTAGGCCTAAGCAATGAATTGTTAAGAGGGAAGGTTTTGCTATTAAAGATTTTGCTAGAGAAACGGATTCGTGACTTTTAACCAAGAGAATTTTAAAAAATCACTGTCAGCTGTAATAATTTCTTTTACTCCATGCTCCTTAAGAATCGAGGCGATTTGTAAGTCAAAGAAAAAATTTCCCTTAGCGAATGTATTTTTAGTTTCTGCTAGCATTGTTTGTTGATGATTAGTGCCATGTGATAAGACTCTAAGGCTTGGGGATTTAAGTAAGCTTTCAATTATTAAAAATATTTCATTGGTACTGGCGGGAGGATTCACCAAATTATGATGAGTTAGTACTCGACTGAATTCATAAATTGAAGGCCAGGTGATTGCCCAAAGACTGTTGCCCTCAGCTAGGTCCACTAAAAGTTCATAGGCAATCTGATGCTGAGGAAATTCCTGGCGAGTCGCATATACCAAAATATTTGTATCAACTGCAATCATTTAGATTTCTGATCAAAGATATTAAATAATTGATCTCGATTACTTATATCAACTTCTGAAATTAATTTTCCCATTGTTCTTGGGAGTTTAAGTTTAAAATTTTTTTTCTCGGCACTAGGCATATTTCTAATTCCTTCTCTTAGTATTAATTGAATTTGATCTTTTAAGGTTCGCCCTTCTTGTTGAGCCAGAGCTCGGATTTCTTCTAGTAAATTATCATCTAACATGAGGGAAGTTCTTTTCATATGTTTAAGCATATATATTAAACATATATATGTCAAAATTTTTTGAATACTAATTCTAGTTTATCGTGAGCTTGATAAATTAATTGTTTTAAGCTGCGAAAATTTCTAATTAAGTTTGCTTTGTTAGCCGATAGTCTTTCTATGGTGCGAGTTAACTTATTGTTATTATTAATTATAACATCTTTGGCTGATGCTGAGGTTTGGAACTGTAAAAATGGTGTTTATAGCACTAAGCAAGGGGAGGACTGCGAGCTGGTGGCATCTTCAGTTTACTGTGGAAATGGGGGGAATAAGTATATTTCGCCTTTAAAGAATGTTGATGACTTAGTTGTTGAGACCTGTGAAGAGACTAATGAGTGGAAGAGTCCGATTGTTGACTTAGAATTGGCTAAAACTATGCCAAAAAGAACTGAGAAAAAGTTACAATCTTCGCTTAGCACTAAGAAAAAGGGTGCTAGTAGTGATAATCCATTAGCTGATAATGCCATTGTGGATCAGTATAAAGCTATTTTTGATAGTTATAATAAAATTTTAGAGCCGTAATTGCCATTAACTATTTGATCGATTTTAAAGAAAATATCGTGATTTAGCTGAAGCATTTCAATGTTTTAGTACGATATGAAATATGTAGAGGCAGTTTTTGGGAAGTGGGTATTAGAAAAATGTTTAGTAAATTTAAATATTTAGGACTTTGTTTAGTAGTTACTCAAGTAGCTATAGCAAGTCTTAATTGCCAGGCTGACTCACAATCTTTTTTCCCTGGGCAGGAAAGAGATGTTCGAAATATTTTTGGTAAACAGCTAAAAATTGAGAAAGCCTATTATAAAGAAGAACCAAGTGATCTTCTTCCCAATGCTGAAAAAGCCGATTCTACTCCTAAACAACCTGAAACTCCTCAAGAAAAAATTATTGCCGAGTATGGCGATCCAAAACTACCTCACGAAGTAAAGGCGATTAAAGATGCTCCAAAACCTTTCCAAGCAATGATTGAAGCTTTGAAGGTCGGGGATAAGAAATTAGCTTTTGAATATGCTGTTCAGTACCAAAACTATATTGAAGCACTAGAGAAGATCAACAAAGATGCTGCCTCCATTCATGGTTTAGCCATGTATAAAACGGGAGCAATTCCAGCCGATGGTTGGGTTAAGTCAGAAATTAATAATAATCCTGACTTAATGCAGTTTATTGACGAGCAGCCTAAAGTTGAAAACCAAGTGGGTCGCTTGGCAGTTGATGCTCAAGAGTTACTAAAAAAAGCTAAGCGCAAAGATAATGATTTATTCTCTGGATCCCCGGAAGAGAAAAGAGATATTGCACAAGCCGAGCGAGCTCAAGCTAGATCAGAACTTACTGGTAAGGTTCCTTATCTTCCAACTGGTCAGGTAGATGTTTACTTCTTTTTTAAGACAACCGATCAAAAATCAATTGACTTAGCTACCGCATTACAAACAGTGTTTGCTAAGTTAGATGATAGTGACGAGTTAAATATCCTAGGATTCTCATTAGATGACGTATCGGACGGGGCGTTAGCTAATTTCCAGAAAAGAACCGGAGCGAAGTTCACGACTTTGGCATCTAAAGAGTTAGCTCAGAAATTAAATATTACTAGTGCGCCAACAATTATGGTTGTCGATTCTAGCTCTGGGAAGTTTTATCAAATAAATGATGTTGTTAGCGCTAATTACTTGGATGAAATGTTTAAAATTGTGAGAGGCAAATGAGAAAGGGATTGCTAGTTTTAATTGCAGGCTTAATGATTTGCAGTCAGGGTATCGTTCAAGCAGAGGATAGTACCCCATTAATGTATAAAGCAAATGAATCATTGGGGCCGACAAATACTGCGATTGGAGATAACTTTCTTCCCCCTGTGCTTGTGCCTCGAGTTCCGAGCGATGGTGGCGATGGAGCTGGCGCTGCACCTGCCCCAATTAAAAATAAGAATTTACGAGTTGGATCGTATCAGGGTTATGTAGATTCTATGAGTCATAAAGGAAGTGTTGATTTATTAAACTTGGGTCTTAAAGGACAAGTGACACTTTATATGACTGGTGTGGCCATGACAGAGCCGGCAGTTTTAGCAGGGCTACAAGCGGCCAATGAATTTAGTAATCAACAAATGGAGCGATCCATGAGCACTTATCAACTTGTTGCCGAAGTTGCTAAGAATTCTGGTTCTCAACCAGCAAAACAATTACTTGCTGAATTAAGTAAGTGTATTACTGATAAAGCTACTGCTAATAAATCTCATGATGTTGGATTAATTGTTGATTCTTGTTTATCGAGTAAAGACGCAGAAGATTCCAAGCAAGAAGAGACGCCTAAGCGACGTGCGGATGGAGATGCTGCTGGTATGAACAATTTATTTGTAAACAATTAGTCATGAATCTAAAGGTTTTAGAAAAAAGCTTTTTCTTAGCAATATTAATACTTTTTACAAATATCTTGTATGCCCAAGATTGTAATTTTACAGGCAAGAAAAAGATTTCCCTTGTTGATGTGACCTTTTGTGCCAATTCTCTAATTACTACTTTTCCTCAGGATAAATTAAATGACTTTAAGGAGGAATATAAAAAGTATTTTGGGGATGTAACAGTTGAACGGACTGGTAATGCTGAAACTGAGGTAGAGTGGACTACGAAACGAGTGGAGCCTACAGGATCTACGGTTGATGACTGTAAGGCTGAAGGCCAAAAAGCAGTTACTACTTTAACTTGTGAGTTAGCAACTGCTAAGTGGAAAGCCTTATCGGAGGTTTTAGAAAAAATTTGCACAGGGGAAGCTAACTCTACTCCCGATAAGTTAAAAGAGGGAAGTGATACATATTTTAATAATCAAGAGGCACTTGCTGCTAAATATAATCTACTTTCAATCCCTGATGTTAAATTTACTGAGTTTGCGGCCCAGTCATTCTTAAAACTTTATCGAACTTTTACTAAAGAGTTATCCTGTGAGGCATTTAAAAGTCCTAAGCCATATTCGGAATTTTGGAAGATTTATGGAAGCCCAACAGGAGAGTTAACTGACGCACAACGAGATGCTTTTAGTTATTCTAATTATTACTTTATCTTTGTAACTAATATTGCCTATTATCATGCTCTAGGAATTATTTATAATTATGCGGGACTGGTGAATACTGCAATTGGAACCTTTAATGAAGATCAGCGCGAAGCACTACAAGTCTTGTTAAGTCAATTAAATGAAAGTACTGAAGGTAAATTATCAGATCTACAAGCTACGCAGTTAAATATTGCTAAAAGTATTCTGGCAATGCATGAAGCAGTGAACGAAAGAGTTAAGAATTATAAAGAACCGGAGTATGTAAAAAGATAGCAGGAATAATGATTAAAAGGATTTTAACAGGGTTTTTTCTATTAGTAATTGTTTTTGGGGTAGCTGGATCTGCCTATGCCCAACCTGTAATTACAACTCGCTGTACGCCAGATGCGGACGGCCACCTTGCCTGGGGACAATATTGTTCTTCTGCTACAAATCCTATTACTGCTTCTTATGCCACGATGGGTTATTGGACTCTTGGTGCATTGCTTCAAAAATTTGGTGGATTAGATCAGTTGGGAACTGCAAACAGTAGTCCAATGGGTGGCGATGCTTCCTACCTTAAAACAATCGGTGCTTTTATCTTCATGCTAAGTTTTTTCATAGCAGTTATTATGATGGCTCTTGGTCAGCCACCTAAGATGTACGGTTGGTTTGCAGCCGGCCCAGGAATTATGTATTTCTTGCTCTTTAACATTGTCGAGCGTCACGGTGTTGCTTGGGAGATTGGGGGAGAGAGGCAGGATCAAAGAGTAGTTTGGGAACTTGCCTACACGGGACTTAATAACCCAATTATTAGTAGTACTGCTTCTGGAGCGATTACTCCTGACTATCAAAAAACAGGAGCAAGTTATGCTATTTATG
Organism: bacterium; assembly: GCA_031385045.1. Classification (GTDB taxonomy): domain Bacteria; phylum Bdellovibrionota_C; class UBA2361; order UBA2361; family CALJRW01; genus JANNBC01. The sequence continues at coordinate 23,239 of JANNBC010000011.1, read as the reverse complement.
TTCCTTGGTTTTTTACCAAAATCGATGAAGTTTCTAGCGAGGTAATACAGAACGTTGTGGGATTAATGGGGATTAGAGGGGAGTTACCTAAAGATCGTCACCAGAACTCTGCACCAACACAAACCACAAACTGGCCACTATTAAGCACTGAGAAGTGGGAGTTAATGGAAAATATTACTGGTGCTAAGATTACCAATAATGAGCTCCGAGAATTACTGGTTCAGTATATGTCCAGTGAGTGCGGTGATAAAATGAGTGAATACTTAAATAAGGGGGCTTTTATTAAAGCTTCAAGTTCCAATGGACTTAATTTACCTAAAACTTTATTTACTGGAACTCCTGACACAATTACCAATTCTGGTACAAGCATTTCTACTGATTGTAGTTCTGGTAATGATAAAGATAAGTTACTGTGCGAGTTAAATAAGATTAGAATTCCAACTCCTTATGCCTATAAGCAATTACTCAATAAGAAGACTAATGATTTAGCCAACCCAGGTTTTCAACAATTTGCTTTTAGCGATAACAACACAGCGCCAAGTTCTGCCGATGTGCAATTTCAAGCGACAACTATTACCTGTGATGATTGGCTATGGATGTTGATGACTGGGATTCGATGGGAATCAGCATTGCATTACATTAATTTACGAACTTCTTTAGACCTACCTGTGGCTGCTGATTCTGTGAAGAATGAAGTTATAAAAACTGATGTGATGGATTTTGTATTTACCTATGATTGGGAATTTTTAAAGTCTGATGGTACTGAAGAGCCAATTGCCACAGCTTCGCAAAGACAGCAATTCATGTTGCATATGATTATGGCTTATATGATTCGCAATGAGTTTGCACTGGCACCACAACTTGCTGATCAAAATTTATTACCATCAGATCGAAGTGCCAATTACGCGGAAGAGTTTAGTAGAACAACTAACTCTAAAAATAAGTTTGCCGAGGTTTATACTTGGGCAAAAATGTTACCACACGTTCAAGGGATGATTCTTTATCTTCTTTCGATTGGTTACCCACTCGCCTGTGTCATGGTACTAGTTCCTGGTTGGTGGAAGTGGATGATTACTTGGTCTAGTTTTTATGTTTGGGCCAAGAGTTGGGATGCAGGCTTTGCTGTGATTCAAAATATTGAAAAATCTATTTGGGCAAATCTTGGTAACTCTAATAACGTAGCTTCTTTAAACTATAGTATTTTAAAGTTAGATTTTCCAAATGATGTAAACACTACTAACTCTGTAGATTTTGTTTTTGGTCCTGATGGAAAGGCTACTTCTATTCTTCAAGGTCTACGTTTAACAGAAGGTACTGCTTTAGATTTATTTGATCGCGGATTAATTCTTTCTCGTTCTCTAAACCATGATCTTGTAAATGCCTATTACATTTACTTAATGTCAGCTCTTTATTTCGCAGTGCCGGCAGTAACTGGACAATTATTACTAGGTGCTAAATCTGGTATGTCCAACATGGTTAAAGAAGGGATTGGTGGGGTTTCATCTGAGGGTGGATCGGCTGCTAGGTCAGGTGCCATTGCCGAAGAGACTCGTCATGGTACAATGAACAACATGGCTGCAGAGCAGACATTTAATGCGAAAGGTGCTCGTCAGGAAGGCTTAGCTTTAAGAGCTTTACAATCTAAGAATAGTGCGATGGGCTTAGAAATGCGGAGTTCTGCACTGGGGACACGAAGCAGTTTATTTGATCAAGGTAGTCAAAGTATTCCTGATGGGAAACAATTTGGAGAAATTGGAAACGCGGCTAAGATTGCCCAGTTTGATAAGAGTAAAGCGGGAGCGGAATCTGTAATGGGTTCAATGAAAGCAGCTATGGCTTTTGATGAAGTAACACAGTTAGCAAAAACAGCCCCAGCAGCTCCTGGTTCAGCTTCGCCAAATTCATCACAGAGTGCCCCTGGAACAAGCGGAGCGGGGGCACCTGGAGATCCTTCTATGGTAGAGACCATGAAAGGTCTTGGTGGTAAGGCAGCTGATTTGACCAAAAAAGGTGCTCCTGCACTTTATCGTGCCGCCGTTCAGAATCAACAAGGAAAACTTGGAATTGAGTCAGCGGATGTTGCAGCTCAAAGAGCAGACTGGGAAAAAGATCGACAGACAGGAGTTCTTGATTCTAAGCAAGCTTCCAGGGATGCCAATATTCAATCTTCGATGGGACAACTTGTCATGGGACAACAAGCTCGTGCTTCCAATGAAATGGGTGGACGACTTACTCAACAAGCTAACTTTGGCATGCGGGAACAGAGTTATAGTCAAGGAGCTAAGTTTAGTAATCACATGTCGGGCATGATGGCGGCTCGTGGAGTTGTTGCTGGAGCATTTGATCCAAAAGATAAACCAAAAGACTTAGAGTTAATTGGTGCTGGAGGAATGTTAGGTTCTAGTTATGATAAAGCCTTTAGCTATCCAAGTAATGGATTTATGTCTGAATTGGGTGGGCAAGTTAGCGCATTATCACCTGCAGTTTCTTATGCTTCAACTAATTATCAGGCCAATACTGGTAGTACCTTAGATCTAAAAGGTAATCATCAGCGGTTGCAAGGTGCTGTAACTCAAACTGCTGGCTTGTTAGGAGGGGAAGCTATAGCTACTAAAGATCCAGGGAAGGGGTTGGTTGCTTTAGCAGGTGCAGGTCAGACTTTATCAAAATCATCAAATGGTGCAGATTTAGATAAAGCTGTGAATGGACAAATCACTGCGCAGCCAATTAGTTTTAGCCCAACAAAGATGGCTAAAGATGGCGCCGAAAATGCTATGAATGAGTTGAAGAAATTAAAGCCTGAATTCTAATTATATTTTTAAATATTTTTTAGTATTATAGCTAATCTATTGATTATTCCAACCCAACACTAAGCACCAACCAGCGTCTTTCAGAGTATCCACCATTTCGACCAGGTGACATTGCTGATGTCATCTTGGTTTGAAATACAAAATGAAATTGACCATCAACTAAAGCCGACTCTGGTGGATGTGGATCGCGGGCTTTATCTTTGACCGCAAGATAGATTAGATCATTAAAAATCTTTGATCCCGAATTAGATATTAGTTGAGCGCTTAGTAAATTACCTTTTGGATCAAGCTTGGCAATGACGGTAGCATTCCCAATAATACTTTGAATTTCTTCAAAATTTAATTGTTTCCAAGCACGATTTTTTAGTTCGTTAAAAACTTGTAGGGCAACACGCCTAACAAAAACAGCATACTTAGAAGCTTTAGTGTTTAGTAAAGTGATTTCTCCTTCGCGAACATTTGGTAATAAATCAGGACTCCCCCCTTGTCCGGCAAAAAGATTCCCAGCTAGGGCGGAATTTAAATTATTCTGAGTTTTAGTTTGTAGGTCAATCTTTTCTTCAGAGGCATCAGAGGCAGATGTAGTTTTTTCTAATTTAATTTCTGGAACTATTTTATTGCCTGGCTCATTTGTTTTCGGTTTAGTTTTCTCTACCACTTGTTTAGCAGGCTTTTCTTTTGGAGTAGTTTTTGGCGAAGGGTCTTTTTGGATCGTTACTGGTTTTGTGATTGTTTTAGCAATTGGTTTCCCGCCATCTCCACGCTTAACTGATTCTTCTAGAATAGAATTATTTTGTTCTGCTTCTTTAAATGCTTGTTCTGATTTAATCTGATTAACTTTTTCGGATTCACTGACAATTTGTTTTTTCTTACTAAATAGCTCTGGTAAAAGCTCTACCTCTAAAACTTTCTCGGTTAGGCTTTCTGTCTCTTTGGAAAAAAGACCAGTAAAGTTAAGGTAGACTATAAAAAATAAAACTATATGGAAGAGGGCGGAGACGGCAATCGCTAGTATTTGAACTTCACGGTCGTTAGAACGTAAGATAATTAGTCTACTTGGAGTGTTGGTCCATTTTTGTTCAAAATTTAAATCTGGCACTAAGGAATTATCTTCATAAAGTCTGATCATTGTAACAGTGAAACGTTTGAGCTTCAATCATAGCTAATAAATTACCCATTTTGCTGGCACTAATATAGGCTTGATGCTTTTAAATGAGTTCCTAATGAATGTTATTTTTGGTATTTAAGCTTAGCTATACCACGATTTAAATTGCCCAGAAGTTTCGAAAATCACGGTTATTTTTGATGAAACTTGCTATAAACTCTTGAATGATCTACAATATTTGCGCGGGGTAGAGCAGTCTGGTAGCTCGTCGGGCTCATAACCCGGAGGCCGCAGGTTCAAATCCTGCCTCCGCAACCACTTATTTTTACTTATTAGCCATAGGCTAATAAGTAAAAATAAGTGTCACGTCGAAGCCCTCTAATTATTTCCTTCTTCCTGATAACTTCTGGCGAAGACGGAATGTCCCGATAAAGCTCCAAAATTTCTCAATAACCTCAGGCGACTGCGGACTTAGTTTTCAAACATAACTTTTTTACACCTAACAAACTTCCCCCTTGAGCCACTTCCCTCAAAGTTATATTCTAATTAAATAATGACACCTCCTAAATTAATTATTCTTGCAGGACCAAATGGTAGTGGAAAATCTACCTTGGCAGATGTTTTGAAAAAAAATGGTCAAATTAAAACATTTTTAAATGCAGATACAATTGCTAATGGTTTAGGGAATTCAGTTAAGTCAGAAATAGAATCAGGGCGTGTTCTAATCAAAGTTATTCGTAATTTATTGGATGCAAAACAAGATATTGCTTTTGAAACCACTCTTTCTGGGAAGATTTGGATTAAATTGATTAAAGATGCACGAACATTGGGGTATCATATAGAAATCTATTTTATTTTTGTGGAATCAGTTGATTTAGCAATTCAAAGAGTAGCTAATCGTGTTAAAGAGGGAGGGCATAATATACCAGGTGATACTATTCTGCGTCGCTTTCCAAGATCTCTTAATAATTTCCGTTCCATTTACCAGAAGCTAGTTGATAATTGGTGGTTATTTAATAATACTAATAATTCTGCTATAATCATTGCAGCTAAGCCTAATGGAAAAGAAATAGTCTTTGATCAAATCAAATATAATTTATTTCAAGAATTATGAGTCAAGTAAAGCGTTTAAGAGAATTGGGATTTGAATTTGAGGACTCTAGGATGTGGGATGTCCTTGAAGTATTAGATAACCTTCCTGCCTATCTTGAAGAAAAAAGAAAAAAACGCGAAGAGCGGGCTAGATTTGTAGACTTTGTCTTCCGTGATGCTTGCGAAAAAGCAGGTCTGATTTGATTTCTACTTAGAATTGCACCTAATTTCAAGCGATGCTATAATCTAAGGGCTTATTTATCCATAAATACCATGAAAACCCTAGTCTATTTATTCTTAGTTTTGGCCTTAACTTTCTCTGCCTGTCAAAAACTGCCTCTGCCATCTGCCGACATTAAAGAGCCTAAGGATAAAGTTAAGTATACTCAAGCAGTACGCGAAACAACTCCTGATCAAACTAATTAATCAGTAAATAAAATGTTCAATTATAGTGGCGTATTCTCTAGGGCTCAGGCAAGAGAGCATGAATCAGTCGTATTCTTTTATTGCCCGGTAACAAAACTAAAAGCTATCGTTGCCATTCATAGTACTGTCTTAGGCCCAAGCTTAGGTGGCTGTCGAATTAAAAATTACAGCAGTGAGGAAGAAGCACTAGAGGATGTTACCAGACTTTCTGAAGGGATGTCTTATAAGAATTCTATTGCCGGACTTAATCTTGGTGGTGGAAAAGCCTGTATAATTGCTGATTCTCATTTGGATGAAGGACGCGATGAGTTATTTACGCAGTTTGGAAAATACTTAAATACACTCAGTGGAACTTATTATACCGCTGAAGATATGGGAACCCGCGTCTCTGATATTCAAACTATTAAACAAGTTAGTAACTACTGCGTTGGTTTTGCGGAAGAGGCTGGTGGAAGTGGAGATCCTTCTCCTTGGACAGCTAAGGGCGTTTTCGAAAGTTTAAAAACAGTTGTTGAACAGAAGTTAAATAAGAAAGTTTCTGAAATTACGGTAGCAATTGAAGGAATTGGAAAAGTTGGTTACGGACTTGCCCAGCAGTTAAAAGATCATGGGGCCAAATTAATAGTCACTGATGTTAACCAAGCAAATTTAGATCAAGCTAAGAACGAATTAGGTGCTAAGCTTGTCGCCTTAAATGAGATTCATAAAGTTGAATGTGACGTCTTTGCTCCTTGTGCCATTGGTCAGACAATTAATAAAAAAACAATTAAGAGTTTAACTTGTAAGGTTATTTTAGGAGCAGCTAATAACCAAATCAGTGATTCTTCCATGTGGTCGGAAATCACAGGTCGTGGAATTATTTATTGTCCAGATTTTGTTGTAAATGCTGGTGGTGTAATCTCTGTTGGTGCAGAACTAAATCAAGGTGGTTGGAAACGTGAGTGGGTGCACAATAAAATTATGCAGATTCCTCATACTCTGGTTAAGATTCTTGATAACGCGGAAAAACTATCACAATTTCCGGAAGAGACTGCCATTCAATTAGCTAAGAAAAGAATTAAGGAACGAACGATTCTTTAGTCTATCTCCCCTGCGATCCAAGAGTTCTTAAAAAATTCGCTATATTTAGTGATTGGTTCAGTTAGTAAGTTAATTTGGGGCAATAACTCAAAGAATAGTACGGCTTTTTAGAAAATAATCAGTGGTATCAGTTAGTTATCGTTTGGGTAAGCAGATTATGTTACTTAAATTAAAATTTAGAAAATATTTAAAAGTCTTTACAAGGCTTCATATATACCGTATATTTTTGAAGTGACTTATCAAAGATTAATTATTCCAACAAAAAAAAAGAGTTATTTTCTCTTTGGACCTCGGCAAACTGGTAAAAGTACCTTAGTAAAGTCCCTTTTAAAGAAGGATGATTTTTATATTGATCTTCTGCCACATAAAAACTTTATTGCTTACGCTAAAGATCCCTCGAGATTTAGAGAGGAGATCTTACTGCATCTTAAAAAGTATCCTAAGGCCATTTTTGTAATTGATGAAATTCAAAAAGTTCCTAGTTTGCTGGATGAAGTACATGAATTAATTGAATCAAAAAAAGCTAGATTTATTTTAACTGGATCGAGTGCCCGAAAATTAAAACGTAGTGGCGCTAACTTATTGGCGGGACGAGCGTACACATACCAACTTTATCCACTTACATTTCAAGAATTAGGAGAGGATTTTAATTTAGATCGGGCACTAAAAGTGGGAACACTCCCAACACTTTACGAAAACGATCAAGAAGATTCTGTGGAATTTTTAAGAGCATACGTTAGTACATACTTAAAAGAAGAAATTCAACAAGAAGGCTTGGTGAGAGATATTGGATCATTTGGATCTTTCCTTGATATAGTAGCAGCAAATGATGGAGAGATTACTAATTTTAGCAGTATCGCCAGAGAATGTGCAGTTACTTCCAATACTGTGAAAGGATATTTTCAAATTTTAGAAGATACTTTTCTCGTTAATAAACTATCTGGTTGGTCGCGAAGTGTAAGAAAACAGTTAATCAGTCATCCACGTTATTATTTTTTTGATTGTGGAGTCACAAATGCTTTAACCCATCAATTAAATTCAGAACTTGATCCAATTGTTAAAGGACGTCGATTTGAACAATTAGTCATCAATCAAATTATTGCTTATTGTGATTATCAAAGGCTTGATTTGCAATTTTATTTCTGGAGAACGAATCATGGAGCAGAAGTTGATTTGTTGATTGCGAGAGGAGCTAAAATTCTTTGTGCAATTGAAATTAAAAGTAGGAAAAAGATTGGTGCTGCGGATTTAACTGGACTAAAGTCATTCAAAGAGGAACATCCAACGGTGCCTTGTTTTGTCCTGGTTAATGAGCAAAATGAAAGGATCGTAAATAATGAATTTAGATTGATCGATTGGAAGAGATTTATCGAACAAGAAATTAATGTTATCCTGGGTTAAATTATTTTTATCATTAGTCGTTAGACATTCTATAACTCATGGCTAAACGTGAATTCACTCCTTCTCCTGGAAAATTTAAACTGGAATCGACCTTTGAGCCGAGAGGTGATCAACCAACTGCTATTGCTGGTTTGATTGAAAGCGTAAATGCTAAAAACACTTATCAAACACTACTTGGAATTACTGGTTCAGGTAAGACTTATACTATCGCCAAAGTGATTGAAGAGGTTAATCGCCCAGCATTAATTATTGCGCCCAATAAAACTTTAGCAGCGCAACTCTACAATGAGTTTCGTGAATTTTTTCCTAATAACAATGTGCACTATTTTGTGAGTTATTATGATTACTACCAGCCCGAAGCTTATCTGCCGATATCAGACACTTACATTGAAAAGGATTCTTCAATTAATCAGGAGATTGATAAGTTAAGACATGCCGCTACGCGAGCAATTCTAGAATCACGAGATACAATCATTGTTGCTAGTGTTAGTTGTATTTATGGACTTGGTGCTCCAGAGGAATATTTTAACTTGATGCTCTATGTCGAAGATGGTGACACGGTGGATCGGGAACAAATTATTCAGCAGTTAGTTTACATGCAGTACCAGCGTAGTGATTTGGAATTTAAGCGGGGAACGTTTCGAGTTCGCGGTGATGTGATTGATGTTTTCCCTGGGGATCAAGATTCCTTAGCGATTCGTATCGAATTATTTGGCGATGAAGTAGAAAGTCTTAATTTTATTGATCCACTTACTAGTAAGTTTCTAAAAAAAGTAAAAAAAGTTGCCGTTTATCCACTTAGCCACTTTTTAAGTAGCCAAGAGAGTGTGAAGAAGGCAATTGTTTCCATTAAAGAGGAACTAAATGCTTGGTTACCTGTCTTTCGAGCTAGGGGCAAGGGCTTTGAGGCCGAACGAATTAAGCAGAGAACATTGTATGATTTAGAATTATTCCAAGAGGTAGGTTTTTGTCCGGGGGTTGAAAACTATAGTCGACATTTAGCTGGGCGAGAGGCGGGGGAATCACCCACTACGTTAATTGATTATTTCCCTGATGATTTTCTAGTTATTATTGATGAGTCACACGTAACTGTTCCTCAAATTGGGGGAATGTTTGCTGGCGATCGTGCTCGGAAAACAAATCTTGTGGAGTATGGTTTTCGCTTACCGTCAGCTTTAGATAATCGCCCACTTAATAGTGATGAATTTTGGGATCGCGCCAAACAAGTAATTTTTGTTTCAGCAACCCCCGGCGATAGAGAATTAGAAAAATCCCAAGGCAAAACCTTTGCGCAAATTAACCGACCAACTGGTTTGTTAGATCCAGAAATTTCTATTCGTCCTGCTAAAAATCAAGTGGATGATCTGACTCATGAGATTCGCTTAACTATCGAAAGAGGAGAGCGAGTAATAGTAACAACACTTACCAAGAAAATGGCGGAAGACTTGGCTACTTACTTTCGAGAGATTGATATTAAATGTCGCTATTTACATTCAGATGTAAAGACCATTGAAAGGGTCGAGATTATTCGAGGTCTTAGAAAAGGCGAGTTTGATGTTTTAATTGGGATTAATTTATTGCGCGAGGGGCTTGATTTGGTGGAAGTTAGCTTAGTAGCAATTTTAGATGCTGATAAGGAGGGGTTCTTAAGATCAGAACGTTCTCTAATTCAGACAGTTGGACGAGCTGCTAGAAACTTAAATGGCCGAGCAATTCTTTACGCTGATAAAATGACTGGTTCAATTCAAGCAACAATTGATGAGACAAATCGGCGGAGATTAATTCAGGCGAAGTATAATCTGGAAAATAATATTACCCCAGTTTCTGCTAAACGCTCAGTTGATGCCTCTATTTTTGAATCATTAGTGGATCTTTCAGAAATTGATCTGGAACATCAGGGGTTACCAAAAGATCCTAAAGAAATCTTAAAATTAATTAATCTACAAAGAGAAAAGATGTTTCAATTTGCAGCCAAGAAAGAATTTGAAGAAGCTGCAAAAGTACGAGATTTGATCTTTAAGCTAGAAGAACTTTTATTAATTGCCGAGTAGTTTGTGTCCGAATCAGTGACGTTGCTTTTTGACCAATTTAACGCTGGTGAGCGCGCCTTCTTAAATAATTTACCACGTTCCTCTGGGGTTTACTTGATGAAAGATCAGGAAGCTAAGGTAGTTTACATTGGAAAGGCTAAAGATCTAAAAGTTCGCTTAAGTAGTTATTTCTTTGGTCGTGATGACCGCTATCAAATTAAGTTTTTAATGCAACGGGTCTATCAAATCCAAACGATAGTGACTGAAACGGAAGAGCAGTCTTTAATCTTAGAACGAGACTTAATTAATAAATATAAACCTCGTTATAATATTCGCCTTAAAGATGATAAAAACTACCTAAGTATTCGAGTTGATACTAATGCTGAGTGGCCTAGAGTTGAGCTAGTCCGCCGAGTGGAAAATGATGGTGCTAAGTATTTTGGACCATATAGCTATAGCTATGAAGTTAGGGAGTTAACGGAACTAATTCATCAGACAATCCCACTTAGAACTTGTACTGATACAGTTTTTCATAATCGTCAGCGACCTTGTTTGGAATATCAAATTAAACGATGTGCCGGGCCGTGTTGTCTGGCAGTAGATCCTGATCAATATTCCGATTGGGTGAAACAAGCCACTTCCTTGTTAAACGGACAAATCCAACCAATTGTAAAGCAGTTAGAAACACAAATGGAGCAGTCTAGTCAAAACTTATTTTTTGAAGATGCTGCGATTGCTCGGGATCGGATTGAAATCTTAAAGAAGTTTAAACAAGGTCAAAAGTATATTTCTTCAGGAACGGAGAATCGCGATATCTTTGCACTTTACCGAGAAGAAAGTTTGGCGGTAGTAGCGGTTATGCAGGTTCGGAGTGGTCGTATCGCTTATAACAATAATTATCCCTTTGAATTAGTTGATTTGCCAGATGAAGATTTAATGCAGTCAGTTATTGAACAATATTATCTTGCCGGTCGAGATGTTCCGGAAGAAGTTGTTTGCAATATTTTGCCACTTAGCCCAGATTTTATCCAGAATCATTTAAAGATTATTACAGGTCATAAAGTACCAATCACAGAACCTCAAAAAGGTTTGAAATTTCGCTTGGTAAGTTTAGCCATGCTAAATGCCCAGAAGTATTTTGAACTTAGATTTAACTCTGAAGTTGAGTATCAAAATCTAGCAGAAGAATTAACCAAGCTTTGTAAGTTGAAACAAGTTCCTCGAAGAATTGAGTGTTTAGATATTTCTAATTTGCAAGGTAGTGATATCGTGGGAGCTATCGTTAGTTTTTACGATGGTAAGCCTGACAAACAAAATTATCGAAAATATAAAATCAGTTTTCAAGATCAGCCCAATGATTTTGCTGCCGTTAAGGAAGTTGTAAAGCGTAGAATGCAAGCAGCAATGGAGAATGCTGATTTTCCAGACTTATTAATTATTGATGGTGGTCAAATTCAATTGCGATATGCCATGGAGGCTTTAGAGGAACTAAAGATTAGTCAGGAAATAATATCCTTAGCAAAAGAGCGGACGACGGAGGTTCGTAAGTTTCGTGTTAATAAGCCTGAGAGAATTTATTTGCCTTATGCAAATGTTCCCTTGGAATTATCGGCTGAGCGCAAGTTAACAAAGTTAATTGCGGGCATACGTGATGAGGTGCATCGCTTTGTAATTACTTTCCACCGCTCGCAAAGAGCCAAACGAGTCTTTTCTTCTGCTTTAGATAACATTCCAGGGATTGGTTTAAAGCGTAAGACCCTACTTCTTAAAGCATTTGGCAGTATCGAAGAGATTAAAAATGCCTCAATCGAAGAAGTTGCTCAAACTGGAAGAATGAATTTACAGCTAGCTGAAACTTTACTGCAAAAATTACGATAACTGCTTAATAGCTAACTGCAAATTAAAAAACTGCTGGTTTGATCTGATAAGAATTCTACCAATGTCTTTTGGTATCTGATTCAAATTTTTTAATCTGGTAGTTTGGCTTGGATGTTCAGCTAGTATTTCTTGCTCAGGTTGTAATTCATAAAGGCGATTGATTGCTGAATAGGCAGCGGACATTGGACGATTGGTGGCAATTAGCAAATTGCTGGCTACAAGGTCGGCAATTAACTCTTGCTCTAAGTTACGGTGATTAGAAGTATCTTTTCGTAAATCACAATTAGCAATATGGGCATTTTCATGCGCTAGCACAAAAAATAATTCATCTTCAGAACGGAGCTTAGAAACTAAGCCTTTAGAAATAATAATTTGAGCTTTGCCAGTTGTGAGAGCAAATGATTGTAGGTGATTAGCAATTAGTACACTGGAAGATTCGGCACATTTGCTTTGATAAAGTCTTGCTAATGATTCTTGGATTTGTTGATTAAGACCAAATAAGTAACGAGCGCTTTGGTAATCACTAATAAACTGAAAGTTTTTTTGATAAAACGCTTCTTCGGCCAGACTCGTTTTAGATGAAGATTCTGTTTTTTGAGGATCTTTCTGAGTGTTTATTCCGCTGCAACAGGCTATCCAGGGAGCTAAGCAAAAAATTAAAATTAATTGGCAAATATTTAAAGGAGGTCGGTTCATTGTTGCTTAGAGTATACCAGATTAGCGAAAGATTATTATTAAAATTCAAAAAGCGCTATCCCTTGTTGCTTCCAATTCTATTGGTAGTCCTAGTGCAAGAAGCTTTTATTCCCTTTGGGCAGTATCAAATCTTTTGGGCGATTGGCATTGGTTCTTTATTATTACTAACTCTTCGCTGTTATCGAGCGATCTTCTTAATTACTCTTCTAGCAACTGCTTGGTTAACTACAGATAATTTCACTCCAGTTTTTAAAACACATTCTGCTCGGTCAGTATTAGTTAAATTAGAAAGTAACCCACAGGTTCATCAAGTTCGTGACTTACAACTTAAGTTTCAAGTTATTGATCCCGGCGTGGAGTTAAAGTTGCCTAGATCCGCGCGGATCTATTGCCGAAGTGTTAGCTTAATAGGAAATAATGCAGATTATCTAGAAGCAGGGGGGAGTTATGTAATTGCTGGTAAGTTTGAACAATTAGAAATTTCTGCCGAAAGCAATTTTGATCGTAGCTTATTACTTCAGGGATTTGATGCTAAATGCCAATTGGATTATTTAGCGCCACTTCCATCAGAAAGGAGTTGGGTCGCTCAGGTTAAAGAGCGGATAATTCAAAATTCTAGTATTAATCAATTCTTTGATGATGCCACGGCGTTATTTTTATCGATGTCGCTTGGCTATGAGCAAGCTCTTAGCGGTTCGCAGACTCAGCTTTTTAAGGGCTTGGGATTAGCACATCTTTTGGTTGTTTCTGGATTTCAAGTTACGCTTATTTTTTATTTTATTCGCTTCATAGTTTTAAAAACTTTATTACTTAGTCGTCGATTAGCATCTTGGTTTAATTTAGAGTCCTTAGCTAGTTGCTTGGCGGTGGTCGTTAGTTATTATTATGCTCGCCTAGTTGGTTTTGATAGCGCCTGTACAAGGGCTGTAATTGCGCTTTGTTTATTAGCGATTACTAAAATATTAGATCGAAATGTTAGTTTTCTAAATCTAATTTGTAGCACCTTCCTAATTGATCTGATTATTAATCCCTATTGTTATCGCCAACCTGGCTCGCAACTAACTTATTTCGCACTTCTGGGGATTGCTCTTGGGCATCAAGCGGGAAGTGGTTTTTTTGTTAATTTAGTTCGGATTAATTTTTATACAACTATTTCTACTGGACTTATTAGTATTGTTTGGTTTGATAACTTTTATTTAATTTCCTTTTTTACGAATTTAATTATTGCCCCAATAGCAACTGTGATTAGTTGTCAGTTAGGATTTGTAGCTCTGGGACTATTGTATTTCGACTATAAGTGGTTCTTCGATCTCTGTGTATTCTTAATCTATTATTTAAATGAAAGCTTAAAGATTATTAGTTATTACTTTTCAGAAAACATTAGCAGTCCATTATTGTTGATGACTTTAGTATTGCTTTGGTTGGTAATTTGTTATTATCGATTAATTTTGTATTTTCGAAATAGCTTATTTCGCTCAAATATCTTGGGTTTTTAATATTAGGAAAACCAAATACTTTTTTAGCGAAAGCTTAGTTTTGAGTTAACATTTAGTGGTACAGCTTTCTGAGTCGTCTGATGATGCTCTGATGGTTTAGAGCACATCGCATTAAATAGGTCATCAATTGAGCTGATTTTACTATTTTTTACAGTAAAGTGTTGGAAATCGTAATTAATTAGAACGTTTTCGGGACTAATTTGGGAAGCGATAATCCGAATTTTATTTTCATAGAAGGCGCTCATCATGTTATCTAGGACGATGATTGTTTCGCCACTAGGGGAGTGGATTACCGGATAGTTAGGTGGAAGTACTTGTTGGATTAAGCGCTGCATTCTCTGAAAAATTGATAGCGCTTGTGGAAAGCCAACTTCTTTTTCTAAGTCACTTGAGTTCACTAGTCTTAATCTTAAAATTTCTACAGAGCTAGCTCCAAGTTTGTTTAAAAGTTTTTCTGCTCGGGAGTAAAATTCTGCGAAATCTAAATTTTCAATTTTATTAGCATTAGAATTTCTCTCTAGATCCATAATGCTAGAGATTAGTCGACAAGCTTTTTGTAGGTAAGCTTCAAGCTCAGGAGTAAAGAATCCAGCTTTTTCGCTATCACAATAAAGAACTGGTGTTACTTCAGAAGAGTAAAGGTCAGTTGTTTCACTAATGATTGGCAAGCCGAAGATGCTTTGTACCGGGCAATCATAATGATAAAACCCTAGTGATCTTGATGTGTTGCTAAAAGGTGAGACGTTTGCAGGCTTATGACTCTTGGCAATCCAGCCAACAAATCCAGCGCCGGATTTCGATAGGTAGCGACGATCGACTTTTTGTTCTGAGGCCAGCCCAGAAAGACTAAGGACAGTGGAGTTGTCAGTCTGTTCACCCTTGGGGTTTTTAATTGGACTAAAAATTAAGACACTCTGAGCACCAGAGAAGTCTTTAATTAGTTGAGCAATTTGATCTAAATTATTGTTTAACTCTTGAGCCATCGAAAACTGAAAAAACCAATAGTACAGAGTTTATCTATACTACGGATTTTTCAAATCAAAAAGATAGTATTTGCAAAAACTTGAAAATTTTTAATTAGATAGCTAGTTTTTGTGAGGCGAGTTGATCTTGTAAGACCAACTCGCTCTTGGTTGGCTACTCTTCTTCTTGCTCTGCCAGTGTAGTTTCAGGAACATTTGCAGAGGTTTTAGGCAGTGCAGGGCCTGATTCCATTTCAAATTCTACAGAGTCTGGAAGTAGGCTATTGTCCGCAAGAATATAGATCAAAGCATCATACTCAGCTTCTAAGGCAACCAGTTCAGCCTTTTTATTATTCAAGATAAACAGAGCCGGAGCTGGTGATAGGCGACATTTTACAATTCTAATTCCGCCAACAATAACTGCTGATTGGATCTTTCTAAGAACTTCCAATGCTACAACGCTGGCACTCTTAATAAATCCTCTACCCTGACAGTGCTGACAAGTAATTGTGCTTTTACCAATAATTGAAGCACGCAGTCTTTGTCTAGACATTTCTAGTAATCCAAATTTGGATAACTGACCTAATTCAATTCTAGCCTTATCAAACTTTACTGCTTCTTGAAGTTCGCGTTCTACGGCCGTGCGATTTTTCATGCTAATCATATCGATGAAATCGATTACAATTAAACCACCAAGATCTCGCAGTCGTAGTTGCCTGGCAATTTCACGCGCAGCTTCTAAGTTAGTGCGATAAGCAGTCTCTTCAATCCCATCGCCGGAAGTAGACTTTCCAGAGTTAACATCAATTGCCACGAGAGCTTCAAGTGAATCAATTACAATCGAACCACCAGATTTTAAAGCGACTTCGCGCTTCATGGTATTTTCTACTTGGCTATCAATGTTATGCGTGGTGAAAATTGGTTGAATGTTGGTGTAGTGTTTAACTCGCGAACGATAGCGGGGCATTGTTTCGCCAACAAAGTTTTTGACACGTTCGTATGTGTTTTGATCGTCAATTAGAATCTCCCGAATCTCCGGAGTAAAGTAATCGCGAATCACACGAATTGCAGAATCGCTTTCTTGGTAAAGTAAATTTGGTGTTTCTTTACTGCGCGAGTTGCTTACAATCTTCTCCCAGAGCTTTAATTGAAGATCTAGATCGCGACTTAAGTCGGTAAGGGATCTGTCAATTCCAGCAGTCCTAATGATCATGCCCATGCCAGTAGGCAGTTCTAACTCAGTATAGATTTTATTTAGTCTAGCGCGTTGGCTAGAAGATTTAATTTTCTTAGACATGCCGGAACTATCTGAGCCAGGCATTAAGACAATGTATCTTCCAGGAAGTGAAAGGTAAGTTGTTAGGGTTGCACCTTTAACTCCTCGTTCCTCTTTAACAACTTGCACAATAATTTCTTGACCAGTCTTTAAGACCCTTTGAATTGGAATCTTTTGATGACGTTTCTTTTGATAACTTTCATCTAGAAAATAAGAAGGGTGAACATCATTGATTTGCAAGAAAGCATTACGCTTTGTTCCAATATCAATGAATGCAGCCTGAAGACTAGGTTCGATTCTGGTAATTCTAGTTTTATAGATATTACCTTTTAGTTTTTTATTTGCGTTTATTGAGTCTGATTGCAGTTCAATAAGTTCTTTGCCTTCCACGATAGCGATTCGCATATCTTCTGGGTGCAACGCATTAATAAGCATTTTTTGAGCGTCCATTTTTGTAATCCTTTGAGGTCGAGCAGATCCCTAGATGCCAAGCAATTGAATTGGACTTTATAATTTCTAGAGTGAGTATTAAGTGGGAAAGAAATCATTTAATAATTGTCTAAACTATCGTGGAAACTGATCTACCAAAGATGTAACTTTTGGGAATTTCTCTAAAAATCCCTCAATGAGTTACAATAAAATCTGTAAGTTAGCTTAATCTGTCAAGCCAAACCCGATGATATATTAAATGCACTTTTTAGACAAATGTTTTCTTTATTTGAAGTCTTTAGGGGTAGTTTTTAGTTTTTGGTACTGATTTTGCTAAGTATCCGCTCACGGGGAGGGTTAAAGTGCTTTTAAAAGGCTTTATTAGTGCAAAAAACTAATTTATTCCTTGGTCAAAATCTAGATTGTCCGCCATAGCACATGGTGCAACGGCGAAAAAGATTTTGTTCAAGTAGTGTGAGTAGATAGAGTCTCTCCTCCTTCGCTAAAGCTACAGAGGACAAGCTATCCCCAATTTACTTTGTAAATTGACCCCTTTAAGGGGATTTGTTCCTTTTAAACTTTTACAGACACGTGAAGGGTTACACTTTTAAACACTCGGAAATTACTTTTTGGGTTTACTATATAATTGCTACAATTAGCCTCTACCTTGTCATAATTATATTTGATACCATTATTTTATGCGCGCAGTATGTCAACCGAAGGTTACTATTTCATGAATACTCTACCGATCAATCAGAAGCGGGTAGAGTCGTTTAAGCTAGTTGTTCAGCATGGTGAGCACAAGGGTAAAGAGTATCTACTACCTAAGGGAGAGATCATCTTAGGTCGTTGGGATCCGGAGTCCGGGTCTTTTCCGGAAATTAATCTTGATCTTGTTGATGTTGAAGCGCGAATTTCCAGAAGGCATGCGAAAATTCAAGTTGAGCCAGGGCGAGTCATGTTAGAAGACCTCAATAGTTTAAATGGTACCTATGTTAATCGTGGTGAAAAATTAGCACCTGGAATTCGTTGTAGCTTGCAAATTAATGATGAGATTATTATTGGCAAAACAATTTTCAGATTAAAGTCCGCCGAGTAATTGGCACTTATCCCTCTCATGAAAAATCTCTAATTCCATTGGACGCTAAGTAAGACATAACTTTCTAGAGCTAATATTATCGATTTTTTTGTAGACAATTAACTTAAAGTTACTTATAGTAAGCATCAGTTTTCAGGCAAAACTAAAATAAAGTAATTTAGTTTCTAAGACCTTTAAATCGTTAATCTTATCTTCGGCGTAAGTTTTCATGATCTTAAATTCTCTCTTTGACCGTAGTGCCTTTGTTCTGGAAATGCAGAGCTTTGAAGGCCCAATTGATTTGTTGTTACACCTAGTCAAGAAACGTGAGCTTGAGCTCAATAAGCTTTCATTAGCCCAGGTTTGTGAGCAGTATCTTGGTTATATTAGCTTAGCAAAAGAATTGGATTTAGATTTAGCCAGCGAGTATTTGGTGATTGCTGCCACGCTAGTTTCCATCAAGAGTAATATTATTCTCAATAATCCAGTCGAGTTTGTTGAAGATGAGGATGGAAACTTTGTTGATCTTCATGAAGAATTACTTCGTATGTTGCGAGAGGCAGAAGTGTATAAGCAGGCTGTAAGTTTAATCAGTAACAGTAAGAAGATTTTAGGTGATGATGTTTTTCCTCCAATCTCTGCCTTAGATGAATTTGATGCTCCAGAAGAAGGGTTTATGGATCATGATTCCTATTTGTTAGTAAAAGCTTTTCGTCAGGCTTTATCGCGAATTAAAGATCATAAAACTTACCAAATTGTTTTAGAGTCTGTTTCGATCGTTGAGCGTATGTCGCTCGTCTTAAGTTTTTTAGAAAAAACTCCCAAGGTAAATTTTCAAGATATCCTTGGAGAATCTTATACTAAGAGTCAGCTTGTTGGTACTTTTCTTGCGTTGTTAGAACTTAGTAAACGTCAGGTTATTCGGGTCAGTCAGACAGATGATACAATAACACTTATGTTGGCCGGTAGTGCAACAGGTCAAGGAGAATCTTTTGATTCCGAATTTGATCAGGGATTTGAGCCAATTAGTTTAAAAGCTTAACTTTATTTGTAAAATCATGTCTGAAGAGAATACTCCGATTGAAAATCAAGTCGCTGTTGATCATGTTGAATCCATTAGTCAGTTTGCTAGTCCTGAAGAAATCGCTCCTGTTTTGGAGGCTTTGCTAATTGCTCATGGTGAGCCTCTGTCCGTTAAGCAACTTGTCGCAGTTTTAGAAGCTTCCACTTCGATAGTTACCGAGGCTTTAGAGCTTTTGCAAACTAAGTATCAAGATGAATCTTCGGGTATTGAGCTCTCGCTAATTGCTGAGCAATATCAAATCAGAACAAAAAATCTTTACAGCTCATATATTCAAAAATTAAAAGCCAGTAAGCCTAAGAAACTAAGCCCGGCAGCATTGGAGACTCTAGCAATTATTGCTTATCGTCAGCCAGTAGTTAAGTCCGAGGTGGAGAAAATTCGCGGGGTTGATGTGAGTCCAACACTCAAAACTCTGTTAGATCGAAAGTTAATTAAAATTGCTGGTCAACAAGCAACACCGGGTCAGCCTTCATTATATGCTACGACAGATGAATTTCTTAAAGTTTTTGGATTAGGTTCTTTGGCGGATTTGCCAAATCTAAGAGAGGTAGAAGAGATCGAAAATTCCGTTGGTGAGATGTTAGCGAATAGCTTAGAGGCCGCTGAAAATTCCGCAGATGAAAGCACTCCAACTGCCGCGGAGGTACCTGCTGAATGTCAGGAATAAAAAACAAATCTGCACAAGACTCTGAGGGGGTACTTGTTCGAATTCAGAAGTACATTGCTGAATGTACCAATATTTCCAGGCGACAGGCGGAGCGATTAATCGAGTCTGGTGATGTACGCCTAAATGGTAAAGTAGTTACTGAACTTGGGACTAAAATGGATCCAAGTAATGATAGCATTAAAGTAAAAAACCAGCTGCTCCACTTGCCAGAAAGAGGGATCTTAATTTTACATAAACCACTCCGTTTTATTACAAGTCGTGGAGATCCGGAAGGAAGAGCGACTATTTATGAGTTGCTCAGTAAAAAATATCAAGAATATATTACAGTTGGGAGGCTCGATTACAACACTAGCGGCCTGTTGATTTTGACAAACGATGGTGATTTAGCAAATCGCCTAATGCATCCTCGTTATGAGTTTGTCCGTAAGTATGAGACTTTAGTGAAGGGTTCAATTCCTGAGCAGGTACTAGATAAGATTACTCGGGGTATTCGTCTAGCGGATGGTAAGGTTGTTGGTAAGGCAAAAATTATCGAGCAGCAGGGGCCAAATACACTGGTCAGTTTAGAGCTATCAGAAGGACGAAATCGAATTGTCAGAAGGATTATGTCGCACCTTGGATTTCCAGTGATTGAATTGAAGCGAATTTCCTATGGACCCTTTCATTTAGGCACTTTAGCAATCGGTAAGTTTGAAAAATTAGATCAGCGAGACTATCAAAGACTCCGCCATCAAATATTCACTGAGAATCCAAGCGCTTAGCTTGAAAAATATATATTTTACACTAGCCTAAAATCAAATTTTACTTTAAAGTACTTAAAGTTGTTGGTCGTTTTCAGTTAAGATCATCCAAAAAATGAATTTATTTTAAGTAAAAATTGGATTTTTGCTTACTCTGACTTACTCTTAGTTAGTCAATAATATTTATGAATGTCATAAAGTTTAGGGCATTCGCTGTTCAAATTAGCAATTTCTTGTTATGAGTAATAATCTAAAGTTTGATTTTGATAAGCCGTTGATCGATTTGAATAATTCCAAAGAGTCTGAAAATCTTGTTGTCCAATGTCAATATTGTGAGACTCGGTATTCCATACCTAGTGATAGTGTCATTAATGCGTCCAGTTCCAAGTTTCATTGCTTTTCCTGTGATAATATTTTTGAAGTGACGCTTGCTAAAGCAGTACCAGCGCTAGAAAACCCAGTGGAGCAAGTTGGTTTTAATTTTAATTCAGGTGTGAATCAGAGCACTCCGCCTGTTAAGTCTTTTCAAGCCTCAATGCCTGATTCCAGATCCTATGAGTCCACTAAGGGGCCAACAATGCCAGCTCCCACTACTAAAGCATCCTTCGGTTTTAATTCTAGTTTAAAAGTTACGTCTGATGCTCCGCTAATTGCCGTTCGTAATAAGAAGGAAGAAACGCGAGCATCTGAGAAAATTAATTTTGCAATGACTAATAAATCTCCTGATCTATCAGTGCGAAATGTTAAGTCAGGTGAGCCTCGTAAGTCATTTGTTTTTACTGAGTTTCAGAAATCAATTGCTAATGAGCCGGTTCTTCAGGCTCCCGCAATTAAGGGTAGTTCCGCTTGGAATTTAGATCAGCATTTATCTAATTTAAAAATACCAAATGTTTCTGTTAAAGATCTAGTATCTAAGCTAGCTTTGCCAAAAGTAAATTCTAAGAAATTTACTAATTCCTTGCCAGAGTTATCTTTTCCAAAGATGGCACTTCCTAGTTTTTCTGTGCCAAGGATTGACTCCAGAAATTTCCGTAAACTCAGCTTGGGAAAATCTGGAGTAGGTGCATCTACTCGAATCTTAATGTTGCTAGCGCCAATCGTAGTTGTGTTGATCTTATTATATTTGCTAACCAATATTATTCTTACATCTCCGCAAAGCTTTTCTGGCTACTTTGGTTTTGCAACTCAGTCTTCTAGGAGTTATCCATTGCCTGGTGTCGGTGTTAAGGGATTAGAGCTTAAATTAGTAAAGCTCGATAATGGAGAAGACTTAAAGTTATTAACTGGGGAGTTTTATAATAACAGTAGTAAGTCAATTAAGGATCCTGTGATTGAAGGTGTTTTATTTGATACTAAGGGCCAAGTATTAGCACGTTCTTTTCATACGCTCGATAAGGACATTTCTGGGGTACAATATGCTTCTTTAGATCGTAAAACCTTGACTGAATTGCCTAACTCAAAGGAAAAGGATAAGTTTGTCTTATTGCCAAATCAGAAACAAAGCTTTGCTTTTGCTTTGTCAGCTGATTCTGAAATCCAGCCAACCTATTTTGCTGGGCGAGTTTATTCAATAAGTTAATAAAATGTTTGGATTAAGTGTTACTGAGATTGCTATTGTGGCTGGTGTGGTTGTGCTACTTTTTGGTTCAAGAAAATTACCAGAACTAGGCTCTGGGTTAGGTAAGGCAATCAGTAATTTCCGCACATCATATAAAGAATCTGAAGCTATTGATATTACACCAAAAGAAGAAGCTAAGAAAAGTGAACAAGAAGACAAGAAATAATGTCGCTGTTAGTTGGTAAAAATTCAGTTATTGAATTGCTAAAAGCTCAGCCTTCTCGCATTAAAAAAATTCATTGTTCTTTAGAGCTCGGTAAATCACAAAATTCTTTACTCTCTGAGTTAATTCATCAAAACTCGGTCAAGGTAATTCATCAAGATAGATTTGCCCTCGATCGCTTAGTCCCTAATAGTCAACATCAAGGGATTATTGCCGAAGTCACAGAAAGAAAAGTCTATTCCCTTTCCGAATATTTGGAGACTGCTCGTGCTCCGCAAGAATTAATTTTGATTCTGGATGAGATTAGCGATCCGCATAATTTTGGTGCGATTCTCAGAGCAGCAGAATGCTTTGGAGTTTCTGCTGTTTTATGGAGTAATGTTCGTAATTCAGGTATTACAGATGTTGTTACAAAGGTTTCTGTTGGCGCATCGGAGTTGGTAAATCTCATTCAAGTTACTAATATTGCGCAGTCTTTAAAGGAACTTAAGAAACATAATTTTTGGGTAGTTTCTACGGCAATTGACGAAGGTGCACAGCCAATTCAAAAATTTGAGTTCCCCCAAAAAACAGCTTTAATTCTTGGCTCCGAAGGGGATGGAATTAAGCATATTCTACTGACGAATTCTGATTTTAAAGTTTATTTGCCAATGCATGGGCAAATTGATTCTTTAAATGTTTCCCAAGCTACGGCAGTTTTTTTAACTTATTGGCGGGACTCTTTAGTTTAGTTCTGTGGCAATAAGTAATTTTCTAACTTCTGCTAATAATAAGTCGGGCTTGCAAGGTTTCATTAAGACAGAGTTACAGCCGGCGTCGATTGCTTCTTGAAGGATATCTTCTTCATCAATTGAAGTAAAAGCAATAATCGGACATTTAATCCCAAGAATCCTAAGTCGCTTAACTGTTTCTGTGCCTGATAATTTGGGCATCATTAAGTCCATTACAATTAAGTCTGGATGGACTGTTTGTTTTTCCAATTCACTAATTGCTAGTACTCCATTAATTGCTTGGTCAACATGAAAGCCATCATTTTCAAAAAGTATTTGAATTAAGTCTAACTGGGAGACGTTATCGTCGACTAATAGAATTCGTTTTCTTTGAATCATCTTGAGATTATCCTTAAAATCCTTAAGTGGCTTTCAGGGCTAAAATTAAAGCAGATATACTAAAACCCATTGGTTTTTTCCTAACAGCTTGGAAAAAAT
>JANNBC010000044.1:0-12500 GCA_031385045.1 bacterium | reverse complement strand
AATTGATTTATATTCCTCCGGATACTAAGGTATTTCAATTCTCCGGGTTAGCGTCTTTCGACAGTCTTACGACTAGGTTTCCCCATTCAGACATCCTCGGGTCAAAGCCTAATTGGCGGCTCTCCGAGGCTTATCGCAGCCATTTCACGTCTTTCATCGCCTTCTAGTGCCAAGGCATCCACCGTGTGCCCTTACTAGCTTAAATAAAATTTTTGAGTAACCCATCATAATTAAATTATGATGTTACTACATAAAAGACTTACATCTTTTATGTTTTGCACTCGAGAACTATAACTCATTAAAATTGTTTTGTTTCTAACCAAGTTTTCGAAAAAACTCGTTATCATTATTACTCTCACTACTACCAAGCAGTGAGATCTTTCTATCTCTTTAATGTCAAATTCTCACTCTTCTACACTTACCAAATTGTTAAACTATCCACGACTATAAACCAATCCAATGGTTGTCATCGTTTTTCGTTCATGACCGAATTTGTATTGCTACATTTTCGAAACCGAAAAACAGTAAACAAGCAAAGTATTTTTATAAACTGAATTATAAAAACTTTAACTTGTTGAAAGTTTTAAGAATAAACGGTCTAAGGGAGGAAACTATCGAGTGTTAAGAGAAAGTGTGGCTTTGGTTTAACCAAATCATTCAAATTGACCTATTAATGAAGGCTTCTAAACTGCTTCATTAATCTTCGTAACTGGCCTACTAAGAAAGACAGTAATTTAAGACATATAAATATGTTAGCTCTCGCTAATATTTTATTGGTAAACCAAAAAAATAAATTAAATACCGTGGCTCCCTAAAAGGAGGTAATCCAGCCGCAGGTTCCCCTACGGCTACCTTGTTACGACTTCACCCCAGTCATCGGTTTCACCGTTAAGACTTGCCTCCCGAAGGTTAGCTCAGCCTCATCAGGCGACCCCAACTCCCATGGCGTGACGGGCGGTGTGTACAAGACCCGGGAACGTATTCACCGCGGCATGCTGATCCGCGATTACTAGCGATTCCAACTTCATGGAGTCGAGTTGCAGACTCCAATCCGAACTGAGAATATATTTGTGCGATTTCCTCCATCTCGCGATATCGGTTCGCTTTGTGATATCCATTGTATGACGTTTCTAGCCCTAGGCGTAAGGGCCATGCGGACTTGACGTCATCCCCTCCTTCCTCTACCTTATCAGTAAGCGGTCCAAATAAAGTGCCCAACTTAATGGTAGCAACTATTTGTGGGGGTTGCGCTCGTTGCGGGACTTAACCCAACATCTCACGACACGAGCTGACGACAGCCATGCAACACCTGTCACTGCGTCTCCGAAGAGAACTCTAAGTTTCCCTAGATAGCACAGGATGTCAAGCCTAGGTAAGGTTTTTCGCGTTGCATCGAATTAAAGAACATCATCCACCGCTTGTGCGGGTCCCCGTCAATTTCTTTGAGTTTTAATCTTGCGATCGTACTACCCAGGCGGAATACTTAACGCGTTAGCTACGACACTGAGGCAGTAGGTCCCCAACATCTAGTATTCAACGTTTACGGTGTGGACTACCAGGGTATCTAATCCTGTTTGCTCCCCACACTTTCGTCCATGAGCGTCAGTAATAGTCCAGAGAATCGCCTTCGCTTCCGTTGTTCCTCCTGATATCTACGAATTTCACCTCTACACCAGGAATTCCATTCTCCCCTCCTATACTCTAGTCTAGCAGTATTCAATGCACTTCCACCTTTGAGCAGTGGGCTTTCACACCAAACTAACTAAACAGCCTGCGGACGCTTTACGCCCAGTAAATCCGAGTAACGCTTGCACCCTTCGTATTACCGCGGCTGCTGGCACGAAGTTTGCCGGTGCTTTTTCTGTAAGTACCGTCATTTTTTTCTTTCTTACTAAAAGAGCTTTACAACCCGAAGGCCTTCATCACTCACGCGGGATTGCTGCGTCAGGGTTTCCCCCATTGCGCAATATTCCTAGCTGCTGCCTCCCGTAGGAGTCTGGACCGTGTTTCAGTTCCAGTGTGGCTGGACATCCTCTAAGACCAGCTACTGATCGTCGCCTTGGTGAGCCTTTACCTCACCAACTAGCTAATCAGACTTAAGCCTCTCCTCACACGCCGTAGCTTTACCTAAATAACTCGAGAGTTATTCAGGACTATTCGGTATTAGCTAAAGTTTCCCTTAGTTATCCCCAGTATGAGGGTAAGTTACCTAAGTATTACTCACCCGTGCGCCACTGTAGTCATCATCCGAAGACAATTTTCTCGTTCGACTTGCATGCCTGATGCATCCCGCTAGCGTTAACTCTGAGCCAGAATCAAACTCTCATATTGAGTTTATAAATTTTTGTGCCACTTTAATCTTAAATAAATTTAAGACTTAATTTGCGTTCCAATTACTGCGATATATAAATATATCAACCAAAAATTCTGACTTGATTAAAACCAAACAAATTCAATTAACGTGATTTCTAAAATAAATTTTAGAAACTAATCTTGTAACAAAGCAATCATAACCGAAGTTATAATTACGTTTTTTATAATTTGCTCGATAGCTTCTACCCTTAGACCGTTTTGTCAGATATACTTACTTTATAAATATAATAGACAAAACTATATGGTCCCAAATTGTAATCCTGATTCGATATTTGCCAGTAAAGGCTTAATCGACTCATGTCAGTGAAGACATGCTGTGTTGACTTGAGTACACTGTAAAACAGAAGAACTGAATCTTTATATTTTACAACAAAATAACCACTTACTAGGTGGCTTTTAAGATACTTATTTAACAACAGCCGGGACGCAAGTTCTAGCAATTTATCGGCCCTTCTGTCAATAGAGTCACAAGTGTTTTTTGAATTATTTTTGATCTTTTTTATTTGATCATTAAGATCAAGATCTTAGAGACCCTTAGTTTAACTGGGCTGAAGCCCATATCGCACATTTTGGGCTAATCAGGAACAACGTAAGTACGATCAAGAACCAAATTAGTCTGCTTTAAGCCATTTTTAGCTTAGGATTGCCCAAGCGATTAATTTGAACCCTCCAAAGGGAGACTCGCATCTGCAAACCTACGGAACCTTTAGTAGATCAGCCAGATCATCACCACCAATGTAGCTAAAAGCAACAAACTCAAGCGACTACCAACCTTAAAGTAGTCTTTTGTTTGATATCCACCTACTCCCATCACCATTAAATTAGCACGATGACTAAATGGAGTTAAGAACGCAAAGGAAGACGCGAGCGTTGCTGTCATTAATAAAGGTGCAGGATCAATGCCCAACTGGCGCGCTAAGCTAATTGCCAACTGCCCAACTAAGACTACTGCCACAACAGGATCTAGCGTCTGGCTGATAAAACTAGAGGCTAAGGCGAGGACTAAGGTAATTACAACAGGACTGCTATGACCAACAAATTGAATCAATAAGTCAGAAAGATATCCTGCGGTTCCTGTGGTATTAAATGCCATACCAATTGGAATGATTGTGGCCGTAGTAAAAATTACTGGCCAGTTAACTTCACGATAAGCTTCTGACATCTTTAGCGTTCCAGTAACTAAGATCAGTAAAACCGCACTAAAAGCTGCGACACTAAGGGAAGTTAAATTAAAAGCTGTTAAAAAAACCATCAGAGCTAGTCCAAGAATAGCATAAATTGCTTTAGTACTTCGCTCTGACTCCGGTAAGTTATAAAGCAATAAGAAATCAGCATCATCATCCATCATAGCAATTTGCCGCTGATCTCCCTGCACTAGCAAGGCATCTCCTGCTTGCAATACAATCTTAGCTAGATTCCCTCGATGCACAGAGCCTTGTCGCCATAAAGCTAAAACTTGCACGCGATATTTCGCGCGGAAATTTACAGTCGCTAAGTTTTTTCCAATCAATGCCGATCTCGGAGATACAACAACTTCCGTTACAATATAATCAGCTGATTCAATCTCTAAAAGTTGTAATTCCTTGACCAACTCCATACCAGAGAAGTTTTTAAACAACTCACACTTACGACTATCCCCCAAGCAGATTAACTGATCTCCAGCCTCAAGTAAGATCGATTGTTCCACAATTCGAGATTCTCCAGTGCGGATTACACCTAAGATTTTAAATCCCAAGCTACGGACCGTAAGTAACTGACTGAGATTGTCTCCAATTAAACGGGAAGTAGATGGAATAATAATTTTAAAAAAATCGTTATCCTTTAGCTTGGACCAAAGACTTTCCTCTATGTCTGAACTTGGCGCTTCTTGGTAAACTGTCATCAGAGAGAACTCTCCCTTAGAGCTTTTTAAATGACGAAAAGCCTTTACCCGCAAACGCTTTCCACCAAATAATAATTTAGCTCGTGGCGCAGTTGAACAAATCTGACCATTAGTTAACTCAGTATTATAAGTTTGATAATCTGGATAAGTTTTGATTTGATATCCAAGGGTTTTAATCTGCTCGGTTGCTAGATCATGAAGAATAGTACAATCATTAAAACGTAACCGCTCACTGATTGCCCGAAAGGATCCTAAAACAATCAAACGATCTCCCGCTTGAATTACTTGATCTGGATCTGGAAAAACTTTGCGATTCTCACTGTTATAAATAGCAACTACTCTTAGTGCTAATAGCTCTCCAATTTTAGCTTGCTTAAGAGTCTGCCCAATCAAGCTCGATTTGGCACTAATATGTAGAGTGAACTGTTCTTCATTTAAGTGATAAGCACTTTTTAGATCGACTGTTAACTCCCGACGCTTCACCGTTGTTTTCCTAGGTAGCAATCGGTACCAATAACGAGCAAGAAAGAAAAAACCAACAACAGCGAATGCCAAGCCAAATGGCGTAAATTCAAAAAAGCTAAATTGTGGCAAGCCATTTTGCTTCTGTAACTCAACGGCCACAATGCTTCCAGATGTTCCAATCAAGGTGAACAGCCCCCCAATAATTACTGCAAAAACAAAGGGAATTAAAATTCTAGATTCTGGGATGCGGTTAATTGAACAAATTTTTAGAACTGCCGGTAACAACATCGCCACAGTTGCCACATTGGGCATAATGGAAGATACCAAGGCACTTGCAGACATAATTACCACAAGGTTTCGACGTACTCCTTTGCCACCAATTTTTGCTAAGCGGATTGCGAGACGATTTGCTAGGCCAGTCTTCTTTAGCGCAGCAGCTAAGAAAAAAGTCATCACTAAAACAATAATTGCCGTCGAAGAAAAACCAGAGAAGATATTTTGCTCCGGAACTAAACCAAAACAATACATCAAAAACAAAATAGTAAGCGCGGTTATCTCGTATGGAATACGCCCACTAAGGAATGCCAAGATCATGGCTCCTAAAAGGATTAAAAAAATGAGGATGTCTGGAGTCACAGGAATAGTTCAATACTTACAAAAACCATCTAATAAGTATGGACTGAATTAACCGCCTGGACAATCAGTTTTTATGTAAATCAGAAGTTAAAGTTAACAGAGACCCTTGTTCCTTTAATAGACTTAGCTTGGCATGATCAAGATTTTAGCTACAATGTAGCTTCGTAAGACATCTCTTTATTATTACTAGAAAGAGTTAAAAAAACTCCTTTACTAAAAGTCACTCCAGCAACCTTTAGAGCAAAAGACTTAATCTCCTAGCATACTCTTGGGGGTCAAGTGCCGTGCCACCGCCACGCTCATTAGATCCCGCATTCCAACGTCCACCAAAAGCGGGATCGATACTTCTAATATTTAATTTTTGAAGATTTAAGCCCTCGGGTGCAGATTTGCAAAGCCTAAGCCTTACTTCCCAGTGATCATCTTCCCGCCGATGATAAGACATCACTACAGAAGCTTCAGGATATACACCTGGGAATAGTTCCGCATCAACGCGCCCATCAGTTTTAATTAAAACTACTGCTCCTATTTTTATAGCTGGCAAGCGAGCCAAAGAATCACGTGTTGCCAGTCGCTGGGCTAATAATTCCTCAGCTTTAGTCTCAAGTGTTTGACCCCTTAAAAACAAAGCCAAGTTTCTAGCAGAAAATTCAAAATCTCGCTGATCTTTAAAAGACTGTAACAGATCGGCGATTGGGTTTGAGACACCAGTATGATCAGCGGCGATCACAGCATCTCCAAAAACTTCTAGTGGTGGTAAAATCCCACGCATGATTAGAGCAGATAGCACGCTATCACAATCATAGTGATTAACAACAATTGGAATCTCTGGATTTACGGCACCATTTAGTCGGACATACTCAATTGCTAAATTAGCGCTAGAGATCGGCTTAAACATTGATTCCAAACTGGCATGATGATCAATATTAATTATTTTTTCTAGACTAAATGTTGCTAGATTGGGGAGTTGCTCGCCTTGCTCAATCCCCTCAATCTTAAAATCACAAACTATTACCTCACCAGACTCACAACCAGCTAGCTTGCGAATATCCGAAACTGTCACCTTAGAGGCCAATGGCATAACTATTATATTAGCCTGCGACAAGCTTTTCTCTGAGACATAACCAAAGCTCTCACTAAGCTTCTCCCCAACTGCTGGTAAATTTATTTGGTCTACAGAAATCATATGAAGTAATTATCACAAATAGTCATTGGAGAATCAAGATAACTCCTTAATACTCAATTGTCCTAGCTGTTTTTGAAAGCACCTGTTAGCTGATCAAGAAACTGAAAAAGTAGTTGATTAATTGCTGAATAATCATGACTACGTAATTGCTCTGAAGTTTCCACAAAAGGAAGTTGCTGATAGTCAACTAATTCCTGTCCACAACTTTGAATCATCCCCTCGATTGATTCTGATGTAAATTCGAAATGACATTGAAAACCGTAAACCCGAGAAGTATAGCGAACAATCTGACGAGGGCACCCTTCACTACTAGCTAGAATTTTGGAGTCGGCGGTTAAGCCTGGCATATCACCATGCCAATGACCAACTAAAAAACTTTCTGGAAAACTCTGGAAGATCGGATCTTGCTTAGCATCCCCAGTAAGAGTTAATTGATAAACTCCGATCTCGCGATTTGGACTATGGTCAAACTTCGCACCAAGCGCCTCGCCAATCATCTGCGCACCCAAACAAATTCCTAGAACAAACTTATCGTGGACAATTGCTGAGCGAATAAAATCTATTTCTCTAATCGCATTAAAGTGCGAACATTCAGCTAGAGTTGTTGCGGGAGATTGTGGTCCTCCCATCACAATTAGAAAATCAAAAGCATCCGCAGTATTAGGGAAAAGATCCCCTTGATAAAGACGAGTATAAGATACCATTAAGTTGTTTTTACTAATCCATTTAGCAATTGCTCCAGGGGCTTCAAAGCTTTCATGCATAACAATGTGAATTCTCATATCTCAGTTATAAATTCTTATAATAACAAATCTTATGATCCCCAATAGCGTAATAATCTGGCAGGCTAGCTGACTGAAGATATCCCTGACTTTCATAAAACTTTCTAGTTGGTAAATACAATTCCCGACTGGATGTTTCAATGTTAACTTGTCTTCCACCCAAAGCCCGAATTCCTGACTCTGACTCCCTCAGAAGTAACTTTCCATGACCTTGTCTTTGCTCTTCCGGATCTACCACCATCCAATACAAGTCGTAGTTATCTTCAGCCTCTTCAATCAAACCATAACAAGCAAAACCAATAAGCCTTCCGCCTTGATTTAATAATAAAAAATGATACGAGGTGTCCTCACCTAAAAGAAAGTGCTCTTCACAAAGATTCTTTAAAACCAAAATCTCATGATCGTAAAAAAACCTAGAACGCTTGGCCAAATCTAAAAGACTACTCAAGTCTGCCTGCCGACAATTAGTTCTGATTAAAGGAAGGGAGTTTTTAATCATCCTATTTAGCAACCTCAACAATTGATCTAATTAGTTCCGGATAGGCAATACTTGCAAGTTCCGCAACGCAAGCAACCCAGTCATTAGCTGCAATTGAGGGGTTGCCATTCACCTCTAAGATCCAAGGGCGATTATTCTGATCTACTCGAAAATCTACTCGAGCATAGGAAGAAAGATGCAAAGCGTCCCAACATTTTCTAGAGATTTGTTTTAGCTGATCAATTAATGGCTGATCGTTTTCAGAAAAATTAAATTCGGCAATTGTATTCTGATACTCAAACGAGGCTGGCTCCCATTTCGCTAAGGCACCAACTACTTTTAATTTATCTGCGGGAAAGTCTTTAAAGATCGTCTCGGCAGCACCGGGCATTAAAATCTCACCATGATAATTAAAAACGGGTACGGCAAACTCTCGACCATCGACATAGACCTCTGCCATTAGATCAGGATCTGCTAACAAGAGCTCTCGTAATTCCTTCCCATCAGCATACAACTGCAACTTAGTCTCATCTAAGCCAGCTGAACCATCTAGATAACGATGTTTAACAATAAACTTTTCTGAGGATACTGGTTCACTGCTAATGTTTTGATAGCTAAGCCAAGGCGGAGTTGGTAAACCATTTTTAAGGAGAATCTCCTTAGCTAAAACCTTATCAGTAGTAAGCGCCAAAGAGATTCCACTACACCCTGTATACTTAAACCTTAAGGCCGTCAGATAAGATGTTGGTAAGTGAGAAAGCTCATGAACGCCATCAACTTCATCAACTAGATTAAAAACAAGATCTGGTTGGTACTCCCGAAGTAAGACCGTTGTTCGACTTAAATCATTGAGACAAAAAGGAATTAGGATTGAACCATACCCTAACTCAATTAAGACAGTCCGAACTTGTTCGGCATCCTGTAAAATACTTAATTCTTCAAAGGATGAATTATTAGCTGTTAACTCTGTATATAGTACAGCAATTTTCATGAATTAATTATTAAGCACCTGTCCTTCAGCCACAGGCTTAGAAGGAGAGTCCGCATCAGAATCATTATTTAGATTTAAACGCTGCATGGCAGATCTCATGATTAAAGAGATTAGTTTTTGATAACTAATACCAACTGCCTGCGAAAGTAAAATAATATCCCCGTAGTCAGGAGTTAATCCAGCAAGTGGATTAAGTTCTAGAATATAAGGCTCCCCACTTCCATCGCAGCGAATATCAATCCGTCCAGCATCACAGCCACCTAAATTTCTCCAACAGGCAAGCGCAATTTTTTTAATCTTAGCGGCGAGTGGAGTGCCTTCATAAATTTGATATTTGACACGGTCTTCGTAATTAACTTTATTTTCGTAAGAATACCCACCCTGCTCTGCTTGATCAGTTAGAATAATTTGAAAGATGCCAATCACCTTTGCCGTATCACCAGTACCGACCATGCCAACAGTAAACTCTTCCCCAGATAAATATTTCTCAACTAAAACTGGCTGCTTAAATTCTTTTAATAAGCGAGAGCATGTTTTTTTAAGTTGAGTTTTATTATGAATACAAGATTCTGCTGAGACTCCTTTACTACTTCCTTCGGCCACAGGCTTAGCGAATAGCGGAAAAGGTAATGTGAGATTATTAAGATCGACTAATTTTTCAACAAGAAAAAATGAAGCAGTTGGCAAACCATAGCTCTGCATCATGCGCTTACTAACAGCTTTATTTAAACTAAGACAAAGCGTTAGTGGATCAGAAAAAGTATATGGTATCCGATAAGCATCGAGCAAAGCCGGCACTTGAGCTTCGCGCCCATAGCCATAGAGACCTTCTGAGATATTAAAAACTAAATCCCAACGCTGACCATCAGCTAATCTTTGTGTCAGCGATCTCACATGCCCAATTCTCTCAACTTGATGACCAAGATTTTGAAGTGCGGATTCCAGAGCTGCGATAGTCCGCTCCGAATCAAATTCAGCAACTTCCATTTCCCCAAACCCTTCGGCGAGGTACTCTTCTTTTAGATCATAAGTTAAACCAATCAACATAAGATTAACCTCTATAATGGATCTGGGTAATAAAATTTCTCACCCTCAAAATTTTCTAACACGATATTGTCCCCTTCGCGACCTTTCAAGTATTGTGGCTGAATTGGAATCTTTCCACCACCCCCCGGACCATCAATTACAAAAGTTGGAATGGCATAACCAGTGGTATGTCCACGCAACTCTTTAATGATCTGAACCATCTGTTCAACCGGAGTCCTAAAATGAGCCGATCCAGCAATCGGATCGCACTGATATACATAGTAAGGCCGAACACGAATTTTCAGCAATCCATGAAAGAGTTCTTTTAAAGTTTCCGAGTTATCATTAATTCCTTTCAGTAAAACAGTTTGGCTACCCAAAGGAATACCGGCATCACTTAAGCGGTTACAGGCCTCGGCTGTTTCAGGGGTTAACTCATCTGGATGAGTAAAATGTAAACTAAGCCAAATTGGAGAATACTTTTTTAGCATTTTAACTAATGCTGGCGTAATTCGTTGCGGCAAAACTGCTGGCACCTTAGTTCCTAGGCGAATAAATTCAACATGCTTAATCTTCTTTAAACGAGATATTAAATATTCCAAATGTTCATCAGCTAAATCAAAGGCATCTCCACCAGAAATTAAAACATCTCTAATGGCTGGAGTATTTTCGATATACTCCAAAGCCTTCTCCCATTGCTGACGATTAAACTTATACTCAGCAAAATTACCAACAGCCCTAGAACGTGTGCAATAACGACAGTAAACGGAACAAAAAGCTGTTGATAAGAAAAGTACTCGGTCGGGATAGCGATGAACCAGTCCTGGAACAGGACTATCAGCATCCTCCCCCAAAGGGTCTTTTGACTCCCCAGGAGTAGTTGTAAATTCATCAACAACAGGAACCACAGTTTTGCGAATCGGCTGTAAATGATTATCAGGGTCAAGTAGTGAAGCATAGTAAGGAGTAATGCCTAGTGGCAAGGACTGTCGGTAGCGGACGACTGCCTCCTCTTCTGCTGGTGCCAAATTAATAATAGTGCGAAGAGTTTCTGCCGTTCGGTAACGACAACGAACTTGCCACTTCCAGTCGTTCCATTCGGCAAGTCCAATATTTGGAAAATTTTTCTTCATGAACTCCACAGAACGCGGACTGGCATTAACATAAATTGACTTACTGCGACGGGAGGGAGTTTTTTGAATATAGGCAACAGATTCTGCCGAAGCAGTATCGCAAGAGGAATCAGGCTTCGAAATCACGGTCAAGGAAGCCTTAGTGTTAGTTTTTTTCATAAATTATAACTCTGTACAAAGAAGAATATCCTCAACATTCCAAACCAGCAACTAAGGATCCCAAATTTAATTTAAATCTACTTGGCGTCGAACCAAAGTTCAATCCCATAATCGAAACAAAGTTCTTCCCCGATATGAATGTCTTGCTTAGCCACAAAAGAGATAGTTCGGTTCTGCTCACTTCTTACCAAATCAACATTAGGGTTTTCAGAATGATTGTAAAGCTCAGCATAACCAAAGGCAATCGCCCCCGAAGCTTCTGGCCGATCACTCCAATAGAAATCATAGTCAGCAAGTGGTGGAACATCTTTGATTAAATGATCACGCTCTTTAACTGAAAGCACTCGAACCGGCGCAACCTCCACCACATCCCCTTTCATTATTGGGTTGCGAGCAAAGACACCTAAACCTTTACCAGGAGATTCTTTAACGTAAATTTTTACGGGCGGGACAATTTCTAACAATGTTGGATCGATCATCTAAATTTTGCTTATATACCTTTCTAAATCTTTTACAAGAGATATTTTTACTTGCTCAGATTGAAATCTAAATTTTAAATTTAGTCTTTGCGAACAACAGTGTACGACCAAAGACTAGGCCAGAGGAAAGCTTAACAAATCTCTCACTGCCTAATCAAGCATTAGGGGCAGAAGAAGATAAGATTCTGAACTTTAACCGACCGATGTGTGACTACCCGAGGAAGCTGATAGGAATTTACTTAATAAAATCAATAGTCTTTTCCAAAGAGCACTTAGCGACACTTAAACGAACCCAGCTTCTGATTAATCCATGATAATTTTGGATTAATCGCTATCTGCTTAACCTAATAAACTTTGAATTAAAAATAAGAACCATCAATATCCCGATATCAGTTCGTTTGCGCCTGATGAATAATAACAATCCTTACCACAGAGTTGGATCCTCTTCCGGTGTTGGAGATGCCCAGGCTAGAGTTGGTTCTGGCGTTGGCATTCTGGACCTACAATCTTACATGCCTCACACGTATAACCCATGGCCAATAGCTCTGGGGCTAAAGTGCTATCGCATTCTTCGCCAGTTGCATTAATTACAGAATCTCCACAATATGCCAACTCGCATTCATATGTACATTCGGCACCAGCAGGAGCAGACTCTGGCAAAATACCATCACATACTTCCGCATTATTTATAATTCCATCTCCACAATAAGTCATCTTACAATCAGAAGAACACTCTGCATCTGAAGGAGCGTTTTGAGGTAAACTACATTGAGCTTCGCCAAAATCTTGGACACCAATCCCTATAAACTTTCCTTGTGAATTTCTTCAAATTCGTCAGGACTACAATATCCCAGAGGTGAATGCATTCTCCTCGGATTGTAGAAATTTTATATCCAGTTATTGATACTAG
>JANNBC010000032.1:0-12727 GCA_031385045.1 bacterium | reverse complement strand
AGAAAGCTACTAATTACTTTAAATGCGATGGTGCGGGACGGAAAACAATGGTCTAGTGACCGATATTTAACTCAACATATTTAAAACATTTAATTGTTTTTTATTGACTATTAACAGAGTCTCTAATGGGTTTTAGTATATAGCTGATTGATCAAGCTATGCAACTAAAAGCTTGCCGAAAAGCGGCTTAGGCAGCCAGCGTTAGTAAGCAAACCTCGGGGGGGCAATTAAAACGATAGGGCAGTTCTACTGTTCCGACACCATTATTTGTCAGGACTTGCTTCTCATTTTCAGTGAATAATCCGGTAGCTAGTCGTGTATCTTTAATATTATAATAAAGTCCACCAAGACCAGGAATTCTAATTTGTCCACCATGAGTATGCCCACATAGTGCCAAATCAAACGGAATCTGTTCGTTACTTAATTGTGTGCTAATAAAGTCAGGGTTATGGCTAATAATCACTCGATGGTTAATGCTTGGATCGTTAAAATCTTTAATATTAACTTTTGGAAATCCAGTCCAGAAATCATCAACGCCAAGAAAGAGTAGTTTGTCTTCTCCTCGCTTAATAATCTTTGGCTGATTAACTAGAAAAGATGCTCCAATTTTTTTAAATGATGGATAACAAATATCTTGTGCTGACCAGCGATCATGATTGCCATAAGTAGCAATGATTCCATCCTTAACTTTTAGATCGTCTAATTCTCCACATAGTGATTTAAAAATTAAACCTTTTATTTTACTAAGTGGAAAAGAATGTTTATAGGTTTGATTATGCCAAGGATAGATATTTTGTTTTAGATAACTATCTGGAAGGCAGAGGTAGTCTCCACCTAAAACAAGAATGTCATATTCCAGAGTTCTGATGTAATTGATAGTTTCTGCAAACCAACTTTCTGGCAAGAATGGTCCATGGTGTATGTCGCTGATAAATAGAATTCTGTAATCTTTAAAGCTTGGCCTGAGGTTTTTTATTTTAATTATTTGTTGATTAAGAAGGACATTTTGTTGACTAAGCTCTGCGGCAGATGCCCAAGTACTACTGAGTAGGATACTGGCAGAAACGCCCTTAAGAAAGTCTCTTCTACTAATCACTAATTAGTACTCAGTTTGATTTTAAATCTTCTTGCTGCCACTCTTCTTCCACGATCGCTACGCACAGCTGTAAGCCAGCCTCCAGATTTAGCCCAGAGATCGAACTCAGCCATTTGAGGATGTTGTCTTTCTAAATTTTTAAATTCAGCACCATGCCAAGCGCGACCTTTACGATTTTTTTTAACATTAAAACCAATTACCGCGTGGCACATCTCATGGTAAATTAGTGGCTCCAGCCACTGCTGGTAATTTGGATAATTAAGCTCTCTTGCCACAACTACTCGTTTGTATTGAATATTACAGGAAGCAAGAGTTCTCTTTTGAGCTCTGGTACTCCAAGCAATTTGATACTTATTTAACTCCTGATGAGTAGGGAAGTATTCTTGTTTTAACTTATCCCAAATCTTAAGTAGCTCAGGTTCTGATTTTGTTACACTAATTCTTGGAGCTCTTAATCTAACTCTGGTTTTTCTAAGTTCTGGTTTGGCAAAGAAAAAATTAGCAAAGCTTAATTGTAATTTTGCTAACATTATTAATTAAAAATTAAACGATTTTATTGATTAGTTCATCAAGCCAACTTTTATTTTGTTCTTTGGAATGAGCAATTATTTTTTCTAATTCACCATTATCTAACCAAAGACCACCACACTTTTCACAGACATCAATCTCTACTCCATCTTGCATAATTGTAGTTAGCTTTGTTTGGTCGGCAGGGCAGAGGCGAATGCTGGCTTTAGTATTTAATTTCTCTAAGATTCGATGATCTTTTTGAGCAAAATAACCATCTTCTAAAGCCTTGCCACGTTTGTTTAATTCGTCATTCATTGTAAAATTTGTATAAAAATCATTCTTGGAGAGATGTTATTTGCTAACCTTTGACAGTTCCTTTTTGAACATAAAATCCTATATTCACTTATAAAAATTTAACCTAAACACCGATAATTGACAATAAATTATCATTACTATAATTATTACCACCTAATCGACCTGCGGGTGTAGCTCAGCTGGCTAGAGCGCCTCCTTGCCAAGGAGGAGGTCGAGGGTTCGAATCCCTTCACCCGCTCCAACTTCGCGCCTATCGGCGCTTCGTCGTGATAAATCCACTGGAAGTGAATTGGTAACGACTTAGCTTTCTTGTTTGCTGTAGCATTAGCTAAAGAGGAAGCGAAGTCGGACTCTATTTCCAAACTTAACTCAATAGATACTATTTTACCTGTATCCACATCTTTTTTGCCTTGCAAAAAGAGACGGACGATATCCTTCAAATCCTAATCATATTCACAAAATCTTTCGCAAGTTTAGCCCTATCAAGCTTCTCACTTCTCGGCACTAGAACTTTGTAAAGCAAGAATCGAACAACTAAAAAATTATTTCAATTGTCTCCAAAGATTTGAGTCGACTTGTTCTGCTACAAGTTTTGGATCGGCCACTAGGCTAATCATATTACGACGATTTGATCCAGCATCACGTCGGCCACCAAAGCCTGGAATTAGATCTTGAGGAATCAATAAACCATCATTAAGGGCTATCTGACTAGGTGCAGCATTCCCCAAAATTGCTCTGACTTGCATGAAATTAAAGTCTTCTGGAGGATTGTGAAATACCAAAATAATCTTGGCATTTGGTAGTAGTGCTTGCAGAAATTCCGGGTAGGGATCACTGGTGATCTTATCTGGAATAATACAATAATTAGTCCCATTCTCTAAAGCTACAACTTGTTGGTTTTCAATTCTTTCAATCCATTTAAGTCTAGCATCGGTTCTTTGTTGAACTTTCATTTGGGCGTCTGGATCTAGCTCATTATTCGCCAGCAACAATCCTAAGTTTCTAACTGAAAGCTCTAATGAGGGAATGAAAGGTTTCTCTGGCAAGTCTAGTCGATATGCCCTTAGTGGATCTTCAGCTATGAGCTCCTCGGCTGTTGGAATAAAACTTCTTACAGTTTCATTAAGTCCTGGAGTTGATTCTAATGCTTGTAACAAATCTGCAATTTTATTTTTTTCAAAGTTGTGATCCGCTGACATCACCGCTACTCCAAAAGCTGGTTCTGCTGGTACTTGTTTTTTCATGATCAGTGCGGAGATAACGCTATCGCAGTCACCATGTGTAATCGTGATTAGGGCCTCTTTCGGGGGGCCATCAGGGAAAGCTTTGAAATATTCAATTGCTAAATTACCTGTTGATAATCTGGAAAATTCTGGGTCATTTACATGGTGATCAATCACCGTAATTTTTTTATTGCCAGATTGATATTCGTAGCCATAGTTTGTACGCACTGCAATCTGTTCAATTCCTTGTACTTTTTGATCAAGAATAATTAAATGATCTTTACCTTGTTTATCAAGTTCATTTAGAAGGTAGTCAACCGTTGGACCAGATTGAATCATTGGAATCAGCGTTAAGCTTTCTACAATCTCTCTGGCATTTATTGCTAAATTTTGGGCGTAGCTCTGATCTTGGGTTAAGCTACTTGAGGTAATTGCAGAGGAACCTTTAGCAAGCATTGGTTACTCTAGAAAAAGACAGCCTTGTTTTTAAAAACATGAAAATTGTAATTTGATGATTTAAATCAAATATTTAGATGCTTATTCGGCATATTTAGTTGCGAACAAAATATACTTTTAAATTGAACTAAATTTATCAAAAAATAAAGTTAAATTAGCATGTTAACCTTTTTTGCTAAGCATTGATGCTGTAACGCCAATTGTTGAGACCCAAGGAAACTGCTAGCTTTAGTACTAATACTTTTAACCGAGATTTAATGGTTAGTTTTATGGCTTTAGAACTTCTACGACAATACTTCCCATATTTACCCATCGCTGGGAAATATGCCAAGGCAATTCAGAAAAATGTTGATAAGAAAAAGAAAGATAATATGGCCAATATTTTTGCTGAGGCCTTAACCGACGCCGATCTTTCAATCCAAACATTTTTTGAGGTAATTTCTTTAGCTCAAAATCCCAAAGTGATGTTTGCTGGGGAAGAGTATGCTAGCTCCTATAATGATAAATATTTTAATCGCAACTCTGAATACCAAATTTTTATTGATCCAATTGATGGCACTTTGCCATACCAAGAAAACTCGCCACGATTTTCTATTATCATTACAATTCTTAAGGCTGGAATTATTGAAGCTTCCATTATTTATGTTCCCTACGAGGAGCTTGGATATTATGCAGTAAGAGGCTTGGGAGCTTGGGTTGTTACTGATGCTGAGTTAGTTAGTAATCAGTTAGGAAAACCGTTTAAGATTACCAAACAAAATCCTTATTGGATTGATGCCTCTTGGAATGAGCAGATTAGAGATAAGTTTTTAAAAACTAATTTAAAATTATTACCTAATATTAAATCGGCTGATTTGCACCATCCATTAATTACTGCTAGTCGCTTAATGACAGGAGAGATTTATGCCAGTATTCGACAAGATGCTCAGCTAATTGATAATACAGCTTCTGCTTTTATTGCGATGGAAGGTGGGGGATTAATGACTGATTTTTCAGGAAATGAAATCTCTTTATTCGTTGCTCACCCTGGAGCTACAATTCCAGAGTTACTTTGGTGTATTGATTCTGAGATTCAGAAGCAGATGTTAGATATTTTAAATAAGTAGAGACGTATTTCTGCGCCTCTACTTATCTCGAATTATTGTCCTAAGCTTTTGCCGGCAGATTTTAATTCTTCAGAAGCCTTGATAATTCTTGCTTTCATACCAGCGATACCTTTCTTCATGTAGGCGCGTGGATCATAAGTTTTCTTATCACCAACTTCACCATCAATTCTTAAGATACCATCATAATTTTTAAGCATATGATCAAAGATTGGCTTAGTGAAGGCATACTGAGTATCAGTATCAACATTCATTTTTACTACCCCGTAACCTAAAGTTTCATGGATATCAGACAGCTCGGAACCTGAACCCCCATGGAACACCAAGTTTAGTGGATTAGCAGAAAGCTTATAAGCTTTAGCTACTGCTTCTTGTCCATCACGAAGAATTTTTGGGCTAAGTTTAACATTCCCTGGTTTGTAAACTCCATGAACATTTCCAAAAGTTGCTGCGTATAAGAACTCTCCAATATCTTTTAGTTCTTTGTAGAAACTAATCATATCTTCTGGGCTAGTGTAAAGCTTCTCAGCAGGTGCATGAGAATTATCAATTCCATCTTCTTCGCCACCAACTACACCAGATTCTACTTCTAGCAGCATTTGCGCTGAGCTAGCCATTTCTAAGTATTTCTTAGCAGTTTTAATATTATCGGCTAAGTTTAATTCGGAACCATCAAACATATGGCTATTAAAAAGCGGAGCTAATCCATTCCCAACTCTTTCTTTGCTAATAGCAAATAATGGATCTAAAAATCCAGGAGCTTTTTCTGGGATACAATGATCTGTGTGGAGGATTACGTTCACTGGATACCTTGCAGCAAGTTGATGAGTCGCCTCAGCTAAAATTTTTGCACCAAGAACAGAATCTTTAATACTACCAGTTACGTGAGCACCAGCACCTAAAGAGAACTGGATAAAACCGTCAGACTTAGCCTCAGTAAAAGCTTCTAGCGCAGCAAGGATTCCTTCGATGTTTACAACGTTAATTGCAGGGTAAGCATATTTTTCAGCTTTAGCTTTTTGGATTAATTTTAAATATTGTTCTTTGTTAACTATTGGCATGGATTTAGAGTAAATTGCAAAAAAATCGGCACATAGATTGTACCGCAATCTGCCAAAAAGTAGCAAAAATATGCAGATAAGTCACTTCTGGGTTGCGACTAGCTGGCTTTCAGCACTGGAGATGAGATTCTTTAGTTTTTTAAGTGCTTGGCGATGGATTTTTGAGACCCAAGATTTGCTGAGTCCTTGATTTTCATTCGCTATCTGGCAAAACTTTTTTTCTTGCAAATAAAATTCAGTTATTACAGTTTGCTCTTTCGGGTTTAGTTTCTCTAGGGCCTCTCGGAGGAGTTCTTGTAATTCTGTCTGTTCAATTATATTTGTTAGATCGGGAGCATTGTGAGCGTTATAGCCATTTTCTTCTAGGATATTACTAAGGTAATCAGCATAAAAAATTGCTCGGTCAT
Source organism: bacterium (assembly GCA_031385045.1). GTDB lineage: Bacteria > Bdellovibrionota_C > UBA2361 > UBA2361 > CALJRW01 > JANNBC01. The sequence continues at coordinate 6,556 of JANNBC010000032.1, read as the reverse complement.
AAATTTTCTTTTTCTTTCTTAGTTCATCAATAATTGTGCCCTTAATTCTAATGTAAACATAGGCTTTAAAAGCATTAGCTTGAACCTTGCTTTGTTTTAGACAAATCTCCCAAAGCATTAAGTATGTTTTAGAGATAATATCTTCCTGATCAATGTTAGATACTAGGCTAGAGCGATATGTCATGCGACCGACTAAAAAGGGAATTAGGCGGTGGTATCTTTCAAAGAGTTCGCGCGCCGATTCTTGATTGCCCTCTGGAGTTCTGATTGACATGGCTATTTATAAAAATAAAGTGCCAGGCCAAAATGCCAGATGTTAAGCGATTGATAGGTATTGACTAAAAGTAATTCTGAATTCTTGTTCTAGGTGGTGATAAATTCCTTGACAGCTAAATTTACTGATCTAGCTCTTTAATTTGATCAGCAACTTTTTGATTGTGCTTGTCATTAATTTTACCAGCAAGTTTAGCGCGATCTAAGGGAATTTTAACATAGTCTTTTAGGGCAGGATTACCATGTGGGGCGCTTTGTGTAGCTTTGCTATCAGTCGTATTTTTACAAGAGCAAAGAGTTACTAAGGTAAGGACAATAATTAATCTAATCATAGCATGCATAATACTATATTCATTTTAAACTAACCAGACTGACTTTTGAATTAGTCACTAATGCCAAAAGGTCAAGATCGCATCTGGTTGTATTTCAAAAAGCATGTTATTTCATATAGGTATGAGGTTTTGGATCTTTTTTCTGGCATTTTTGGTCGTATCCCTAGCGATAGTTCAGACCTATCGGCTAACTCCGCTTGCCAACGAATATCTCCCACAAGAATTCTCTCGTCGGACAATCAACTTTGAGGGTAATCATCTAGTTTCTGAGGAGCAACTTTTAGCTCGTATTCCTATAGCAACTAACCTCAGTTGGTATTTGATGCCAAATCAGATTGAGCAAGCATTAGAGCGAGAGCCGTTAATTGAAAAAGCAGAGGTCACGTCTTGTACGCAGTGGTCTGTTGATTGTTATCAAGTTAAGATTGTCGAATATCGACCAGATTATTTATATAAGGTGGCAAATAATAATTGGTGGTTGGTAACACGGGGAGGAGATTTTCTTTTGCCAATTAACCAACTTAAGGCCGAGGAGTATTTTTCTCAGTTGCCACGTTTAGAGGACTTGTTGTTCTCTGGTAAAAATATTGAGTTTTTAGGGACTCGTTTACGATATTTAGTTGCGCTTAATGACCAGTTAGTCAGTCAGGGGATTCAACCGGTTAGTCTGCAATTACAGACTAGTAATGAACTAAAGCTATTACTTAAGGATAATACTGGAGAAATCTTCTTTTCTAATGCTGACCTTAGTCCAGATAAGTTTAATGCTGACATTCAGAATCTAAAAAGTTTCTTTCACTCTCAAAAGGTTCCGGAAGCTTCGGCTTGGAGCTTAGATCTTCGACCTAAGCATCCGGTGTTAAAAGTGGTTGCTACGCCAGTGGCAGTAAAAAGTTAGTAGTTTTCTAACGATTTGCTCTTGTCAAAAATCAAACTCTGTTACAATAATTTGCTATGTCTAATAGTAGTAATTCCAAAAACATTATCGCCGCTCTCGACCTTGGTACAAGTTCAATTAAAGCTGTCGTGATTGATTTGTCTGCTAATGAACAGGGGGATAAATTTTATATTTCCTCAGTTGGTCAAACAGAAAGTAAAGGGATTCGAAAGGGTGTCGTGATAAATATCGATTACACTGTGGAGAACATTCGAGAAGTTATTCGCCAAGCAGAAGCCCTGGCGTTAACTAATCTTTCTCAGATAATTTTAGGAATTAGCGGCGCTCACCTTGAAGGTTTTTCTAGTAATGGGGTTGTGAAGGTTAAGTATAATGAGGTTAGTAGTTCAGATACTAATGCTGTGTTAGAAGCTGCTAAGGCTATCGCCGTTCCGCATGATCGTGAGATAATTCATGTCTTGCCACAAAGTTATACTGTTGATGGTCAATCTGGGATTCAAGATCCATTGGGGATTTCTGCTGTGCGTTTAGAAAGCTCAGTTCATATTGTTACGGCATCACGCAACGCAATCCAAAATAGTTTGAAGTGTATGAATCGTTGTGGATTTAGAGCGAAGGACTTAACTTTTAATGGGATTGCTTCTGCTCAAGCAGTAACTTCTCCTGAGGAGCGGGCACAAGGTGTTTGTGTGATTGATATCGGAGCAGGGACTTCGGATATGGTTATCTATAGTAATGGTGAGCTTCGTTATTCTAAAGTCCTGCCACTTGGTGGGGGATTGATTACTCGTGATTTAGCTTCTGGTTTAAGAACTGGGGTGCTTAATGCTGAAAAATTAAAATGCGAGCACGGTTTTGCAACCCCACAAGCAATTATTGGAGAAAAACGAGTTGAGGTTAAATCGATTAGTAATCAAGTCAGTAAGATTGTTAGCTTGGGAGAAATCTCTGGAATAATTAAACTAAGAGTGACTGAGATTTTTGAGTGTTTATTAGAAGAGATTGAAAAATCTAACCTGAAGCATTTCTTAACAGGTGGTATTGTTTTAACAGGGGGTACTGCAAATCTAAAAGCAATCACAACTTTAGCAGAAGATATTTTCAATATGCCAGTAAGAGTTGGAAGACCTTTGAATATTAATGGCTTAGCTGACTTTGTTGATAATCCAGAATTTGCCAATGTAGTTGGGTTAATTCAGAATTATGTCCGTGAGCCAAAGTCTGTTTATGTCTCTAATCAGAACGTAATATCAAGGTCTTATCATCGAATCACAAATTGGTTTCAAGATCATTTCTAGACTTCAAAGAAGTCTAGAAATGATCTTGTCACGCCAGAGCGTTCTTGTCCGCCGAAGTTTTAGCGTAGGTGGAAGCGTAGGCGGACGTAATCTTCTCATTATTTATAGCCCCGAGGAAAATTCTGGTGTCCATACTTCATTTCTTACGCAGGCGCAGTCTCAGGCAAAAATAACGGCTTTTAACGATATCTTGAGTAAGGTTTGAAGTGTGTTATTTTACTTAAGATTTTTTAATTTTGAGAGTAGGGTATGGGAGCAGCACAAGAAATTTTGCCAGCAGGATTAGTTAAGAATCTACGAGGTCCAAACGCGGAAGGAGCATTAGAATCTCTTCTGCAACGTCCAAAAGATGTAGTAAAAAAAGTCATCCATGGTCTCGCCGCCTTAGTTCCTGTAAGTGAAGTAGAAAAAAAGTCCCAAGCTGCAAGTCCTAAGATAACCCCAGATATAGTCACTCGTCTAAAATCTTTAGGAGCAGATGTAATTGATGCCAGCGTGTGCGAGCAAATAACAGGTCGCCCTTTTAATCCAAAAACTCCAATAAGTAAAAATGACATTAAGTTTGTAGAAAACCTTCCTGAAGTATTACGCAAATTAGTAGCAATTGTCCCAATTCCTGGTGATTACTCCGCAAATAAGTTTGGTAAGCTCGCAAACGTTAAGGCAGGCAGGAAACATATCAGAGATGTTGCTTATCTTAATTCATATTCTAAGGATATCGGCAGTAGTCGTGAGGAAGATCGTTGGGTTCTGATGCTAAGGGAAGTTGTGCCAGAGTCTAGTGGTATTAGAGATTCTGCAATTAAAAATATTCCATATGGTTTTGAACCTGGGAATCCTGCTGAGCAGTTCATTGCGATAGTTCAAAAGAGATTTTTAACAAATAATCAGGATACATATTTCAAAGGTCCTTGGGCACGTGGCTCATCCCCGGGGATGGTGGTTGGCGCCGACTGCCTTGATAGGGCTTGCGCGGACAAGTACCCTTCTTATTATATTGGTGGTGTCGGGCTTGGCGTTTCCCGGATTTCTAAATAGGTTCTTGGTTGTTATTTTTTGTTGAGGTCATTTCATTTATGTTTACTCAAGACTTCAATTAGTTTTTCACAATTACTAAGGATAATTTGGGAAATTTTTACAGTAATTCCTTGCTGTTTCTTAGCTATCTCTTCCGTCGTTGCACGTACTTTGTTTGTAAATTCAATAATTCTTTTTATTGTAGTGGTTTTATTTAACTGAATATCCTCTAGATATTCCCTCCAATCAGTGATTATTACTTGGTAATGTTTAATTGCAGCTCCAATTTTCATAGCCATTTCTTCTGTTAGTTCCGGATAGGCTGTTGTGCAAACTAAGTCGTAGAGGGGCGCAAGTCTTGTTTGTTTTGCTTTATAGATTAGTGAAAAGTTTTTAGCATGAGCATCGTTATTGCCAATTAAATAGTTGAAGATGGAAGCATCTAATAGTTTCAATAGATCAACCGCAGGTACCGAGGAGTGGTTACGAATTAATTCAAAGCACTGACTAAACTTTGGACCACCTTCCTTTTGATATTTTCTTTCTGGTGGGAATCCTAAAGCTTGGCAAAAGTCTTCCTGATGTAGTCGTTTGATGTTTTGACTCAGGTGCTCACGATCGAATCTGGTAATCTGTAAGGTCATTAGCTCTTGAATCTGGCGAATTTTAGTTTCTGCAACATCTAGTCCAACTTTTAATGCTAATTGCATACAAAAAAATTCATTCTCAACAATGTTTGGAAAAAATTGGCTTTGGGGTTTTATAATATGTGTACTTGGGGCACCATTTATTGTTAGATAGACTTGATTCTGTTCAATCTTAACCACCATTTTATTTTGTGCTCCCGCTAGAGATAGGCGAATGCGCGGATCGGCAGTAAGTAATGGGTTTTTAGGTAATGACAGAATCTTTTCGTGGAGCTGCTTCTCTGTCAAAAGTTCATATTGGTTTGTTTGATAAAGTGGTACAACTTCTGATTCTCGAAAACTGAGCGCACCGGCGCACTCTAATCCAATCTTTTCTAGCAAGGCAAAATCATTCTGATTACTAATGCCAAGTTGCTTAGCAAGTAGTTCCCGATTTGTTTCTTCTGGTAGTAGCCCTGCAAAGAAATGTCGACAATCATTTTTTTTAAAACGCTCCGATCTTAACGGTAAGGAAATGGAGAGAGGGATACTTTTTGGATTACTAATCCAAGAGTCTTCATACTGGAATGAAAGTGCTCCATGACGATCTTGTTCTAAGGTTCCAACTTTTTTGTCTTCAAAAAAAACGAATAGCTTTCGTAACATAATTAATTTTAATCTTGAGAATTAAGTTCAAATTTAATTCCAAGTGTAGCTAAAACTTTTAATACTTTACCGATTTGACATGTTTCTTTTCCGCGTTCTAAATCTCCAATGAAACGTATGCCAGTTCCAGAAGTAATTGATAAGTCTACCTGACTTAACTTTAGATCTTCTCGTCGCTTTGAGATTAACTGTCCAATGTCTTTTACTTTCATTTTTAGATTTTAAATCACAAATTCCCGATCGGGAAGATTAAGCCTTTCTTTGTTAGAAAAAAGGATTTTATTCCCGTACGGTAATTATTCCATATACCAACCCAGAAGGGAAGATGAATCTTCCTGAGCGGGAAGATAAACCTGAGATTCATAAAGTCAAGTTTTGTTCATCACAGTTGAGTAATACTTAGAATCTGTTATCTTACTCAAGATTTTTTTAATTTTGAGAGTTGGTATGGGAGCAGCAGAACAGATTTCATCCGCAAAATTAGCTATGGAATTGCAAGGTGAAAATGCAATAGCAACAATAAATGCACTTTTTAGTCGTCCGCCTGAGGAAGTAAAGCAAATCGTTCTTGGTCTCGCCGCCTTAGTTCCAGTTCCTAGTGTTGTTAAAGAGGAAGTTACAACTGTAACTCCTGATATAAGTGTATCTGTAATCACTCAACTAAAATCCTTAGGAGCAGATGTAATTGATGCTAAAGTGTGTGAGCAAGTAATTGGTCGTCCTTTTAATCCTGCTGTCCCATTAAGTGAGTCTGACGTTAGGTTTGTGGAGAATCTTTCTGAAGAGTTACGCAAATTAGTTGCAATAGTTCCAATTCCAGGAGATTATTCAGCACATGAGTTTGGTGGCAAAGTAAATGCTGAAGCAACTGAGCAAAAGCTTGCTAATGTTGCCTATCTTGATTCGTATTCACAACAAATCGGAAGTAGTCGAGCAGGGGATCGCTTCGTCCTGATGTTAAGAGAAGTATTACCAGATACTACTGGAATTTCTAGAGATGCTGCCATTGCAAAAATCCCAGAAGATTTTGAAGCGGGTAATCCTGCTGAGCAGTACATGGCTGTAGCATTAAAGAGACTTGAGTCTGGTAGAGAAGACTCGTACTTTAAAGGTCCTTGGGCACGTGGCTCGTCCCCGCGCTTGGTGGTTGGCGACGACTACGATGACAAGGCTTACGCGAACGATTACGCGCCTGACAATTGTAATGACATTGTCGGGCTTGGCGTTTCTCGGATTTCTAAATAGGTACTTGGTACTTGGAACTTTGATCTAACTTGGAAAATTGAATTTTGGTTCTTGGTTTCTATTTTTTGGGGCATGCCCCAAAAAATAGCAGATTTTACTTGGAGATCTCAAATTCTTAAGATAAGGTTATTCTGCTCTATAATGTAAAGATGCTTAAGGGTTTCTTTCATAGAGTGGTTCGTTTAGAACACTGCCTGAATT
>JANNBC010000052.1:0-181358 GCA_031385045.1 bacterium | reverse complement strand
CTAAAATCTTAATTAGCACTAGTTGGATTTAAATTTAATTGGCAGTCGAAGACTGACAATTAAATTTATCGCCACTTTAAACTCGAGGCAGGCTTAATCTCTGAATCCAGTCGAAACCTGGACACCCCCGATGTTAATAACTTAAACTTTGCTAGTAAGAATCAGAATCTTAACGATTCAGAGATTTTATCCTGCCCGATCGATGTCAGCACAGTAAAAATCGTGATTAGAACTAGGTTGGGTTTAAATTTAGTAGGAAGTCATGGACTTACTACTAAATTTATCACCACTTTATGCTCGAGGCATGATTAAAGTCTTCAAATCCAGTCGAAACCTGGACACCCCCGATGTTAATAACTTAAATATTGCTAGCACATTCTAAATCTTAACGATTTGAAGACTGAGCCAGCCGGCGCAATCTTTGCAAAGCTAAAATCTTAATTAGCACTAGTTGGATTTAAATTTAATTGGCAGTCGAAGACTGACAATTAAATTTATCGCCACTTTAAACTCGAGGCAGGCTTAATCTCTGAATCCAGTCGAAACCTTCATTCTGCATAGCTTTAGCGACGCAGAATGGACACCCCCAATAATAAACTTAGATGAATGATTTAAGTTTTTTATTCATTGATTAATTAGTATAGCACAAATAAAAAAGCCCTGTATACCTTTGCAGATATACAGGGCTTCAACTCAGCTAATCTATTGATTAGTGGTCACGTGGAGGTTGTCCAGTACCAGAGTCTGGAGTAGTTGGAGGGCAATGTGGTGGTTGCACAATTACTGTTCCACCAGTTTGACCTTGATGTTGTCCCTGGTTTTGGCTTTGATTTACATTAGTATTATTACTAACCTTCTGTGAAACATTAGTTCTAGACGGTCGAATTAAAGCTGCACCAACAGCACCTTGTAATGCTGGAGAAACTACTGCTTCTAACAAAGAAGGGTTTCTAACTGATGCTCTTGTTTCTTCATATGCAACTGCTCTTTTGCTAGTTGAACATCTTGTACCATCAGCACAAATCTCAGTTCTTGATCCTTCAACAACTTCAACAGATGTTTCTGAAGTTAAAAGGCTAACTGGTGTTGATCTTTTAGCAGGGTCTTTCAAACTTGGAGCAACCGTGCCTAAGTTTGTGCAACTTGGAAGAGTTGCTGCTGCTAGTGATATCGCTGCTATTTTCGATGTAAATGCATTCATTTTTACTACCTATTAAATATATAAAATCTTTTTCTATAAAAGGATTCATTTTCTTGAATCCCGACAAAGTATATACAAGTTATGGAGCTAAGCAAAAAAATGTGCTCCTTTTTTTATAAAAAAAGGAAAATAATTATAAATAAATTATTCGGCAAAATATGCAAAATAATGCTGTTTTAAGGGGGATTTTAAAGAAGATACTGGATATTAAGTTGAAATACTTCGGCCAGAGTTAGTTTAAGGCCTTATAAATAAAATCGGGAGATTTGAATCAAAGGTAATTTGCTAGGATTAAATTGTTAGAATTTAATCCTAGCCTACAAGTTTCAAAGACTACAGCTCTTCGTCTACAGGAGTTTTACCAGAATATTTCTTAAATTTCTCATTCAAGATAGTCTTATATCTTGGGTTAGTAACACCTCCTTGAAAAAGATAAGTCCCCTGTCTTTTTAAAATGCCACTTTCGGTATAAGCAGCAACTGGGGCACCATTTTCACTCATCACAATCGTTCTTGCCGTTGGTCGTAATAAGCCAGCACTACGGTTCATTTGATATTGAAACTTAGTCTCAACTTGCTCCGTAGCATGACCTCTAGAATTAGAGCTAAGATGTTTTGAAGCCCTGGAAGAGTCAGCTAGCTTTTGCTTGGCAATGCGATCAACCTCTGCCCAGTTAACTTGCTTTTCATCTTTTTGAGAATCAAGGTTGTCAAATAAACGGCGAAGTTCTTTGGTATTGATAGTGCCATTATTCATCTCTTTAATTAAAGAGGAAATTCCCGAACTAACTTCTACTAAAACATCTTTCGAATTGTTTAACCAATCAAGCTCTTCCGTAGAGATCCCGATACGACTGGCAACTAAATAGCTTGGCTCTTGATCAGCATTTTTATGATTACAGCCAGCAATTCTGCGCAACAATAAACCTAGATCCTTAGGAGTGACTTGCTCTAATTCTACTGTAGCATCAGGTAGACTATCTAAAGACTTACTTGTAGCTTGTTCGTTCTGATTAGTTTGAGCTTGAGCTTTAGGCTCAGAGGTCTTAAGAGTTTTTTCTTCTAAGGCTGGAGTGGCTTCAGGAGATTTGGCTATTTTTGGTTCAAATTTTTCCGGAGAAGTAGGTTCTACTGCTAGTCGTGCTGCAATTTGCTCTTGAATAAGTTTTGCTTGAGCTAAATTCTCCCCTGATTTTTTTGGAGCAGCACTACGAACACCAGCTAAGAAAGTCTTCCATTCTGGGTCAAGTTGTTTGGTAGCTGAAGGATCTTTTTTTACTTCACTAATTAATTTACTTAAATCAAAATCATTTCCAAATTGACCAACTAAAAAGTTACTAGCTTTTTCAAATTCTTTCTTGCCATTAGCTTTATTGTTATTACCAACTCCTGCATAGTAAGCGAGCTTAATAACATCTTTAAGTGGCATAGCAACTTTCTCAACAATCGGTGCAACTACTGGAATCGCAACTGGAGGTTTAGCATTAATCTCATCAGCAATCTGTTGGAATTTTTGAGCAACAAGGTTGGCCTCTTCTATTAGCGGAGCTGGAGCTACAACAGGCTTAGAATCAACAACAGGACGCGAGTTAAATGCTTCGGCTACTTCTGCAAATTTTTCTGCAACATCTAGTCCTAAAGATCTTGTCGCTGGTATCGCAAGTTCCGTATTAATGCTGATTAAGTCTGATAAAGAATTACTTACTGAATTATTGGGAGTCATTTGAACGGTTGGGGCAGTTGGATTAGATGTATTTAAACCAAGACCAGACTGACTCAATGCTGGAGCGGGAAGATCATCTGAAGCTGATTGGCTTCCTTTACTTCCCAATGAAGTAGCAGCAGAGGCAAATGCCATTAAAGCAATTCCAGCCGCAACCCATGATGGCTTTCGAGCAAATGATTTTTGGATTACTTCCAGCTCTGCAGAAATTCTTCCGCTAACGGCATAAAGTATTTCTGGAACTGAAGGTACTTTAGAAATTAACTGTAAAGTTTTAGCCAACAATCCTCCCGTAGGTGATGAACTAACAATCTCCCCACCTACTTCAATGACTGATGATTTGCTAAGGCTCGTTACTTTAGATGACTGAGCAACAGGAAGGGCAGAACGATTCTCTAAGCGAACCGCCTCTAATGATTTCCAATCAACTAACTGACCAACAACTTGATCAAACTTGGCACGGAGTTTATTACCATTAGAAATATGATTATCTTTTCTGTATTCACTTAGCTCGGCAACTTCTGGAGAAACATTGATTTTGCCATGTTTGCGGTTTAATTCTGTAGGATCAATCCCTAGCGCTTCAGAAACAAGATTAACAGCATATTCCGTGGTTCCTTTTAAATTTGAAGCAGCTAAACGATCAACTAAGATTTTGATTTCAACAACTGGTACAGCAACTAATTTCTTTAAGCTTGTAGCTAAGGAGCTAGTTTCAACAGTAGGCTTAACATCTAATACTGGTGCTGGTATTTCTGAGGTAGAGTTAGCCAAAGCTAATCTCGCTGGCTGAAGTTTAGCAACACTTTCCTGATCAATTGGCCCACCAACGTTTTCTGATTTGGCAGTGAAAACATTACTCAACTTGGAAATTGCAGTACGCCCTAAATCTACGGCACTCTGAAATTTTCTAGCAAAAAATCCAGGTTTTTTAACTGGCTCGACTGCCTTAGGAGTCGGCTGAATAACCTTATCCATCCTGATATCAAAGTCTAGATCTTTAAATGTAATCCCATGACTAGCTAAATATTTTTCTAATCTCTCAACAATTTGTTCAGTTGATTTTGCAGCAGCGGCTGGAAGATTTTTATTCTCATAAATAGTTTCTGCTAACTCATGTAAATCAACCGTATGTCCTCTAGGCAACAGAATATCAATTGTGGAGTAAGCAGGCTTTCCACTTTCATTATCAACAAGATAAAGGATAATCGAATCGTTTTCAGGACGAATAGATGGAGCTTCACTAAAATCAAGCTGAGCAATACTTTCAGCAACAAACGATCGTACTCCAAAGCGACTTTCGGTATTTTGAAGAAGTTCATCAACTAAACTTGGTACATTTGACCTGGCAATTGATGAAACTTCGTTGTCTTTAATTGGAAGGACTTCACTGGCATTATATCTTTCAAAGTAATTATTGATTGCATTAGCAAGGGATCTTGTCTGGACACCTAGTCCTTCTACTGTGTTTAGTGCTGTTAAACCGGAGATCTCATCTAATTTAGTAGGTAATCTTCCAGCTAAAAACGTTTCATTTAAATTAGTTCCAATTGGGAATGCAACTGTTAACTGCTCACCATTTTTTAGTGATAAGGTAACTTCATTTGGTCTACTTTTATCCCACCCAAGAGGTTGAGTAGAATCGTAGTTTTGCAATTTAGTGGTTAAATCTTCTCTTTGAATTTGGGAGGCAAGAGGTGTCATAGGAACAACTTAAAATAAAATCTTCTGGATAATGTTATGGGGCGCTTTAGTTTTGTGTAACATCATATCCGAAATCCGGCCTTAATAAAGACTGGAGACTATTCAATCCTAAATTTTGTTCTCTTTGCTTCAGCTCTAAATTAATTAAGGATTAAAGTGAGATTAAGGATGTTTTAGCGCCAAAAGGCAGAATTTTCTTGACTAAAAAGCTAGTTGGGCAGATAAAAATATATCTTAAATTTGTACGAGATTATGTCTAGCGATACAGCTTTTGACCCAATTTCTCCATTATTAGCACCAAACAATGACCAAATACTTGATGAGTCTCTTGGTATTCAAGGAATTACCCCGTTATTATTGAGGGCTGTGATTGAGCAGACTATTAATAATAGCCATCATGTCTTTAGTTTAAAAGATACCCGAGACTTAGTTGCAGAACTAACTAATGGCAGGATGACTCCGTTTACAAATTCCTCAGGAGTTACCATAACACCCCTGATGGATGGACACCTAGCCCTCTCCTTTCCTCCTGGACAAACATCTAGAAATCCTGATGCCGTGACATCAATTAATGGACCAGAAATTGCGGGCAGTAGATCGTATCAAGAAAGATTTGGTAAAGATTTTACAAATTCGGCACAAGCATATTGTGCCGATATTATTCGTAGAATTAATGAATCAAAGGTTCTAGCACCTGAAGAGCAGTTAGTAACAGGGCTACTGAAAACAAATTTTGATGGCACCTCGATAGCCGTGATCTTACCAAAAGAATCAGCTTACTTATTACATGCTGGTGGAATGTTGCAAGGCATAGTGGATGATTATCGAGATCAGTTATTTGAAAATCAAAAAGTGATTGGGGCAATTATTGTCGATCCAATTTTAACTAAAGATCATCAAGCATCTTGTCGCACAGCAGGTTTCGATCCGAAAAAACATTTTGCTCAGGTAGTAACTCACTTTGATGTTGATACATTTCCAATAATGATTGCGGACTTAGAATATCCGGGGCCCGCAATGAAAAAGGCACTCTATGCAGCAATTATTTATGCGGCAGCCTATGGAGCTGAGAATCGCTTTCCCTTACATGCCTCAGCAATTTGCATTAAAACAAAGACAGGAGAGCTAGGACTGATTACTACAGGGGCTTCTGGTGCTGGAAAAACAGAAACTTGGTCTAATTTAATCTATGCCCTCTCACATTACAAAGAACTTGCGTTTACTACTCCAAAGATTAGAGAAATGAAAAAGTCTTTTAAAGAAGAGATGTCCAAAGTTTTTAGTAAGCCATTTAACTTTGGAAATTTAATGGCGCAACTTCGGAAGACACAGATTGAACCAGCAGGTGATGATATCTTTATGGTTACTGCAGAAAATAATGAAGTGCCTGGAGTAAATATTGAAAATCAGGCGCTATTTCTAAGGCCTGATACACAAGCTAGTATTGATTTAGTCGATGCAATGCTTAATCGGTCTAAAGATTCAGACGTTGTTTATATGAACTATCCTAAATTTGAATTGGGTGGCAGAGTTGATATCACCCAGTTTGAGTCTAATCCCCGAATCTTTTTTCCTACAAACCTCATTCCTGATGGTCGCTTCACAGGAAGAATCGATGTTCATGTTTTAAACATTGGAATGAGGTGTAGTCAGTGGAGTGAAGATGCGCCTGGTCTCTGTGCAGGATTACTGCACGTCCTGGACACTGACATCGCCACACTGCTTAATTTAGATTTGCCAAGAGCCACTAAAGGAAATCCAAGTATTGGAGGGGCGCAGTCACACTCTCAGATTACAGGAGAAGGTCCTGGATCAGAGAGTGGATTTATTATTCCAGAAGCATTTGCTCCAGTTTATCAAAAACTATTCGATGTTTATCAGGCGATGGGTCAGAGCGGAGTAAAGTTTGTTTCTACCGCTAGTCAAAATGTTGGAGCAATTACGGAGTTAGAGTTTGCTGGATTAAATGTTTTAGAATTACTCCTGGCTAACCCCAAAAACTCAGAAAAGATGCTTGCTCCCGAGAATTTAATCTCTGCTGGACATCCACTTCTTGGGAAAGTCCCAAGGGAGCTAAAAATTGGAAATAACTCGATACGAGAAAATTTAATTCACCCTTGGAAACAAGATGAATTAGGGATTGAAGGTTGGATTAAAACTCTAACAGTCTTAAACAATCATTATATTGGAAGTATAACAACTTTTTTAGATAGTAATCTGAATAAGCTTCAGCCGGAGGTAGTTGATTTTCTAAATGATTGGAAATCTAGGCTGAACGAATGGTCGAAGCCTGCTAAACAAGAAATAATTCGTGAAGAATTAGCAGCATCCTAAATAGCTTAAAGACTTAGCCTCTTTGCATCTTAACTGCGCGTTCTGCTTTTTTCTTTAGCTCCCTGTCTTGGACAGTTCGTCGTTTATCAGGAGCATCTTTACCTTTAGCCAAAGCAATTGTTAGTTTGGCTAAACTTCCCTTTAAGTAAAGTTGAGAAGGCACAATTGTTAAGCCTTTTTGATTTACTTGAACTTGTAATTTAATAATTTGTTTTTTTTGCATTAATAACTTTCGAGTACGAGTAGGATTATACTCTCTAGCTGAACTATGAGAATACGGGGCAATGTGTGCACCAATTAAGAATAGCTCACCTTCAATCGCTCGAACATAAGCTTCGGTCAAAGTAATTTGATTGGCGCGGATAGATTTAATTTCATCCCCAGTCAAGACAATTCCAACTTCAAAAGTTTCGATGAAATGGTACTCGAACTTAGCCTTTTTGTTTAAGGCGACTACTTTAATTGGTTTTTCTTTTTTTTCGGTTGGTTTATTCATCTTACTTTAACTTTACTAACTCTGCCCTAAATTTCATAGCGAGTCCAGCCAGCTCCTCAAGTGGAAGATATTCACCTAGAGAATTATTGACTTGCTCCTGCGAAATGGCTTGGACTTTAGTGATTAAAAACTCATAGAATTGAGGGATTCCCTGACCTAAGAATCTATCCTGATCTTTGACCAATCTAGAATAGCTACATTCTTCTAATCTCCTTTCTAGTACTTGAATATCAGGCACAACTCCCAACTTTAAGAAAAACCAGATATCATAAACATCACGAATCAACCTCCGCTCATTCCAAGCAGCAAGCTTATGAGCGAATGCTACAGAATAATCCATTACTCGAATGAGCCTTGTTGGATAATTATACTCTTGCGCAAGGGCTTTGGTAGAAAGTATCTCATAAGATAACTCTGTTGCAACTTTTACTTCAATTTGAATAGAGACACCAATAACCGTTAAGACTATTCGTAAACATTTTGAGTTTATAGAATACTCAATATCAGCATCTTGAATCTCATTTAATACAGCAATAATTTCAGAGACAATTTCATTCTTAGATCGATAGGGAACAAAAATATAATCAAGATCATTAGTTAAACGTTCACAACCAAGCAAGCGCAAAACCATTCCACCTCGCAAAATAGCTTTTTGACTAAACCTTTGAGCAAATAAATCAATCACTCTGATTAATAGTTCTTGCTCTTGCTTAATCATTTACTCCACTTTTTCTTATAAAACGTAATAAAGCGTTGATCGTACTTAGTTAAGTACTCAGCAATTATTTTTTGATCTAACAAGTTATGATTAACATCAGTATCTAAATCGAACGAAAGTTCCCTTCCCTTATAGAAAAAATAACAACAATCTAAAAATGCCTTTTCTGGCGTTGCTTTTTTTAATCCTTCAGATTCATTAAATCCAAAAAAAAGTTTTGGTGCTAAACTTAAATGCTCAATAGTGCCAAGACTTGTAACAAAGACTCGTGGCCTCCCAATCTTGACTGCTTGTAATTTCCTAGCTGGAATCGAACCAATAATTAATTTCTCTGCTAGAATACTACCCATCGAAACATAGGCACTAGGATTTATTCGTTTACTAAGATCTATCAATTGCGCTTCCGGGATTGCGTAGAGGCCTTGCTTAACTTTGATTAAAACTTTTTCTTTAATCATAACAGCAATCTTTTTAAAAATTGACTTTTCACTGTCGGTTGCGAAAAGTACTTTTAGATCACTGATAGTAAAGACTCCTCTTAAATCTTTTGACCAATGATTTATTTTTTTAATGTCACTATTCTCCATTGACAGCAAGTATACCAAATGGATACTTGTTGTCAATGGAAATCTATTATCCACCCACTCATGCAAAATATAACTAGCTAATAATATTGAAATTCTACTCAACTATATTAATATCACTACTCAAGACTAATCGCTAAGAAAGAAACTAAAGTTGTCTGGATTACTTAGATTGAATTTTAAAAAGCATATGGTATGACAACACAGCATCAATGAATATGAGTACCCTACACCTCCAACAATTTAAAATTTTAAAACAACTCTATCCGGTAGTTCATTCAGAACTTAATTTTTCTAATAATTATCAATTAGTTGTTGCCGTTAGTTTATCAGCTCAGTGCACTGATAAAAAAGTGAATGAAGTAACTGCTAAATTATTTGTAACTTATCCTAGCTTTGCTGAATTAGCGAAGGCTCCTGTCTCTAAAATTGCAACAATTATCAAAGAAGTTAATTATTATAAAACAAAAGCTAAGCATATCAAGGCAATGGCAACAATGGTGACTGAGAACTTTAATCAGGAGTTGCCATTAAACTTTAAAGATCTGGAGACTCTCCCTGGTGTGGGACATAAAACTGCAAGTGTTATTCTTAGTGAAAATAAAATCCCAGCCCTTGCCGTTGATACTCACGTCTTTCGAGTTTCCAAAAGACTTGGCATGGCACAAGGGAAAAATGTTGTGGCAGTGGAACAAGAATTAAAAAATATTTTTCCCAAAAAAGATTGGCAAGAGTTGCACCATCGCTTAATTTTTCATGGACGTCGAGTTTGTAAAGCACAGAATCCACTTTGTGGGGAATGTCCTTTAAACGATCTATGTCCTCATAAACCAACTACGTAATTTAAGCGGCTTTATTTCCTTGGAGGTCATAGACAAAGCCATCATTAGTAATCACAAAAACTTTATAGATATCTTCTGGGTGTTGCAATGCTCCAGTAACAGCTTTGATAACTCCATCGGTATGGACACGCGCTTGATCTAAGCAGACAATTCCTAGCTTAGCATGTTGATATTCACAGTGATGAAGTAAGTTAGTAATTTGGTTATCAGTTGCCCGATCATTTTTACGAATGAAGGTGGAAGTTGAGGTCTTTACTTCAATCACAAACTTCTCCCCAGCGTGACTGGCAATCAGATCCAGTTCAGTTCTAGGGCTATAAACTTCATGGGATAGTTCATGAATCACCCATCCATGTTTCATTAAAGAAGCCGCAACAATTGCTTCCTGCATATTACCTGAGACATCTATTTTAGAATGAAAAATAGCGCCTAGGTAAGGGCCAATCCCCAGGGGAGCTGGGTTTTGATGACACAAGTAATCCAGACTTTCTAAGAACTTATATTTTTCTTCCAAAGAGAAATCCGACTTAATCACGTTTTTGTGATCACTGTTTAGCAGTCCTACAATCTGCGAAACACTTATTCCAAAAGATGCTAGCTCATTGGCTGTATCGTAAATTAGAGCAATGCGGCGATTAATTTCAGGAGCTACTATTCCACTTTCTTCCAATGTTTTCGTTAATACTCCCCGAGCATTAACTAATTGGAATTGATCATCAATACTTAAAGTACTAGGTTCTGGTTTCCATAATTCAGTAAAACGTTGATGATTTCGAACTACAGCATCTAATTGTCCAATCGTACGACGATCAAAATCTTTCATTATAAAATCAACTGCTAGCGAATCTCCCGATTGTAATTGTAAATTTAGTAAGTGCAATTTTCTTAAGTCTTGCTCAGAGAGAGTTCCTTGTTCTAGCTTCTGAGTTAATTTATCTAAAAACTGATCAGATACTTTACCAAATGTTAATTGGGATCGCTCCGCAGTTGATATTTGTGAATTCGAATCTAGATATAAAGCTCTAACTCCTAGAGTTTCATGTAATTCTTGCAGGCCTAGCGGATGTGTAGGAAAACCGCTCTGAAGCAAAGACTGTAGGTTTTTAGATGTTTCTGTAATAAGTAATTGATCAGCACTAACTCGACTAAAGTTATTATCTCCGAGAGGATTGACCCCACGTTCTGGCACTTCTAGTGCGGGAGTTATAACATTAACGGGATGGTCAAACTTCACCAAAATACCCTAAAACTAAACAACAAACCTAATTAGATGGCCTTGAGGGCAAGGCCTGCTCCTAATCCCATCGGGCATTCTGGCCATTTTGCTCCACGAGCGATTTTGTCTTTTAATTGAACTGGAATCTTAGAAATATTCGCTAGCTATGTAAATGCACCACATGAACGGATCTCAGCATAACTATTTGAAATATTTATTTTGATAATTTCTCACAATGCTTTTAGGTCCAGTATTTTCAAAACATACAAACTCACTGGAGGGAGTTAAAGCGCTTATTAAAGAAACCGGCTATTTCCCCGTAGTAAGTGAAGATGGTGCCGTCTATGTATCAGTCTTTGATCCCAAGGCCACAGATTTTTATACTGTTAACTTAACTGACTCTGCAAGATTAATGGCGTCAAAAGATGGTACAAATTACCGCTTAACAGTCGCTGGCATTCACTTCTTAGCAAATGCGATGAAAAACGCTGATTATTCAATTTAAGAACGAAGCACTTTGATTGCTTCCAGGATGTTTTTTACCTCAGACTGCTCCCCTGTCTGAAGATTTTTTACAATGAAGTTTTTATTAGCAACTTCTGTCGCGCCACAAATCAACAAATAAGCAATTTTTTTACGATCCGCAAATTGCAATTGCTTTTTTAATTTAGTGACTTCCGGATA
The DNA here is from genome assembly GCA_031385045.1 of bacterium. GTDB lineage: Bacteria > Bdellovibrionota_C > UBA2361 > UBA2361 > CALJRW01 > JANNBC01. The sequence continues at coordinate 169,857 of JANNBC010000052.1, read as the reverse complement.
AAGTTCTACTCGAAATCCTTCAGCGCGAAGATTTGAAGCTAATTCGATAACTTGTGAAGCAACTTCTAAATCTAAATTTGCTACTAACAAATCAGCAGAGGTTAATTGTTGGTTCGTATTTAATTTATTTAAGGCAAACAAAATTCGGGAAACTCCAAAAGAAGCACCAACTCCCGGAATTAATTCTTTAGAAAAATTTTGAGTAAGATTATTATACCGTCCACCGCCGGCTACACTACCAACTTCTGGGACATCAACTAGAACAGTTTCAAAAACGTGTCCGGTATAATAACCAAATCCTCTAGCCAGAGAGAGATCTAGCACTAAGTGCTCTTTAATATTTGTTTGGTTAGCTAATAGGCATAAATCTTTAGTGTTTTTTAAGGCTATTAAAAATTGCGCCGAGGCTCCAGGAATCGTAGCTAAATTATCAATTAATTCGATATTAGATTTAGACTTATGGCCATAACTTAAGTAAAGATTTACTTGCTCTAATTGTTTTGGATTACATCCTAACTCCACTAATCCTTGCTCGAATTTCTCAGCATCAATTTTATTTTTCTTATCTAAGTGACGGATGAAATCTACTGCTAAATCCGCTAAGCCAATCATGGAGATAAAAGAATTGAGTAATTCTCGACTATTTAATTTTAAGATAAATTTTAAGCCTAGCTTTTCAAAACCGGAAGCAATTACTTGAAGAATTTCTAGATCAGCAAAAACTGAATCAACGCCTAGAATGTCAAAATCACATTGAGTAAATTCCCGAAACCGTCCTTGTTGTGGACGCTCTCCTCGAAAGCAACTGCCAATGGCATAACGCTTAAACGGCAAACCAATTTCTTTTAAATGCTCCACAACAAAGCGGGCTAAAGGAACAGTTAAATCATAACGCAAACAAACATCACGGTCGCCATTGTCTTGAAAACGAAAAAGCTGTTTGCCAATTTCTCCATCGGATTCTGACAAGAGCATTTCACTATATTCTAAGTGAGGAGTTTGAATCGGACTAAATCCAAAGCTATGAAAGATTGTTTTAATTTGATCAATTAACTGATCCTGAGCCAAAGCATCCGCTGGCAGAAGATCCTGAAACCCAGCTAAAGTTTTTGGCTTAACAATCTGTCGCGTAGCTTTTTTATCCATTAATCCATTTTTTGAAGGACGAGACTGGCATTAGTTCCACCAAAACCAAAGGAATTGGAAAGGACGTTTTTAAGTTTCGCTTGGCGCGCTTCATGCGGAACATAATCTAAATCACAAGCAGGATCCGGATTATCAAGGTTAATTGTTGGAAGAACAACTTGATGTTCTAACATTAGAGCACAGAAAGCTGCTTCGATTGCTCCAGCAGCACCAAGTAAATGACCAGTCATTGATTTTGTAGAGCTGACTAGGAGGCCATTTTTAGCATAATCATTGAAAACATTTTTAATTGCTTTTGTTTCCTGCGCATCCCCAACTGGCGTTGAGGTTCCATGAGCATTTACATAATCGATGTCAGTAATGTTTAAACCAGCATCAGCGATAGCATATTTCATGCAACTTTCAGCACCTACTCCACTTGGAGCAGTAATATGGCTGGCATCACAAGAAACTCCATACCCAATAACTTCGGCGTAAATCTTAGCACCACGTTTTTTAGCACTATCTAATGACTCAAGGACAAACATCACTGCGCCCTCTCCCATAATGAAACCATCACGATCAACATCAAATGGACGAGACGCTTTTTCTGGTTCATCATTACGAGTTGATAAAGCTTTCATGGCAGCAAAACCACCAATACCTAAGTATGTAACTGTGCTTTCACAACCACCAGTGACCATGGCTTCCTGCATGCCATAAGCAATCATTCTCGCTGATTCACCCATCGCGTGAGATGCTGAAGTACAAGCACTACTAGTAATAAAGTTCACACCTTTCAAACCAAAACGAATGGCAATGTGCCCGGCAGATAAGTTATCTAACATTGCTGGAATTAGAAACGGAGAAATCCGACGCGGCCCAGAGGTGCGGAAAATTTCATAGTTTTCTTCTAGTGTCTTAAGTCCACCAACACCAGAACCAACGATACAACCAAATTTTTCCATTGGATATGTTTCTGCTGATAATCCAGAATCTTTCCAAGCTTCATCAGAAGCTCCGATGGCTAGTTGCGAGAATCGATCTAAACGCTTAGCGTCTTTTCGATCCATGTAATCTTCAATATTGAAGCCTTTTACTTCTCCAGCGATTTGCGCAGCAAATGGCGAAGGGTCGAATTGCGTAATCCTAGCTATCCCCGACTTCCCTGATACCGCAGAATCCCAAGATTCCTTAGTAGAATTACCCAAAGGAGTAACCATTCCAATACCAGTAATAACAACGCGTCTTTTTTCCATGTTAAATTTGAAATAACAAAATCAGGGGTAATATAGTGAAAGATGAAATAAAAGTCATTCTCCCCTTTTGGTCGGCCCAGAATTACAACTTATAACTAAAATATTTAATCCCTCCCCCAAGGGAAGAAAAAATTGATAGACAACTCTTCAATATTTTCCACGATAAATTAGGAAATTCGAACATTTAGAGCAAGGAGAATAATTATGGATATTTCTGGCATTGGCCCTAATCAAATCACAAACTATCAATATAATGGTGAGGATTTAATTAAAAATATTAATCAGAGCGTTAAACAAGATGGTAAAATCTTTGATAAAATTGGTAATAACTTAGAAACAGCTAAGAAATCCTACTTTGATGCTTTAGCCAGTGGCAATCAAGCTGATATTGCCAAAGCTCAAGACAAATACCAAACCTTAACTGTTGCCCTGCAATCTGCCATTGAATTTCTAAGCTCAAAGTTTCAAATTATGATGAGTATTATTAACAAGTTAAGCTTAAGATAAGTTACTCTCATAAAACGAGTTAAATTCCAACACACATTTACTAGTTAATTCCATAACTTATGTGAATTAACTAAGTGCCATGAAACCAATAGCTCAATCTGGAAAAATTGATTTAAGTACTACAGGTGCATTACCAACAGCGCCAAAGGTAGATGTGCAACTTCGAAGCACTTCCGAATATCGAATTGTTCTCAACTTAATTGAAAAATATTATCCAGAAATCTCTGACAGCAATTTTAAATCATGCCAAAGTCACATACTTAGACATTTAGATACTTTAAAAAATGCTTATCCAAACTTAGATGAACTTCGGGGGAAAACGATCTTAGATCTAGCTTGTGGCTCTCGAAATTATGAAAAAAACTCTCATAAAGCCTATGACCCTTGGATGCCACGACTACTACTAGAACTGGGAGCAAATGTTATTGGAATTGATTTCGCAAAACAAACTGATGAAAAATTTGAATCTTTTCAAATCGACTTAACTGTCCTTAATGCCCTAGGATTTATACCAACTGGCAGTGTTGATGCCTGTCATATGGATGGCTTTCCAACAACTGAGGCTATTAAATCATTTCTTGAAAAAGGAGTCTCATGGAAGAAGTTAAAAGAAAATCTCACGGAACATTTTCAGAGAATTCTAAAACCAAATGGAATTATCTTACAAGCATTTACAGAATCTTGTGATGATTTTGTTAAACGCTATACTCCTAGTGGTCTAAAAGAAGTTAATGATGATGAGTTATAGTAAATAATTTCAGTGTAAATTAATTTTATTTTAAAAATTGAAATGGCTAATGCAGTTGGAATAGTCCTTTTTGCAAATAATCAAAATGGTGAATTATCAGCTTTACTTTCACAGCGGACAGATGCAGACTCCTTTGCTCGCAGAACTCAAGTATTAGCACATGGGAAATTAACTCTAGATGAATGTTCCTTACCTAATCGAGATGGCTTTAAGGTTGCTCTACTTAGCAAAGTCGAAGAAGAAATCGGTCTAGCCTTGAAAAATTTAGTGGCTGCAAATGAAGATGGCTGGAAAGAGCTAACAGTAATTAAACAACCTGAAAAAACTGTAATCACCTATGGATTAAAAATCACCACACTTAGTGCCGAAGAAGTTTTAGAAATTGTTGTTAAAGGCGCTGATGTTGGTCGAGTCTTATTGTGCACCAATCCAACAGAGATTCAAATCTTAAAGAAATCGCATAAAACAACAGGAGTGCCCGCAGGTGAAATGCGAATGTTTCCTAATGAGTTAGAAGCAGTTACTAAGGGCTTTGAACTTTACGCTAACTTTCTCCCTGAGTTAAAGCTTCAACTTGAACCATATCAACGTTTGATACCCACTCAAGAACTAGATTTAGGTTTAGGTTATTAGAAATTAGGTTTGATAGGCCCAATGCCAAGGTTCATACACAAACCCCCAAGGATTATTGCGCGGATAACTCATTTTAAAATTAAATTTATCAGCGTTTGCCTCTAGCCATTTAAAAGCTTCCGTTGCTTCAAACTCTTCACAACCAGCAGTACACCCACTTGTAGTGAGATCGATTGCTAAACCAGTATGATGCTCAGAAAATCCAGGCGCTGCCAAGTAACTCAGAACTCTTTCTATTGGTTCTCCATTATTCACTCGATCTTCAATTAGTCGTTTTTGATACTCGTAAGATCTAAATCCAGAATATACTTGTAAATCGATTTGCTCATTGTGCGCTGCTTCTTGCATATGACTAAGAGCAATTTTGGCATCTGGTGCTAAATAGAAACATCTTGGGTCTAAATCATTTTCCACTTTCACCAATTCTGTTGCTTCACTAAACGGAACTAGCAAACGAGCTTCCGCATAATCTTCGGCAATTCCCAATTTTTTATGGAGATAGGCTATTTGTAAAAAATCTCTCTCTGTAGCTTTCATGTAAATTTTATTTCTATAATTCGATCCATCCCAGCAAGATCTTGGATAAAATCTATTTTAGCCTGAGCATTAATAGACCGCAAATGGTCTTCTAATAAGGCTCTTTGCTCTGATCCAATCTCTATTAGCAATGTCCCCTGAGAACTCAAATACCTAGGTGTATTTTGAATAATCTCAAAAATGTCGGCCAAACCTAAATTGCTCGAATACAAAGCACTGGCAGGTTCATAGCGTAATTCAGGCGATAAATCAGGCAAATCTGCATTGACATAGGGAGGATTACTAATTATCAGATCAAACTTCTGCACTTCAACACTTTGAAACCAATTAGAATGAATAAACCTAACTGGCAGACTTGAAATAAGTTTTTGATAATTTTCTTTAGCGACGTTCAAGGCTTCATTCGAAAAATCTACAGCAAGAATTTCAAATTCAACTTTGGACTTTTGTAGTTCACTCGCAAGACTAATTGCGATGCAACCTGTTCCAGTTCCTAGCTCTAAAATCTTAATTTTAGATAACGGACTGTCTTTAATAATTTCTAAAGTTCGCTCCACTAAATGTTCAGTTTCAGGACGAGGCACTAAAACGGCGGGACTAACTTTAAATTCCAAGCCCCAGAATTCTTTGCTCCCAAGCAAATAGGCAACTGGCAGTCCCTGATTACGTTTTTCAACTAAATCCATGAAACTTTTATATTCTTTAGAAGTAATATTTCTTCGACCATCAATTATTAATTGAGTACGACTAAGGTTTAGGACATGCGCTAATAAAATTTCAACATCAAGACGTGGTGTTGTTGAGATCGACAGTAACTTGCTTGTTTGATTAATTACTTCTAAGGAATTCATTAGATAAATCTTTCTTGGAGTTCCGGAGTTGGCATAAAGCAAGAATCTTTTCTACCAAAAATCTGATACCGATTCTTAGCGACTAAGCGATAAAAAAAATCACGAATTGGTTTAGGTAGAAACTTAAAATAACTAATTAAATACCAAGGAGCTTTTAAATCCTGGCTGATTTCCAAAACAGCATTGGAGAATTGATAAGCTTGATTATTCTTGATGAAAACAATTGAGCTTAAATCATTTTTAGTCAGGCCATGTATTTGCATTAACTCGGCTCCAATTTGATCTTGAATACTAGCAAATTTAATATCTTGAGTTTTTTCGTTTTTGAGAATGAAGTGAACTACGGCTACACAAAGGTTACAGACTCCATCGATTAGGACGATTTTTTGACTGGGATGCATGTTGGTCTGGTTGGACATTTTATGAATATCAGATGTGTTTGTTGATCATAGCATAGTATGCGAGTGGTTGGATAATTATTTTCTTATGGTTAGCGACCTTAAACTTTCCTCTTGCGATCAATCCGCCGTTGCCTCTTTAATATCTCAAGATATTAAAGGTTGAGTAGGCTTTGGCGCGATAATTATTATCTTATGACCTACGGTCATAAGATAATAATTAATTCTCATTGTTCTTAAGAGCTTCTGCTTGAAAGTGAGAGTTAAGTGGATCGACGAGTTGATCTAAATCACCATTCATAACCTGATCGATACTGTGAATAGAAAGACCAATGCGATGATCGGTAATACGTGATTGTGGATAATTGTAAGTTCGAATCTTCTCGGAACGATCCCCTGTCCCAACTTGTGAACGACGATCGGCCGTTCGCTCGGCATGAGCGGCAGCTTCTTTGGCTTCCAATAATCTGGATTTAAGAATCTTCATCGCCTTTTCTTTGTTTTTCAACTGTGATTTCTCATCCTGCATACAAACAACAGTATTTGTTGGTAAGTGCGTAATGCGAACAGCAGAATCCGTGGTGTTAACGCTCTGTCCACCATGTCCACCAGCTCGATAAACATCAATTCTTAAATCATTTTGATTAATATCAATTTCTACGTCTTCTGCTTCAGGAAGAATGGCAACTGTAACAGTCGAAGTATGAATACGTCCCTGAGTTTCAGTGTCAGGAACACGTTGCACACGATGAACACCACGCTCAAACTTGAAACGACTATATGCCCCTTCCCCACTAATCATGGCAATCACTTCTTTAAAACCACCAGCCGAGGCAGTGCTTAAAGACAAGGCTTCAACTTTCCAGCCACGACCTTCTGCATAGCGAGTGTACATCTTAAAAAGATCTCCACTAAAAATCCCTGACTCATCTCCGCCAGCGCCAGCACGAATTTCTAGGATAATATTTTTATCATCATTTGGATCTTTTGGGATTAACAGGACTCTTAACTGTTCGGCCAATTCGGCAACAGTATTTTCCAGTGGGTTTAACTCCTCTTTGGCCATTTCAATAATATCAGCATCCTTACTAGTATTAAGTAATTCTTTGATATCCTTTAATTCATTAACGGCAGCTTTGTAAGTACGATAGGTTTCGATCAAGGGTCTCAGATCTTTTTGCTCTTTGGAATATTTTCGTAATAATTCGGGATTAGAACCTACTTCTGGAGAATAAAGTTTCTCTGTAATACTTTCAAATTTTCTTTCTAATTCAGCTAATTTATCTAACATCTTATTTAATATTTATTGCTTAGAAACTTTCGCGAATAGCTTTAAGTAACTGAGGCATGAAATTCATAATGCGTTTATTATTACGACTCGGACAATGCGCATTAGAAAGGAAAACGACATGCAAATCAACTTCCGGATCAATCCAGATTAAACAACCACTATTGGAACAAAAACCAATTGCTTGCTCGCTAAAACCACAATTTAACAGTTGGTTTTCCTTGTGAGCCTTCTCCCATCCACCCACATACCGTAGGCCTTGATTGGCAGAGTTTAAACTCCAAGCCTGTTGTAAAACTTCTGGTTTAATTAATTCTGAGTTACCTCGATAGGCAGCTAAAATTTCTTCACAAAACAATCCAAGATCTTCCACAGTTGAGAAAATACCAGCATGCCCAGCAACTCCACCCATCGACCAAGCAACATCATCTTGTACTTCACCCCAAAGTTGTTTTTTTCTCCAAGCACAATCTTCTGTTGGCGCAACTTTTTCTAAATCGGTGCGAATACCAGTCTTTAATCGATTTAGATTTATATAGCCTGTAGAATTTAATTTCAGCGGTTTAAAAACATGTTCAGTAACAGCATCATCTAAACTCTTGCCTGTTAAGTTCTCAATAATCCGACCAAGTAAAATCATTCCAACAGAGCTGAATCTTTGTACTTCATGAGGCTTGGATCGAAGGCGCGCCCGGTTAATACGGTTATACACATATTCTTTAGCTCCCGGGCTCGTCATTAAGCCTAAAGATTTATTTAGGGAATCTTTACTAATTTCTTCGTGATAATTTTGCTCAGAAGCTAAACCAGAAAGATGAAATAAAAGATCTTCTACAGTAATTGCAGCTTTACCATGAACGGAAAAACTTTGTTGAAAACGAATCACTTGATCTTCAAAGCTTAAAAAGTTTTGATTAATTAGCGACCAGATCGTTGTTACTGTGCCGATAACGGAACTTAGAGTTCCCAAATCGTAGACGGTATCAATAGTAACTCGTTGGTTTTTATCATGCTCAGACTCCGGGAAAAAAGTGCCGTAAGCATTATGAAACAGGGTTTGTCCTCTCGAACCAACAGATAGACAACATCCAGGAAACACCCCCTGCCCCAGCCCTTCGGCGATAATTTGCTGGATTAAATCGTTTCTTAAGGAGTAATTGAAGTTATTTGCGCTTTTAGTTGCCACAGAGATTGTTAATTAAATTAAGACTTTAGAAATTGCTGAGAGATATTAATAAACAATCTAGGTAAAATTAGCAAAAAAGTTGTCTTTAATGCTTGAATTTTGATTTAATGATGCGCATAAGTACGTTGCCGATATTTTATCAAGATTGAGCATCGGCAAGAATACCCCCAACACTTTGGGAGTTAATTGCTTTATTCATAGTAAAGCTTTTATGAATTCATTTTTTTGAAAAACATTTAAGAGGAGACAAAAATGAGCAAAAACGGAAAGATTCGACCACTTGGCGAACGTATCCTAGTTAAGCGCCTAGATAACAGTTCAAAAACTGAGTCTGGTTTATACATCCCTGATTCTGCTCAGGAAAAACCACAACAAGGTCAAGTTGTTGCGATCGGCAAAGGACGTATTGCAGAAGATGGTTCTTGCCGTCCAGTTGATGTCAAAGTTGGTGATACAGTAATTTTTGGAAAATATTCTGGAAATGAAATCAAAATTGATGGGCAAGAATTACTGATCATGAAAGAAGATGATGTTTATGGCGTTTTAGAAGCCTAATTATTATTTAGAATCGCTTTTTCAAATCTTGGATTTATCAAAGTTTGAATAGCAAAGACAAATTATATCGAAAACTAAATTACTATTTATAAATTAGATAATTTTAATAGTTTGAGATAATTTTTTATTAAGGAAAATAAAAATGAGTGCAAAAAAAATTGGATTTGGCTTGGATGCCAGAGAACAAATCTTAAAAGGTGTCAAAACTTTAGCTGACGCAGTTAAAGTAACAATGGGACCTCGTGGACGTAACGTAGTAATTGAAAGAAGCTTTGGAGCTCCTTTAATTACTAAAGATGGTGTAACTGTTGCCAAAGAAATCGAACTTGAAGATAAGTTCCAGAACATGGGCGCGCAGATGGTTAAAGAAGTTGCTTCTAAAACATCTGATGTTGCTGGGGACGGCACGACTACTGCTACTGTTTTAGCTGATGCGATTTATCGTGAAGGTTACAAACTTGTTGCTGCTGGTCATGACCCAATGTCATTAAAAAGAGGAATCGATGCTGCTGTTAAATGCGTGATTGAAAACCTTAAATCTCAAAGTAAACCAACAAACGGTAAGAGTGATATCGCTAAAGTCGGAACTATTTCTGCTAACGGCGACACTGAAATCGGCGAAATCATTGCTTCAGCAATGGAAAAAGTTGGCAAAGAAGGTGTTATCACTGTGGAAGAAGCTAAAGGCTTAGAAACAACACTTGATGTTGTGGAAGGAATGCAGTTTGACCGTGGATACCTTTCTCCTTACTTCGTGACTAATCCAGAAAGAATGGAAGCAGAATTGGAAAATTGCTTAATTCTTATTCATGAAAAGAAAATCAGTAACATGAAAGAATTACTTCCAGTACTTGAGCAAGTTGCGAAGACAGGTAAGCCATTAGTGATTATTGCTGAAGATATCGAAGGTGAAGCATTAGCTACATTAGTAGTTAACAAAATCCGTGGAACATTAAATGTTTGTGCAGTTAAAGCTCCTGGTTTTGGTGACAGAAGAAAAGCTATGTTGGAAGACATTGCAATTCTTACTGGTGGAAAATGTGTTACTGAAGACATCGGAGTTAAACTAGAAAATATGACTCTTGCTGATCTAGGTACTGCTAAGCGTATGGCAATTACTAAAGACAACTGTACAGTAATTGACGGTGCTGGTTCTGCTGAAGAAATCAAAGCTCGCGTTGGACAAATTCGTGCTCAAATCGAAGAAACAACTTCTGATTACGATCGTGAGAAATTACAAGAAAGACTTGCTAAATTAGTTGGTGGAGTTGCGGTAATTCACGTTGGTGCTGCTACTGAAGTAGAAATGAAAGAGAAGAAAGCCCGTGTGGAAGATGCTCTTCATGCTACTCGTGCTGCTGTGGAAGAAGGAATTGTTCCTGGTGGTGGAGTTGCTTTAATCAGAGCAATTGACTCTTTAGACTCTTTAAAAGTTTCTGAAGAACAAGCTTTTGGTGTGAGAGTAATCCGCAATGCTTGTGAAGCTCCGCTTCGTACAATCTCTTCTAATGCTGGTGCTGAGCCTGCAGTAGTTGTAAACACTGTACGTGAGAAGAAAGGTGCTTGGGGTTATAACGCTGCAACTGGAATTTACGAAGACCTAATTGCTGCTGGTGTAATTGACCCAACTAAAGTTGTTCGTTCAGCTTTAGAAAACGCTGCCTCTGTTGCTGGCTTAATGCTAACAACTGAAGCAATCATCTGCGACCAACCAAAATCCGACAATGACCACGCTGGTGCTGGCATGGGCGGTATGGGTGGAATGGGCGGTATGGGTGGAATGGGCGGCATGATGTAATCATGACCTGCATGATTATCCTCCGACTTGTCCACCGAAGCTTAAGCGAAGGTGGAAGCTCCGCAGGAGCAAAGGGGGATTGATTGCGATACATTTACTTGTACGATAAAAAGGGGGCTAGAAATAGCTCCCTTTTTTTGTGCCGACACCTAAGATTGCAATAATTTAAGTTATGCCGAAGGACTATGAATACTGAGTTACACCTAGAGTCAGCTGAGTGTTACCGAAGCATGATATAATCAGGCCTTGCATGATTATCCGCCGTAGCAGGCTTGTCCCCCAAATCTTTGGCGACGGGGGAAGCAACGAAGGATTAATTGTAAACCCCTTACTCAGCTAGCTTCTTCCTCTGGGCACACAGCAAAGGTGGAGAAGCTAGCGGAATTATCTAAAAAACTTTGTCAGATCCTAGTCGTAAAATAAATAGGGAGTTTTCTGGTTCCCTATTTATTTTTCCCACTCCTCACTGGGCAAAACTGAATAATCATTCATGATAATCTATACTCCTTCATAAGACACAAAGAGTATGAACAGCTTTATAATACATACTTTTAAACCACAATTAGAAACTCAGATTAGTTTTTCGATATGTGGATAAACCAAACCCTAGGACGATAAAAGTCTCCAGAGAAAGAACTGCAGAATTTGTTTGACTAAGAATAGTGCTGGAGTTAAAATGCTCAACCTGTCAACATACTAAATTCAATCTTGGATAATTCATGCAAATTCTAGCACTTAACAGCACAGTAGAAGGCACGCAACAGCTAGCTGGGCGTATTAAATCAATTGGAGATCGGGAGATTGACTCGCTAAATATCAAAGTTGGGCTAGCAACCTTAGATAATTATCAAACATCGGTTGGAAATGCGAATATTTTAGTCATTGGAATCGAAGTTTCTCATCGTAGATTTGAAATTATTACAAAATCCTTAGAATTAAATCCAAATATCGAAATTATCCTCTTCCTCAGCGATACTGAGTATCAAAGCCAAAGCTTTAGATCGGATGACTTAACAAAGATTCGTAAAATTCTTCCATACGGCTGTTCAGTCCTAGATATCCTACAAGAATTTGTTTCTGTCCACCTGAACTTAAAGAAAAATGGAGTTGTCAGTACTGGAAAACTAGTAACAATTACTCAATCCAAGGGTGGCGTAGGGGCAAGCACAATTGCAGCAGGCTTTGCAGAACTATGTGCACAAAATGGACTGAAGACGCTGGTTTGGGATTTCGATATTGAATCACAAGACCTATCAAGATCTCTAGGTGGTGGCGTACCAAATGGTACTGTCTTTAAAGACTCGGTTAATGGTTTGAACGAATTCAATCGAACTGCTTTTGAAAGCTTGTTATTTAATATTAACGACTCCCTTGCTGTCCTAGCTCCTCCAACAGAATTATCCGTTGCCTTAGACTTCATTAACAATCCTGACTGCATGGATTTAATAGAGCAAATATTATCATATGCTAGAACCTCTTTTGACGTAATTATTGTTGATACAGTAGGTCGTATATCTTCCTCTACTGGATTTCTACTTCATAAGAGCGATGCAAATTTAATTGTTATTGATGACTCCGTTCTTGGCCTTGCCTCTGTCCCATCGTTCATGAAAATGATTGAGCCACTAATTATTAATCGAGTTGGCACAAATCATTTTATTCGCTCAGGAACTAAGATTAAAGCCGAAAAAATATCTAAGTTAATCGCACAAAGCGATAAGCATAGTATGCTCCACCAAGTGCTCAGTAATAGTTGTCTCCTTCCAGCGCTAGAACTTGACTCCGCAGCCAATGAATGGCCAGCCTCGGGCAATACACTTTACTCGATTGGATCAAAGCATAATAAAAAAGTTTTTGAGATTTATGCTCAAGAAATGGGACTAGTGGAAAGTTTTGCGCCGATTAGCAACTCGGCAATGCAGCCAAATTATAAACAGAGACATAATTTCTTTCAGAATTTATCAGAGAAGTTATCAGAAAGAATTGTTAGTTTAGTTTAGGAAAATAAAAATGAGTTTTTACGGAACATCGAGTATTAGTAATAAATCACCAGAGCATCACATGGTAAATAAAGAGCGCGCGCTCCTCACAATACTTTTCCTTGCTATGCTAGCAATGATCATGGCGCTAATGTATCTATTGATGAGTGCTCAAAACACGGAGAGCAAAGTTGTTTACGTTAAAGATGAGCCGAAAGCGCTTCCTGAAGGTGGACTACCAGAACCAGTGAGTTATGATATCACTGCTAAAATTCCTAAGGGACACAGAGCTGTGGCAATCCCAGTCGATCCAATTAGTGGAGTTGAGGGTTGGGTGGCTCCAGGAGTTAGGGTTGATGTAGTCTGGACGACGATTGTAGATGGTCAACCGATGGCAGTAACAATAGTTGAAAATGCACACGTCCTTTCTGCGGGTCGTCGCACTGATAAAAATAGCGCGCCACTTGGGGCAGTTAATGGCGTTAGTGTTCAAGCGGAACATGTAACGTTATTAGCCACGATTGCTGACTCTCAGAAAATTCAATTAGCAAAAAAATCTCCCGGCTCTTTAAGTTTAAGCCTCAGAGGTGATGGGGACTTAGAATTACAGGGCGTGGAAACAACTGAGACGGGGCAATTATTGGGCATCTCGGCAACTGAAAATCCAACCGAAGAAGTAGAATTGGGTGGAAAAAGTTACATTCTAAATAATGGCCAACTGATCAATAAAGAAGTGATGTTAAAATTAAGAGCTCAAGATATCGCACTTAAACAAGAACAAGCTAACGTTGTGAATCAACAAATAAACAAAACAAAATAATGAAATTGCAATACCATCAACATCAACAATTTGGTGGTATCTATATCGAAGCAGCAATCGTACTGCCAATATTATTGCTATTCGTCAGTGGTATTATACAGTATGGAATGTATCTATCAGCAAGGATTGTTTTAGAAAATGCTTCTCAAGTTGCAGTTCGGACTGCGATTCTACCTCATGCGAATGCCCAAGCTCAATCACAAGCCGTGCAAAATATTATCAACTCCACAATTGTCCCCTCTCTTGAGACTAGTAATGTAACAAATATTAATATTGATCCTAACTTTATAGTGAATGGTCAAGCCGCAACTAAAGTTGAGATTGCATATAATCTGCCGTTGGTATTTGCAAATATTATACCAGGACAGAATGGAGTTATTCAGATTAACTCCTCCGCTGTGATGAGATAATTTAAATGGATGGCAAATGTACGAACGTGAGAACGGATATGTTCTAATAATAGTATTACTACTTAGTGCCGCGATGTGCGGTGTTGCTGCCATTGCAGTCGACATCTCTGTTGCTCTCTGGAACCAAAGAGTAATCCATTCCGCAGCTGATGCTGGGGCTCAAGCCGGAGTAAAACTTCTGGGAACAAGTCTCGTTCCCAATACACTCAATGCTCGAATTGATCAGGAAGCTAGGCTGATTGCCCAAGCAAATAATATTAACCCGGGTGAGATCACTGGTGTACAATGTGGAACCTGGAATACCTCGAATAAAACCTTTACCCCTTGTGTTCCTGGATGTGCAAATTGCCTTTGCCAAAGTTGTGTCGGTAATTTTGTTAATGCGGTTAATGTTTTGACTAAAAGAGATGTCACAACATACTTTGCTAAAATATTTCAATTTAATTTGTTTAATCTCGCCTTAGATTCCGTTGCCGTTAATAACAATATTATTGTTTCTGACTGCAATAAGCCCTTTGGTATCGGAGAGAGTAGTATCTATAACAACTATGGCACCCCTCAAGAATCCCTAGCCGTACAAATCGGTAGTAACTTCACTATAGGCAAGGGCGCTTCTGGCAATTGGGGTAAAATTGACCTTGGAGGTAATAACTCTAGCGCTGATGCTTACCAATACAACATCATCAATGGAGTTTGTAGTGCTCCGATTGCGATCGGTGCACCGGAGAGTCCTGGGACAGGCTTTGCTGGTGTGAGTGAAGGCTTCAAATATTTATTGGATCATGGATTAAATACAAACTTAAAGTTAGTTCTGACTAGTAATTTTACTAATGGTAATAGCGATATTATCATTAAAGAATTTATTATTGCTGATTTTATCAGCCAATCAGGAAATGGAAATGGCTGGCAAGGAACATTTAAACTAAAAGCCGTGAAGAAGGATCCAACAAACTTACAAAGTTACTCCGGTGGGCCATCACTACTAGTATACTAATTAATTTTTAATTCAATTGCATCTTGCAAGCAGATTTTAACCCCCCTCTTGGCCAAGATGATGAAGGACAAAGATCAAAATTTGAATGGCTAAAAATAAGGCAAAGTATTATTTAAAGATAGTTTATTACCCAGCATTGGCTATTTGAATCATTTTTTGCTTGATAGGCATCTCAAGTCATAGGAGTTTTACACCTTAATTTGAGGTATTTTGATCATCTATTTAATTTGATAGTGCTGGGATGAATAATATTTCAAACAATTTTCTTAGTTCTACGAAAGCTAAGGTTTGGGTATTTTTGTTTTTAATATCGCTTACTTGCCTGCTCTCGTCTCTTGGAGCTCCTAATTTCTCCTTATTTCAAAACACCGAAACATTAATTAAACCAAAGTCAAAATTAACAAAAATTGTATTACCTTCGCTAGAAATTGCTGGTGCTCTAAACTTAAGTATTTGTAAAGATGAATTTATCGATCTAGCTTCTGAAAAGCCAGGAGAAGCCAAGAAGATATTTAGTGGCCTTTCCATTTTTCAAACTAAATTACAAAAGGCATATCTTAAGGATAGTTTCGAAAAATTGGTCGCTAAAATTTTAAATTTTACTCCGCCAGTTGCAACTAAAGCATGCCTTCCACGCTTAGAGATTGGAGGCAAGAAAGTTAAGTTAGAATCTGGAGTAAAAATTCTTCTCGATGATCAAATTTTAACTTGTGGTTCTACTCCCCAAGTTAATCCTAATCACCAAATTACCGGATATTCGATTAGTGATTCTATTAATAGCTATCTTGGTTACTTATCAGAGAACAAAGTAATTAAGAAGACGGAGAGTGAGTTAAGAGAATTAGAAGCAAAGCGTCAAAAGTTAAGAGCAAATAATAACACGTCTGGCTTAAAGGCCTTAAATCAAGAGATCTTAAAAGTACAATTAGCCAGGGAATATGCTTTATTTTTCACTAATTACGGACAGGTTCTAGATACAGCATATCTGTCAGTCTGTACTGAAGTGCAAAATCAACAAGCTCCTAGAGTTCCTAGTGGTGTTAATTTCTCAAATAGCTCCAAAGAGCTAAGCTATAGTGGTGATGCTGATGCCTACATAGTATATTTAAGTAGTGATAACGGTGCGAGCTTTAAAGAACTGGCCAGAACTACTAATCACAAAGTTATCTTAACTAATCTATCTAATAATTTTGACTATTTCGTTAAAGTTGTTGCTCTAAAGAAATTCCACAATGTTAGTTTAGTGTCTGACTACTCACTCGCTCTAAAGGTTAGAATTCCGGCAACTCTTCCCGTCATAGAGCCAACACCAGTTTCAACAGTAAATCCAAATCCGAATCCATCAGCAAAACCAACTAGTACTCCGATTCCAAGTATTACTCCTACACCGCAAGCAACTGGTACACCAATTCCTACTATTTCTCCAACACCAACAATATTACCAGATTTAACAATTTCAAATTCTTGGCAAAACAGAAACTTTACAAATCAATCAGGAAGTTTTCGAGTTACTTTTAAAGCTAAGCCCCTAAATAATAATATGGACTCGGTAACAGGCTTATCAAACGGTACAGCTAATTGGTATGACTCCTTAGCTACTACAGTCAGATTTGCTAGTAATGGAAAAATTGATGCTATAAACGGTGGAGCTTACACGGCAGAACAGAATGTTAGTTATGTGGCTGGAAAAGAATATTTTGTAACGATGGATGTTCATCTTACAACCAAAAAGTACTCAATTACAGTTGCAAATGATCAAGGGCAAACTTTTTCAATTGCTAATAATTATAATTTTCGCATCTTGCCTTCTGGGGCAGGTTCTAATGTGACACAGTTAAATAATCTTAGCTCTTATGCCTATATTGGAAGTCATCAACTTCTTTCATTTTCTAATCCCCAAAGTATAAATCCTCCAGCAACTACTCCTACACCTCCAGCTCCAAGTCCTACGCCAACAGAGTTAAGAAGTTCAGGCGTCTGGCAAAGCAAAGCAATTGCCCTGCAAACAGGAAGTTTTCGTATTACATATAAAACCATTCCGCAGGGCAATAATATTGATTCTTTAACTGGACTATCTAATGGAATTGCCAATGGATATGATTCACTAGCAACAACTTTAAGATTTGCCAGCAATGGTAAGGTTGATGCTAGAAATGGAACTGTATACTCCGCTGTTCAAGCAATGAACTATGTTTCTGGAAAAGAATATTTGGTAACAATGGATGTACATTTATTATATAAAAAATACTCCGTAACAGTGCAGAATGATTCTGGGGAAGTTTTTCAAATTGCCACTAATTATCCTTTTCGAGAGACGCAATTAGGAACTTCACAACTAAACTTTTTTAGTCTGTACGCCGTTACTGGGAGCCAAATAGTTTCTAATATTACAAATCCAATTACAATCAATACACCAGGCACTAATCCGACTCCTTATCCAACACCTGTTGCTACTCCAACTCCAGTACCAACTTCTCCTCCACCAATCAGCTGTATTGGCGAGTCAACAAAAAGTTGCTCTATACCTAATGGAACTGGAGTACTAACTAGATCATGTATCAATGGAAATTGGAGTAATTGGGGGACTCATTGTATAGTGAAAGAATGTAATAATGGATTTGAAAATGCTGGAGATAGTTCTTGTATTGTCTAGGGCAACTCAGTTTCATCTGTCACTCATTACGGCATTACTTGGACTTTTTCTAACCCTCGTCCAATGGGAACTTTTGCCAATGGAGAGCCTTGGGTCTTAGGTCCAGTAACTGTAACTGCCATCAGTCCAAACCCATCTGAAAGCGTGACCAATGTTCAAAATGGCTCAATGCTAAATCCGATTGCTGGTACACATCAGGGTTTTGAAAGTAACGGTATAGGTTTAGCAGCAACCTCTTACCAGGCATCGAAAAATGTTGCCTTGCAACTACCCCTTACAATTAATGGTAATGATGCCTTAGTTTCTTCTATTACACGTCCTTCAAATAAGTACCCGAATTATGTTGATCGCGTTTGTGTATTAACTGTTCTAACCACGGCACCAGATAGGGGAAGTTTTCGTACCGGACTTTTCGGAGCAAATCATGCCGTGAAATGGAATAAGAGTCAGATTAACTGGAATGTGCTGAAAAAATTTCGTCCAATTCCCGCTAGTGCGCCAAGTCAGGCTTACATTGAAGAAAGACTTCCAGCGTTACCATGGTTTGAGTGGGATGGTCACGTAGTATCTGGAATATACATTGGGGAGACTAATGTAGCCACTCGCTATATTGATCCAAGCAGAAATATTTGGTCTACTTACGGGCGAGAAATCGCTATAAAATGGGGTAAAGTGGGTTTGTGGTTACAACTTGATAAGTCTCAAGAAGAAAAAGAAAAAGCTATGATTCAGACGATTCAAGCCGGTATAGACATTTGGAATTATCGTACCAACGGAGGGAACTTCTATCATGATGGTGGTCAGCGAAGTGGGCGGAAGTTTCCTGCTTTCTTAGCCGCTGTAGCTCTAAACGATCCAACTTTGCTGGAGTTCGTAGGAAAACACCCAGAATATTTTCAGGAAGATATGACTACGTTCTATGTTTCAGAAAAGGAAGTTTATCAAGACAAACAACGTGATGGTACACCGATACCAGGAAAGCGTAACCCAAACAACCTTGGCTACACTCCTAATCAGATTGGACTACCTGAATGGGGCATTCGTCACTACTATGAACCATATCAAGACAACTCCAGCTGGGGTTCAAATTACCGTCACGTTAACTGGCCAGCTAACTTTGGTTCAGTTCTGGCAGCTGACCTGATGGGTCGAAAGGCAGCCTGGGGACACCCTCCGATCTTTGACTATAATGATCGTTATAAATCAGCAGGCGGAGTTAGTGGGTTCTTTGCGGACATGTATAATTTTAAATAAAACAACAAAAGATTATTAGCTATCTTTTTGCGCCGCATCCTCGGCTTGACGCTTGATCTCTTTCAAATCTAATTTACCGCTTCCTAACACTGGGATCTCCGAAACTTTAATCCAAGCATCTTTCTTTGGTATCCAAAGATTTGGTAATCCTTGATTACTTAGTGCATCAATCATTAGTTTAATATCAAGCTCAATAGTATAAAGTACGCAAATTTTCTCACCCCGTTTCTCATCTCCGACAGAAGTCACAGCAACAACTTTATCGCTGGTATTTAAGGCGACTAAAATTGCACTTTCAATAGCTTCATGAGGAACCATCTCTCCGGCGATTTTACTAAAGCGGGTTACTCTTCCTGTAATTTCTAAAAATCCATCTTCATCTAAATTTCCAATATCACCTGTAATATACCATTCGCCATCCATAACTTCGGCTGTTTTTATAGGATTGTTTAAATAACCTTTCATTACACTCGGACTCTTAACGAGCACCAATCCATTCTGATTCACACCCAGCTCGGCACGAGTTTCCGGATCTAAAATCTTAAGGGAAATATTTGGAAGTGGATGGCCGGCCTTTCCAGGCTTATTACCAATTTGATTTACTAAAGAGTCTTGGCGATTAGGAACATTTAAGCTAATTACTGGAGCTAACTCTGTGCACCCATAACCTTCATAGGGAGTTACCCCAAATTTTTCAGTAAATTTACTAGCCGTAACTTCAGGTAACTTTTCGGCACCAACAATTACTAAGCGAAGTGATTTAAATTGTTCTTCCTTACACTTGCGAATGTAAGCACTTAAAAAAGTTGGAGTAGAAAGTAACATCGTAGTCTGATATTTTTCAGCTAGCTCTCCAATCGTTCCAGCATCCATCGGATTATTATGATAAATCACCGGTATCCCAGCAAGTAATGGGAACCATAATGTAATGCTATAGCCAAAGGAATGAAAAAACGGCAGAACTCCCAACATAGAATCTTTGCTTGTGACCTCGCCAACTTGAAAGACTCCTTGAATGTTAGAACTAATATTAGCATGACTTAAGACCACACCTTTTGGCTCACCTGAGCTTCCGCTAGAAAAAATAATTGTAGCAGTATCTTGTGAAGAATCTCGGCGATTTAGCAAAAAGATCTTTAGCAGAAAAAGTGGCAGTAAACTTACTAAGAAAGACTTGATTTTAGCCCCAGTGGTAATTTCCTCGAGACCTTTTTCAAGATCAATTAATTTAACATCTTCGGGCAAAACTAACTTTAAAGTATCTAAAAATTTATTAGCAGAGATGACGGTTTTAATTCCCGCTTGTTTTATTGCAGAGGCAATCCCTTCGGCTGAAGCAGTGTAATTTAAATTAACGGCAACTTTACCAGCAAGCATCAAAGCGACATTAATCTTTGCTCCAGTAATTCCACTTGGAAGTAAAACTCCAACGTTAGTTTGATTCAGCAAGCGAGCTTTTAAATAGGAAACTAAGGCTAAAGTTGTGGCCAAGAACTTACAGCCAATTAAAGACTTGCCAGAACTATCAGACATCATTCTTTTAAAACGTAAGCGTGAAATTGATTGTAAAAAGCGATAATCTAAACGCTCCTGATAAACTTTTCTGAGGTAATAGGAATCCACTCCCAGAGTGGCAACTTTTTGACGAACATCAAAGGCAGAAGTGTTAGCTGAGAGTGGCTTTCCAAAGCTAACTGTTAATGGATAAGGAATTTGTTTTGGTAACTTCCAAATAGTCTTACCACTTTCAAAGCTAAAAATGCTACCCCAGATTTGATCAAGATGAATTGGGATAATTGGCTCGCTCAGTCCTTTAGTAATTAATTCCATTCCTCTAAGGAATGCTGTCATATTTCCATGACGCGAAAGTTGTCCTTCAGCAAAGATACAAACTAGTTCACCCTGTTGAATTGCTTCCTTCGCTTGCTTTAAAGCCTTTCGAATTTCCGAGGTAGCATCTTTTTCATTAATTGGAATTACCGACATGGCCTTCACTAATCTTCCGATCACTGGCAACTCGGTAAACGGCTTATACATAATAAATCTAACTGGTCGCTTAGCCGCTGCCAGAATAAAGATTGCATCCAGATAAGAGATATGATTACAAACAAGTAACCCGCCACCAATCTTAGGAATATTTTCATCCCCCACAATTTTTAAGCGATAGATACTATTACAAAGTATCCAACTAAAGCATCTAAAAATTAATACTGGCATGACTCGAAAAGCGATTGAAATTAAAATTAAGGAACTGATTCCGACAAATAAATATAGGAATGTAACAGGTAAATTAAGAATTCCGGTAAATAACCAAAGTGTGATGCTCGCTAAAACAATAGCAATATTAAAAACTAAATTAGCAGTACCGAGATAAGCCCCCCGTTTTTCGGAGGGACTAGCCATTTGAAAATAAGCATTGAGCGGAACAATAAATAATCCAGAACAAAACCCTAACACGGCAAAAATAATTGTTGCTAAAAATATTTTCAGTGGCAAAAGTCCAATGCAAAAGCTAGTAAGTGCTAAACCAAAAAGTGCTACTGGTGCGATGCCCAATTCAACTCGCCCATGAGATAGCCGGCCAGCAAGAAAACTTCCTAACCCCACTCCTACAGTTAAAAATGTCAGCAAGATTCCAGTCTGATAAGAAGTGGCATTTAGAAACTCCCGCGCATAAATAAAAATTGAAAGTTGGACCAATGCGCCTACAAACCAAAACCAGGTACTAGCGCAGAGTACTAAAAAAAGTGCTCGATCCTGTTTTAACTCCGAGAAAGTTCTCCAGAAAAAACTAAAAGGATTTTTTTCAAACTTGATTTGTGGATTTGCCGCTGGTTGGTGCTTAATGCTAAACGCAAAATATACGGAACCACAGGCCACAGTTAAAAGAATAATTGTAGAAATAATATTCTTATTTTCAAATCCTTGAATTTGCCCAGCAAGCATTGTACCCATCAGGATTCCAACAAAGGTGGCAATCTCAACATAAGCATTACCTTCGGATAATTGCTCTTTTTTTAAAAGTTCAGGAATCAGGCCATATTTACTGGGGCTAAATAAAGCACTTTGTGATCCAAACATGAACAGAACTGCTAGCAAGGCAATCGTATTACCCTGGAATAAAAAATAACTTCCAACGATCACAAGAATCGGCTCGACCATCCGAGTGAAAATTGTAATTTTTGTTTTGCTAAATTTATCCCCTAACCAACCAGCTAATGGCGAAAGAAGTATAAAAGGTAAAACAAGCATTGCTCCAGTTAAACTGATTAAGGCAGTTTGTTTTTGACCAGAATAATTACTGGCAATGAATAAGGCTAAAACTGTTTTAAAAAAATTATCATTGAAGGCTCCACCGGTTAGAGCATAACAAAGTGAATTAAAACTTTTTCCAAAACGGTTTTTACTTGATGACTGATTCATGACTTTTCGAATTTTATAGAAATACAAATTCACCATATTCTAAATGGAGTTTTTGGATAAGCTAAGAATTAAATTTATACCTTCTGGATGCTATTAAACTGAGTAAATATGTATATGGAATGTTCTGAGTGGAATCAATAGAGTTAAAAACACCCCCAACTATTTAGAATTACAATAAAAAACATCATAATTTAGATATATTTAAATCAAGCCAAAAGGTTGTCAGGTTTGGCTGTAGATGCTAAAAAAGCTCGTCAATTAAGACTTGGCTTTCCGCTCTACGGAGTAGTTAGTTCAGCAACCCTAGAAAAAATGTCTAATAAATTCAGCAGTTTTTCTAGGCTTACTGCCTTTCTAGATATTCGTAGGACCTAAGAACAGGTCTTTAGTTATAAATATTTTATAGAATAAATCATGTCTCAATTAATTTATATTCTTCCTCTATTTGGGATTCTAGGCCTTGTTTACATGGCATTTTTATCCTCTTGGGTCGTTAAGCAAGATGCTGGTGACGACAAAATGAAAGGCATTGCTAGCGCAATTGCTGAAGGTGCTATGGCATTCTTAGCTGCAGAGTATCGCGTGTTAGCGGTCTTTGTCGTTATCGCTGGTGCAACTTTGGGTTATCTTTCAACATTAGTTGAATCAACTCACTGGTTTATCGTTGTATCATTTGTGATTGGTGCTGTGTTCTCCGCTGTCGCTGGAAATATCGGAATGCGTATTGCTACTAAAGCAAACGTTCGCACCACTCAAGCAGCTCGAACTAGCTTATCACTAGCACTAAAAGTTTCTTTCCGTGGTGGAAGTGTAATGGGTCTAGGAGTTGCTGGCTTAGCAGTTTTTGGACTTAGCTCACTGTTTGCCATTCTTTTTTATTGGTTAGCAGATGGCGTTTGGTCAGGTGTTGAAAACATGACTATCATCCTTGAAACTCTTGCTGGTTTCTCACTGGGCGCAGAATCAATTGCTCTCTTTGCTCGTGTTGGTGGTGGTATTTACACTAAGGCAGCCGACGTTGGAGCTGATCTTGTTGGTAAAGTAGAAGCTGGTATTCCAGAAGATGACCCGCGTAACCCAGCGACTATCGCTGATAATGTTGGGGACAACGTAGGAGATGTAGCAGGAATGGGAGCTGATTTATTTGGTTCTTATGTTGCGACAGTTTTAGCTTCAATGGTTCTTGGTAACTATGTAATTAGAGATCTATTAATTACTAATCCTAATTACACTGATACTTTTGGTGGAATGGGGCCTATTCTTTTACCAGTAGTTATTGCAGGTATCGGAATTGTTTTATCAATTATTGGGATGAACTTTGTTAGCGTTAACGATGAGAACGCTGATGGGAAAACAGTTCAAGGAGCCTTAAACCGTGGCAACTGGATTGCTTTAATCTTAACTGCTGTAGCTTCTTACTTCTTAATTAAATGGATGTTACCGGCCAATATTAATATGACTGTTTTCTCTGGAAACGAGTTTGTAAATATGGCGACAACTTCCACTAGAGTTTTCTATGCTGTCTTAATTGGATTAGGTGTTGGTGGAGCAATCTCGGCAATTACTGAATACTATACAGCTCTGGGAACTAAGCCAGTATTAGCAATCGTTAGACAATCAGCTACTGGAGCAGCAACAAATATTATTGCTGGTCTTGCTACTGGAATGATGTCCACGTGGATGCCAATCGTACTTTTCGCTGGAGCAATCTGGGGAGCATATGCCATGGCTGGATTCTATGGTGTTGGTATTGCGGCTTCGGCCATGATGGCAACAACAGCAATGCAGTTAGCAATCGATGCTTTTGGACCAATCGCTGATAATGCTGGTGGTATTGCAGAGATGAGTGAGCTTCCCAAAGAAGTTCGTGAGCGAACTGATATCTTAGACTCAGTTGGAAATACAACTGCTGCTATTGGTAAAGGTTTTGCGATTGCTTCTGCTGCTCTAACAGCCTTAGCATTATTTGCTGCCTACGTTACGTTCACAGGAATTCATGGAATCAATATTTTTGATGCTAAAGTTTTAGCAGCATTATTTCTTGGTGGTATGATTCCAGTTGTTTTCTCAGCCTTAGCAATGAGTGCCGTTGGACGTGCTGCGATGGATATGGTGGAAGAAGTTCGTCGCCAATTCCGCGAAATTCCAGGAATCTTAGAAGGGACTGGAAAACCTGAGTATAACAAGTGCGTAGCAATTTCGACTAAAGCTGCTATTCGCGAAATGATGATGCCTGGTGCAATTACAATAGTTACTCCAATTCTTGTTGGTTTCATTATGGGACCTGAAGCTCTAGGTGGTTATATGGCTGGTGTTACTGTAAGTGGTGTCCTTTGGGCAATCTTCCAGTCTAATGCTGGTGGTGCTTGGGATAATGCTAAAAAATCTTTTGAAAAAGGGATTATGATTAACGGCAAGATGGAATACAAAGGTTCTGATGCTCACAAAGCAGCAGTAACTGGTGACACTGTTGGCGATCCATTTAAGGATACTTCTGGACCATCAATGAACATCTTAATCAAACTTACTTGCTTAGTAGGTTTAGCAATCGCTCCAATCTTGGGTCAAATTTATGGTGATGGAGAAGGCCATCATAAAGCTCCGACAGCGCAAGTTGTTGAGCGTGACTTAATGGAAAAGTAATTACAATAACTGATGGAGACAAAGAATGTCTCCATCAGTGTCCCCTTTCCTCTCTTAAAATATATTCACTCAAAATATAGCGGACTCTTGAGGGTTAAAAAATAAAACTCTGAAGGCTAACAAGATCTTTTGATCTTTAAGGACAAATGCTACCTTTAAGCCATGTCAAAACTTGGCCTGTTCTTCCTGCTATTGCTATGTATCCTTACTTCGGCACTCTCTTTAAAATTTCAAATAAAAGATCCCGAATCCCTTCCACTCCAATATCAAGTACTGCGACATCATCAATTACTAAATGCGCAAGCTGAAAATTTTAACCCCTGGCAATATCGGATTATGTCGGCAATTGTTTTAGAAGGAATAATCAAAGCCTTTAGGCAAAATGACTCCTTTCGGCAACATGAGACCCCTAGTAGCAGCCTACAAAATATGAACGAGTTAAGAGTTAGCTATGTAACCCTCTACCCCTATTTATTATTACGTTTTCTACAAAATATAATTATATTCTTACTATCTCTTTACCTACTTAAGCTTTTAGAAATTGATCATTACTTTTTAAAAATCCTTTCGATTCTGACTCTTGGTTATACATTCTCTGTTGCCCACTATAATAGTGGATTATCTTTTGATAATTACTTTGACATTATCTTTTATCAACTTGCCCTGATTGCCCTACTCCAACAAAGGTTGCTATTACTAATACCATTATGTTTCTTAGCAGCAACGAATCGAGAGACTGGCTTTTTGATTTGCCTATTTCCGATCCTACTAACGAAGGACTGGAAATTTAATGCCGAGAATAAAAAGTTAGCTTACTATTCGACTCTTAATATCATAGCCTTTACCATTCCCTTTTATGCAATAAGATGCTATTTCGGCTATCAAGAGCCTCAAATTACTGGTTCTCTAATCGAAAATATTTCTAGCCTCACAAGTTATCGTGAAATTTTTTGGACATACAACCTAGCGCCCTTGATTGCTTTGGTATTTTTTAAAAGATGGCCAAAAATTCTAAAAAATTGCTTCTGGCTAATCATTCCGATCTGGTTAATCATCCACTTTTGCTATGCCAGAGTTGAGGAAACGCGCCTTTTTTTAGTCCCATTTACCTTGATCATTCTTCCCGCATTAATTTGTATAATTCAACAAACAGTGCAGCAGAAAAAGATCTTATTGAAATCATGAAGACACTGTAACGAAGATTGTTTCAGAATAAATATTTATTTGCTTAAGAATTAATATCTATTAGAGTAAGTTAAGGGGATCTCTAATTATGTTTTCTGATCAAGCACTCTTTTTTAGGCAATCTGGCCATGGCTACTTACCAAACCATGGTCAACAGATTGATTCTCAAGCAATACTAACCGGCAAAAATCCTAGTATCCAAAAATTAACTACCGCATTAGTAGATCAGACTGCGACAACACACGCAGCTTCGGTAGTTTTAGATGCTAAGAATGGCACAGTGCTAGGGATAGCCTCCAAATCTAACCTAAAAAATACCAACATCGCCCTGACTAACTTTCCAGCTGCTTCGCTAGTTAAAATTATTACCGCAATCTATCTGCTAGAATCTGGAGTAAGATTAGATCAGGAGACTTCCTACCCCGCTCGCTATCAAATAGCTCCCAACTATCAAGCAATACAAACTAAGGAAGAACCACCACGCCTAACAAATCTAAAAAATGCTTTTGCCTATTCTAATGCTTTAGCAATCGCTAAATTCTTTTGGCAACTTCCAGGAAGTGCCGAAGATAAACTTAATCAATTCTTACAAGTTGCCAATCGTTGCGGATATAACAATCAAAGATTATCTGATCTGAAAATCCCACCTCCAACAATTGATGATACCCCACTCCGTGGCGGCTCAGAATCAAAACAACTATTAAAGTTAGGTCGCCTAGCAAGTGGCTTTCATAGTAGCTACACCAATTGTCTACATCAAGCTCGGCTACTAGCAGCGATTACAACTGATGGTAAGTTACCTGACGTAGAAATCTTAGCTGATAAGAAATCTCTTTTGCTAAAATCAGAATTTCCAGAAACGAGTATCGCCTCTTCCAACATTTTAAAAGACTTACGTGAGATGCTGGCGGGCGTAGTTAGCACGGGCACTGCTCACAAAAGGGCTCAAGCGATTTTTCCAGACTTAGCTCATGAAAAAATCTATGCTAAGACCGGAACACTTATTGGTCAGCTGCCTAACTCCTTTTATCATCCTACCTACTTCCCAGTCATTGATGGGCTAAAGCAATGGACTGTAGCCGAATACCAAGGAATAGTTGTTGCAAGTGTGACGTGTAAACCAGTGGAAGGACATCGCGGAGTTGTGCAAGAACTTTGCTTTAAAACTCTATCGTCAATTTGTAAAAGCTTTTAACAAATTAGGTCTGAAGAAAACCAACCGTCTGTCGATGATAATCATCATCAGTAAAAACTTCACTCGGAGTAACGTTTAACCATTGTAAGACATCAGCAAAAATATCTCTAAAATCAACTTTCGGAAGTAGCGCATTATAATCTTGATTTGATAATTCTTGAGAAGTTGGTAAATCACCATAGACACCTGCCCGCACTGGCCCACCTAAAATAAAAGTATTACTAGCATGCCCATGATCTGTGCCGACTGACAAGTTTCCAGATGTGCCATTCTCATAGCA
The DNA here is from genome assembly GCA_031385045.1 of bacterium. Lineage (GTDB taxonomy): Bacteria > Bdellovibrionota_C > UBA2361 > UBA2361 > CALJRW01 > JANNBC01. The sequence continues at coordinate 142,136 of JANNBC010000052.1, read as the reverse complement.
AGTACGACCAAACTCAGAATAGACAACTATTACAGTATCATCCAAGGCACCCATAGCTTCTAAGTCTTTATAAAAAACTGCTAAGCTTGAACCTAAACCTCCAAGTTGTCCGGCAATATTTCCCTCATTAGAATCAGGGTTGTTTTGGTCACTGTGCGTATCATACCCACCTTGCCCAAGTAGAAACAAATTATCCTTACCAGTTAGCTCTTCCGTGTTACCAGATTTTTTTGCTTTAATAATCTTGGCAACATCCCGCAGGCTTTTCCCAAGCGGAGTCTGATTGTAATTTCCGGCAACGTTATTACCAACAATTTGGCTGGCAATATTATTTTTTACTAAAGCAATTGTTTTATGCATTAAGTCTGAAGTCTCAGCATGAAGCTTGCCTAGCCCAGATTGTGAAGTTCTGACTTGCACTAATGATTCGGCAATCTCAGCAGCAAAGGCTGTCTCTCGCTCACTTTCCCAACCAGCTCTGGGAAATGATAATGAAGCTAAGTCATTTAAAATAATTGGAGGATTTTTTTTGGTATTAATATCAGCGTTATTTTCCACATTAAAAGCCCAGTACTGGTAGGACTCCCAATTTTCTAAATCCATTAAGCGAGCTAAGAAGCCAACCATTTCTGTACCTTGAATTTTAGCAGCGCCCAGACTCATTAAGATCTGACAAGTATCATGACTTCTCCCTGGATCTCCAGGAATTCCATAACTCTGAACAATGGCTAATTTACTAAGTGCTACATCAGTTAATGGTTTGAGTGCTGGATGAAAACCAATTTTATTAGCAGATCCTTCTTGTCCCAGTGCGGGAATAACACTTGCCGGATTAGCCGCTAAGGTTGGACGAAGTTGAGTGTTTAAGAGATCGGCAATTGACCCTGAGAAATAAGGCATCGCCGACAAGCCATCCATTCCACCGTAAAGATTAATAATCACAAAGTTTTTATTCGTCCCCGTTGGACTTTGAGCCATCAACAGCCTAGGACTTAACATACTAGAAAAGGCTACCATCCCTGCCCCTTGAGCACATAATGTTAAAAAACTTCGCCTAGTTATATGTTGCATCTGACCCTTAACGAAAATTATTAAAACCTAAATCATAAATTAAACAAATGGCTCGAGGAATCTTTGCTTTAACTACCCAGTCCTCTGATAAATCAGGATCGTCTTGATAGTCATAGTCTTCACCTCGAAAAGTTGTTAAGTAATTAATGATTAATTCTTGTTCAGCTGCTAGCAGAGGTTGCGTAGAAAATTTAGCTGCTAGCTGATCAACAATTTCTTGCGGAGTAGAATCAACAGGCAAATTAGTTGCAGCTAATAAATCAAGTCCATACCAATTTAAAGAATCCATCAAAGCGGTACAAGCTGTTGTCCGACTTAATAAACGCTGAGTTTTAATCCAACCTTCTCCATAAGCCTTACTACCATTACGATTAATGTTACACGATCCCTTCCATCCAAAAACTGATGGTGGCTCAAAAAGTGACTGACCTGCCGCACCAGCGTTATCAGCAATATCCACTAAAGTGTAAAAAGCTCGTTCTCCAGTTTCACCAGAAGATATTAGATTTTGAGGAAATATTTTCCTAGCAAGAGTAATGATTTCTTCAATTGGTGACGCAAAACAACTAGCTTGAGCGGCTGTTGAAAAAAATGCCTGTGATTTTAGAATTTTTTTATAAAATGGCTTTAATTCATAATTAGAGGATTTTAATAAGTCTGCAAGTTCTGCAACTACATTTTCGGGAAGACCAGGATATAACATTGTGCCAGCAAAGCGCTCGGCAATAAATCTAGGAGCACCAGGGTGTTGATTGAAAACATGATTGATAAAACCTGCTGGATAAAAAGTTTGTGTGGAATCCGCGCCACTAATTCCAGCAAAAACTTGGCGTTCAGTAGGATCATGTAACTCGTCCTCGAAACTTATCTTTAGTCGATACTGATCATAGGGAGCATCATACTCCGCATCTTCAAAATATCCACTTAGAAATCCAGTCGATGCGATCACTGATTCTTCCTGATAGTTAGGAAGACCAGTAACTGGATCTAAACGACCTAGAATAAATAATTCTAATAGTTCTCTGGCAAAGTTCTGATTAGGAGCACCAACTTGGTTATCTTTATTATCTAACCAGAAATTCATAGCCTTATCCTGTAACATTCCCAAAGTTAGATCTTTAAAATTCCCCATGGAATTATTAATCAATAAGTCCCAGTGCTCTTTCATCCCTAAATGACTATAGCTACTATAGGCAAATCCAACTCGATTTAGATTAACAGCAAAATGCCCATTCAAATTTAAGAGCATCCACTCCTTAAATGGTTTAGGAGAATAAATGAATCGGTATACTTGGGCTGCGCGTAAAACGTAAGGAGTATAAATTGGATAATCAGGATTTTCATCTTCATAGTAAAGTCCCTGACTGCCAAACTCCATTGCTTTAGCCATCAGCTGAGTTTCCTGATCGTCACCATCTATTAGCGCATCAACTAAAGCACTAAGCCCCTGCTCTTTAGCAATTTGTACTAATTGTGGATTACCACCAAAAGCAACCTTTCTTAAAATATGTTGAACTTCAGCGTCAGTTAAACTTTCCCGATAAGCAGTTAAACTATCGGCAGCACCAAGGAATTGGCCATCAGGACTGGGATCAATGCACTCAGAAATTGAATCATTTAAAGATCTTTGCAATCGCTTCTGAGTTTTAACTTTAATTTTTAACCTAGCAATTGCTTCTGCGCGATGATTTTTTTTGGCTTTCTTTAGTTTTTGTTGATACTTGGCTAATGCTTGATCAACATCCGTAATTTGTCTGTAAGTCCAAATACTTCCTATTTTTAATTTAGCAGTGGAAAGAGTCCCAAGGGTATAATCATCCAAATAACATACAACGGGAGGATTTGATTTAGTTAAAACCTGAAAAGAGTCAATGTTCTCGGCATTCACCTTTACTCGAGTCTCAGCATTTAACAGGCTCGCGAAAAGTAAAAATAATAGTAAAATTATATTTCGAGAATAATTCATTCTAGCTTAAATTATCAATAATTAAGTATCGGCAAAATTACTCAGTTTCTTTAAAGCTAAACTATAAATATACTAAAAGCGAAAATACTAAAAAATCTATTAGATTTTTTCCAAGCTGTTAGGAAAACCCAATAGGTTTTACTATATCTGTCTAGTTAGTGAATTTTAGGATAAGCACCAAAGCATGACTATCGTGATGTTTTCAGGAGCTTTATAAGCTCTAATTGACGAACTGATTATACACCTCAAGCAAATCTTAACAAGCTAAAGACACTGTGCTTTCAAGCAGTATTTTACCGAAAAGATACCCAAAATGCTTAAACTAGGCTATAAATATTGTTATCATTTTGGAAATTTACCTAAACATTCTCCATGTTAAAAAAAACTCTCTACATTCTTTCAATTATAATACTAATTGTTATTGTCGCCTTTTTAGTAATTGCTAACTCTGTAGCAGTTGACTTAGTTTTGCTACCAAATATCCCGGGTCTCACATCCGGAACTAAATTAGAAAACTTCAACTTAGGATTAGTTGTGATTGGCTTCTTTGCCCTAGGGTTTATTGTTGCTTGGATTTTTACATCATGGATGATGTTTCGCGGATTAATTCAAAGAAAATTTGTAGAATATGATGTTAAAAAAAGAGACACCTTTATAAAAACTATGTTGGATGCCCGCGAGGCGATGGCGGCAAAGGATTGGACGAAAGCTCAAGGTATTTGGGAAAAAATTTTAAGCCTAGATCCTTCTAAGGTATTAAGTAATGTAGAAATTTCTAAAATCCTTGAGCAACAAGGAAAACCAAATGAAGCCCTAAAAAGAATTGATCAAGCCAGAATGACTGCTCCTGAAAATGTCGAAGTTTTATTTAGGGCAACAGATTTAAACATTGCCAACTCCAACTATACGGCAGCACTAGATAATTTAGCTTTAATTTTAGCAAAACATCCTAATCAAAAAGCGGCTTTGTTAGCCCGTAACTTATCAGAAAAAATTAATCGCTTAGCAGATGCCTTGGAGTATAACGAGCGTGCTGTGGAACTTGGCAATGTTTCAGATTATCAGGAATTTCAATCAAGAATTGAGTTTCAAAAAATTTGCCTTGATTCTATGCCAGAAACAAACGAAGGAAGAAGTGTCCAAATCAAAGAACTGAACAAGTTTCTTAAAAAATATAAGGATTACCTACCAGCAATCTTAGCAATCGCTGATCTAGAAGAAAGAAATCAAAACTTTTTAGAATCAGCAGAATTATATTTAAAATCTAGTAAGATCAGTAAAAATCCTGACCACTGGAATAAAGCAATTCAGATGCTAATTGATCAAGGACATCCAGATAAAGCTTTATTAGCAACAAAAGCTGCTTTAAAAAACCTAACTGGATTGGAATTAGCACAAGCTCAACTTGATTTGATTAAAGTTAATTTGGCATTAGGCAATGTTGAAGAGAGCGAAAGCTTGCTAAATACTTTTAGTAGCGAACAATCACTTTCCAGCCTAACTAAAAACTTACAGAAAGAATTTGTTTTTCTAAAAGGGCTTTGCTTAAATCGTCTTGGTAAAAATCAAGAGGCCACGAAGCTTTGGGTGAAACTTAGTGGGACAGATTTTAAACTTGATCAGTCCTTGATTTCTGATGAAAATAAAAATAAAACTGCCTTTACTAGAGAGCAACCAGCTCCTAAATTGTCTACTCCCTAAGACTTAATTTTAAAATACTAATGATGAAAAAAACTACCTTACTTTGCGTTCTTGATGGGCTAGGACTAAACCCAAGTACATACGGCAATGCTGTTGCCGCAGCCAATACGCCAACTTTGGATGAATTATTTAAAAGCGCGCCCCACTCAACTCTCACAACTCATGGTGAGTTAGTTGGACTACCTGCCGGCCAAATGGGCAACTCCGAAGTCGGACATTTAAATATGGGTGCCGGACGAGTGGTAGAACAATGGCTAGTCTTAATTGCAAGAAGACTTAACCGCGAATACCTCAGCACCAATGCTAATTATCAAAAGTTCTCGGAAGGCTTACTTACTTGTCGCGATATTCACCTAGTTGGACTCTTTAGCGATGGCGGAGTTCATTCTAATAAAGATCATTTAATTCAGTTAATTGAAATTCTAAAAGATGAATTTAAAGGTAAAATTTATTTACATCTAATTACGGACGGACGGGATGTCTCTCCTACTAGATCACTAGATCAAGTAAGAGAATTAGAAGATCTATTAAGAAACCAGGATCAAGTTCAAATTGCTTCAGTCTGTGGACGTTATCATAGCATGGATCGCGATATGCGCTGGGATAGAACGGAGAAAGCTTATCGTTGTTATGTTTGTGGTGAAGGACAAGAAGCTAAAAAAGCCTCCGATTATATCCAGACTTCTTACAGTCAAAATATTTTTGATGAATTTATCGAGCCAGCAATTATTAATAATGCTCCAAGCATTGCCGCTGATAGTGCCGTGCTATTTTGGAACTTCCGAGCAGATCGAATGCGTCAACTAGTGAGTGCTATTTGCTTAGAAGACTTTACTGGCTTTGCTAGAGAGAATTCTTTACCACAAAAGAATCATCTTCTTTGCTTTACTGACTATGAAAAAGATTTTGGACTCAACTATTTATTTGAGCAAACACATATTACTAAAAGCTTAGGAGAAGTTGTGGCTGATGCTGGCGGTAAACAAATTAGAATTGCTGAGACAGAAAAATATCCTCATGTTACTTATTTCTTTAATGGACTATCTGATGAAGTAAATAAAGAAGAATATCGCTCGCTACAGCCATCGCCAAGAGATGTAAAGACTTACGACCTAAAACCAGAAATGAGCGCACATGAAGTCATGGAAGCAGTTTTAAATGCCATCGAAAGTGCAAATTACGATCTAATTGTAGTAAACTTTGCTAACTGCGACATGGTGGGACACACTGGAGTTATGGAAGCTGCAATCAAAGCTGTGGAGTATGTGGATGGTTGTCTTGGTGAAATTTTAATTAGTCTCAAAGCCAAGGACGGACAGGCTGTGATCATTGCTGACCATGGAAATGCCGAGCAAATGATTAAGGCTGATGGTAGCCCACACACTGCCCATACAACTTTCCCAGTTCCAATAATTTTATTTAATACTAATAGAAATATTAAGCAGTTAGCGGATGCTTGCTTAGCCGATGTTGCGCCAACAGTGTTAGAACTAATGGGGCTTAAACAACCAACAGTAATGACTGGCAGAAGTTTGCTTAGCAATTAAGATCTCCTTATACTCCTTGCTGGAATTATCTTTCAAGGAGTATTAGATGTCTCAAGCTGCGCCACTAGCCACTGCAATCAATCCTAAATTAGCTGAAATTATTACCATGCTTGCTGCGGTTACTAATGACCCAAGCCTAATAGAAATAGCGAATTTAAGCCCAGCGCTTAGAGCGACTAGAACATCTAGCGAACTGATCAAAGCTAGGTTTTATTTACCAAATCAAGGTATTCAAGTTATTCAAAACCTCCAAAGTACCGATCCAACTATTCCACCAGCGTTGCTGACAAGATATAATGCACTACCTAAGCAAATTAGACAGGAGCCTGTCGTCCAAGAACCTCAAGCATTACAAGAAATTGTAGTTTTACCACCAGCTCCAGTCTTCACACCAGAAATGCAAGTAAGACGCTTAGCCGTTATCGCAGCATTAACTGTAAAACCTGAAGATATCAGTGAGCTACTAATTACTGCAATGAGCAAATTAGGATTAAAAGATGGACAAGATCGACTTTTATCATCCGCTCAGATTGCTGATCTAGCAACAGATCCTGGATATTGGGAAGATAATAATCTTGCGGATGCAGTAATTAATGGCCTGCAAGCAAGACTTAAGAAACGATCTTAATGGGATTTTAAACGGTAAAACACTAAAGTGTTATTACCATACTTACTAACACGATACTCCTCTAGCGTAGAAGAAGAGAACTCTTCGTATTCTTTAGGATGGATCTTAACAATCACCATCGCCTCATTATTTAAAAGATTTGGTCGCTCAGCAATCAGCTTTAAAACTTCTAACCACATATTCTTAAACTGTGGTGGATCAATAAAAATTACATCGAATGATTTTTTAGCTGACTTTAAATAAGCGATGGCATCGGCATTCCGCAACTCACCCTGCCCAGAAAATCCACAATGATCAATGTTTTTTCGACAGGCATCATAAGCCTTGCGATTAATCTCTAGAAAGTAACACTTAGCAGCTCCTCGGCTTAAGGCTTCAATACCAACAGAACCAGTACCTGCAAAAAGATCCAAGAAGACCGCATCCTCTAAATGCGGCAGTAAGATATTAAACAATGCTTCCTTCACTCGATCAGTGATGGGACGAGTCTCGTCTCCCACTGCTGATTCCAGACGACGACCTTTAGCTATTCCAGCGATTACTCTCAATGTGATCTTTAAATGTTAAAATTTTGTTGACTAAAAAAGTCCGCGATCCATGTCCCAATTAGCTAAGTAATTGCAAATAAATGCCAAGTACTGCGCGCTAATTGCTCCATCAATAATTCGGTGATCGTAAGATAGCGTGATGTAACAACGCTCCCGAATGGCAATCATATCATCAACAACAACTGGACGTTTCTCAATCGCTCCTAAACATAGAATTGCAGATTGTGGTTGGTTAATAATTGGAGTTCCAATCATCGTACCAAAAACTCCCGGATTGGTAACTGTAAAGGTTCCACCAGAAACTTCATCTGGAGTAAGTTTTTTATCTCTAGCTTTTAAAGCTAAGTCATTAAGCCCGCGAGCTAAACCTACTAAGTTACGCTCATCAGCTTTTTTAATAACTGGAACGATTAAACCTGTGTTACCGATAGAAACTGCGCAACCTAAGTTTACATCTTTTTTATAAACAATAGTCTTCTCATCAATGCTAGCATTAACAATAGGAAACTCTTGTAAGGCTTTTACCGCTGCTTCTAAAAAGAACGGAGTAAAACTTAACCCAAAACCTTCGCGCTTTTTAAATTCATCTTTATGAATTGCTCTCCACTTAGAAATTTTACTAACATCAGCTTCCTGTATAGTGTAAACGTGAGGACTAGTATGTTTAGACCTAACCATGTGATCAGCAATTGCTCGTCTCATTCCATCCATTGGAACTCGCTTAGTGCCATCTGGTAACCATTGATTAGTTGGCAAATCAGCCTTAGCTGAAACTGCTGGTTTTGGAGTAACTGGAGTTGACGGAGCTGAGACTGGCGTCACAACTGGTGCTGCTACTTGTGGTTTAGCTTTTCGCTCAACATAATCAAGAATGTCTTCTTTTGTAACTCTACCTGCGGTGCCCGATCCACGAAGCGAATCTAACTCTGGCGTACTTAAATTATGTTTAGCTGCTAAACTTTTTACTAATGGAGAATAGAACTTAGAATCACCAGACTCTTCAGTCACATCAATCACGACTGGCTTACTCGCTAATGGCTCTGCTTCTACTTTTTTAGGTTCAGCAACATTGTTTTCAACAGTAATATTTTTATCAACAGGTGCTATTACTGCCTTACCTTCTGAATCAATTACAGCAATTTTATTTTTAACAGGGACGACATCCCCTTCGGCGTACAAAACTTCTGTTAAAATACCAGAAGCAGGTGCTGGAATTTCGGAGTCAACTTTATCGGTTGTAATCTCTAAGATTGTTTCGTCTTTATTAACAAAGTCACCAGCTTTTTTAACCCATTTAGAAATAGTTGCTTCTGTGATTGACTCGCCCATCTGGGGCATTAACATGTCGATTTTCATTTTTTCTATAAATAATTAGTTAGACCTATTTAGGAGGGTAAATTATCAGTTATGAAGAGAATCCTCAAGCTCTCCAAATCGGGAGATTATGCCTGTCTGCAGTTAGTAAAACTCGATGATTTGAAAGGTATATGATAAGAAAGCTGGCATAAAAATGATGGGAGAGTGGTAAATTTAAGCGAAAGTCAATCCTCCAAGCGTCCACTCCTGGAAAGTTTTTCAATTCTTGGCACAAGCTCCTCAGGAACTCAAATTTCCTTAAGTGTTTAGAAATTTCAGAAAAACAACAATTCCCATAAGAAATACTACTACTGGAATTAATAAAAGCCTAAAGTTGAAATTCTCTTTGGAGATTAAGGAATAGCTACTACCCTCCCCATCTTTCACAACAATTTCTGCAGAACGAGCCATCTTATTTAAAACTTCACGGAACTCACTCGCTGACATTTGTCGATAGTAGAAACTTAGTCCATAAATACCAAAGCCTGCATAGTAAAGACGTCCGTCTTTATAATGACAATCCTTAGAAACTTTTGGCCAAAAAGATGGCAAAGAAAACATTACACTTTTTGTACTCAGATTAGGATTTACATTAAAGCTAATATTCATAAATAACTGTGTTGCCTTACTATGTGAATAACATAAGACTTCCCGACCTTGATACTTACCCCTAATACTTCCACCCCAAAATAAACTTCCACTCTGAATTGGGTTCTCTAACTGTTCCATTAAAGTATTTAGATTCTGTTTTCGTTTGAAATAAATAAAAACATTAAGTCCAAGTATGGCTATAAGAATAGGAAAAACGATATTAGACATAAATTCATTTTGATAAAAGCTACTTAAAGCATACCAAAAACAATTACTTCCGTTAAGTAGATATTAAAGTTGAGATTCATTATGCCCATTACTTGTAAATAATTCTGCAGCTAGTGACATCTTATTTAGTATTTCACGGAACTCTTTGGGAGATATCTGTTGGAGATAAAAATTGTAGCAACGCCAACCGAAGGTATTGTAATAAACAATTCCATCTTTACATTTGCAATCATTAGTAACTTTAGGCCAAAAACTTGGCAAAGCAAATCTAATATTATTTGAGCTCAACTTCTTGCTGTCACTTATTTTGGAACTCATGAATAACTGCATTCTGTTAGGATCAGCATAGCAAAGTACATCACGCCCTTGATATTTGCCACTAATATTGCCACCCCAGAAAGAAACTACCTTTGTGGTATTAAAAGATATTCACGGCTAGAAGGAAGAATCCTCTGCAAAAACTCTTTGAAAATTAGCGACAAGCTTCTCTTGAAATTTAGCAAAAAGTTCCGCTGACAACTTGGAATCAACTCTAGTTTCAGTCAGCAGATCAGTCATTTGCACCCCTTCTAATCCACAAGGAACAATCCATTTGAAATTCTCGGCGTTATAAATATTTACAGCTAGGCCGTGCATCGTGCACCAACGAGAGATCCGCACTCCCAATGAAGCAATTTTACGATCAGAATCTTTTGTACCCGAAGTAATCCAGACTCCTGTTTTGCCTTGTATCCGTACCCCGCGAACTCCGTATTCTTGTAAGCTAAGAATAATCACTTCTTCTAGTTGTCTTAAATACCAAGCAACATCTTTTTTGTAGCGACTCAGATTAATAATTGGATAAAGAATAATTTGCCCAGGATCGTGATAAGTAGTCTCTCCTCCTCGCTCAACTTCTAAGACTGAAATTTCTTGATTTTGTAATTCCTCTTCTGTAGCAAGGACTTGGTTTACCTTGGAACTTTTACCGCGAGTAATAACAGCAGGATGTGAACAGAGAATCAGATAGTCGTCAGGATCACCAGCGATTAGTTTTTGTTGGAGATCTTTTTGGAGATCACGGGTTTCTTTGTAGTCTTTGAGGCCTAGGGGGAGGATTTTAATCATTTGATTGCTAACTAAAATCTTGTTGTTCCAGACGATCCGCCGTCGCCATCAACCACCAAACAGTTTCCTCTCGGTGATTGTGGCTTTGGCGTGACAACTTCTAAGAGTGATTTTCAATCACTCTTAGAAGTTGATCGGTCTTCCTTCAGCTATCGCCATCGCTTCCATCAAGGCTTCTCCCAGTGTTGGGTGCGGATGGATAGTTTCAATAACACTGGCAGCAATACCTTCATGCGAACGAATAATTGCCGCTTCAGAAATCATCTCCGTAGCTTCGCTATGCAGAATATGAACTCCCAAAACTTCTCCAGTAGTTTTATCAGTAATAACTTTAACCATTCCATCAGTTTCACCAATGGCAATTGCTTTACCGATTGCGGAGAATGGCATTTTTCCAACATTATACTCGATACCTTTTTCCTTAACTGCACGCTCAGTTAACCCAACTGAAGCAACTTGAGGTTGGCAATAAGTACAACCAGGAATATTAGAATAATCCATAGGATGTTCAGCGACTCCAGAAGCAGCTTCGGCCGCGATAATCCCTTCATGACTAGCTTTGTGTGCTAATTGCGGTGGCCCAATAATATCACCAATTGCAAAGTGATTTGGAACGCTTGTTTGTAAGAAGCCATCAACTTTAATAAATCCGCGATCAGTCTTGATGCCGACTTCTTCCAAACCAATATTTGTAGTATTAGCTAAAACACCAACGGCAATTAAACAACAATCACCACTCCATTTCTCTTCTTGGCCGTTACTCATGATACTAGCAGTAACCGTCTTACCCGCTTTCTTAAGATTCTCAATCTTCACACCAGTTTTAATAATCATACCATTCTTAACAAGCACTTTCTGTAGGGCATTAGAAATTTCAGTGTCCTCTGGAGGCAAAATCTGATCCATCATCTCCGCTACAGTTACTTGAACACCTAAGGCATTAAAGAAATAAGCGAACTCAATCCCAATGGCGCCAGCACCAACTACTAACATTTTCTGTGGTAATCTTTTATTTTCTAAGATTGTTCTAGATGTGTGAAACACTTCCCCGTCAATTTCCACTCCAGGAATAGTTCTAGGAGATCCACCAGTCGCAATAATAATATCTTTAAAGCTGTACTGTTTAGTTCCTTCAGAACTTTTAACTTCTAAAATTTTTCCAGGTAAAATTTTCCCAGTACCAAAAATAGTTTCAACTTTATTCTTACCCATTAGGTACTTAACACCACCGTTAAGCTTAGCGGCAACTTCACGAGAACGCCCAATAATTGCCGAGAAATCAAATTTTAAATTCTCAACGCTAATTCCAAAATCTTTGGCATGTTTAAAATCTGTATATAACTGAGCTGTGCGAAGTAAGGCTTTAGATGGGATACATCCCCAATTTAAACAGACACCACCAAGAGCTTCTTTTTCAATCAAGGTAACTTTTCTTCCTAACTGTGAAGCGCGAATTGCCGCAGTGTAACCACCAGGGCCAGCACCAAGAACGATTAAATCTTTATTTTCGATTGTCATAAGATCAAACAGTAAATTACAAAATATTTAGAGTAGGATTTTATAGGCGATTTTAGGAGTTTTTACCAGAATTTGGAAATCAGACAAAAGGACTAAAACTTAACAATTAATCTACCGCCTTAATCAAATAATAGGTTGAAATTACTATGTTTTTATCAATAATGAAATAATTCCCTAAACACCCTAGAGCTCCTTTTCCCTTGCTATCAAATTTTTAAATCAAGGTAAGGGACAATAATTTCATTTTCTTTTCGATATTGATTTTCTAAAGATTACCCGAGTAGAACAGTTATTATACTTTAGTATAATTATATTTTAATATAAAATTAAATCTGCTAAGATGACTAAAGATACAATAATAGTTGAGTCTAAGACTTCTCTTAAGCAAATTAAAAGGATGCCAAATTATTTAATAAAAAAATATCAGATTTGGTGCAATTTGCTCGTTGAACATGGTCACTCGATATTATTAGATTTCCCAGGATACCACGATGAAAAACTGCAAGGAGAATTAGCAGACTATCGCTCAAGTCGACTGAACAAACAATGGAGGGTAATTTATTCAGTTGATCAGGAGAGTAAAGTTACTGTGATTAACATCTTAAAAATCACACCCCATAAATATTAAGAATAAATATGACTACTCAACATATCATTTTAACGCCAGGACAAGTCGTACGCGAATTACGCGAGAAAAAGGGGTGGAGCCAATCAACCTTGGCTAACATTGTTAGTATGGCCATACCAAACCTTTCAAATATAGAACGAGACATTTCCAAAATTGGCGAGGAGAGAGCTATAATATTAGCGACTGCTTTAGGTGTTTCCCCTTCCTTTATTTTATTTCCTAATGGCTACAATCGAAAGGATTTAAAAACAAAGTTGGATCAAATACAAAAGAACTTAAAGGAATTGAAATCTAAAAAAGCTGCTTAACTCGTAGCTCTGATTTTCTCTATCCAACTCTGTTTCGCCCAATTTGGGATAAGATTCTCAGGTAATATAAATTCTAATTCCTCGTTAGTAATTGGATGAGTAAATTTTAAGTAGTAACTACAAAGATTAAGCTCATCACTCTCTTCTCCAGAATAGAAATTATCCCCCACAATAGCACTTCCTAGCCCATATTTTGCATGCACTCTAAGTTGATGCGTTCGTCCTGTATAAGGCTTGGCAATAATTGCTGAATAATCAGCCCCCTTTTCTAACAACTTAAATTCACTAAGCGCCGGCTTCCCACGATCCGTTACGACTTTACGCAATACTGGATGCCGAGGATCTCGTCCGATCCTTTGCTCAATAGTAATCTCCTCCCAATCAACGGGCTGAGAAATTTTTAATAAATATTTCTTAACAATCTGGCGACTCACAAAAAGTTCCTGCACAATCCCATGAGTATCAGGATTACGACTACAAAGAATTAAACCGGACGTGGAAAAATCTAAGCGCGACGGCAAATGAATTGGTCGACCATAATGATCACTTAGATACTGATATAAACTAATCTTCTGTTGTTCTTTAGCTTTCTGACAAGAAAGTCCCGCTGGCTTAAAGCAAACTAATAAATCTGGATCTTCATAAATTATCCAATCTTTAGAAAACTTTGGATAATAATTAGCTTGTTCGTCAACTGGAACTTTTGGTTGATAGTACTCCAACTTCATCGGAGTCTTTAAGGGAACGTCCTGATAGGCAACCTTGCCATTAATGTACACACCACCCCAGGACATTCTTTCCTCCCAACTATCAGCTGCAATTTCAGGAAGTTCTTTTTGTAATGCCTCCAGCAAAGTTCCGGGAGCTTCAGAATAGTATACAAAACAATGATATATGGAACTTAGAGAATCTTTAATCCTCTGCAAATCGGGAAATGTCATCCCTATTTAATAGCATTAATTAAGCGAAAAAGTCGAAGATTAAGAACTTCTGGCGGAGTATTTGGTGTAATTAACTCGATTTCTTGAATCCCATATTTCTTCTCCAAGGCAATTAACTCTGTAACTAGCTCAGGCTTAAGATATTCTTTTAACTTTAATTTTTGTAACTCTTGTCTTTGAACTCGCAATTTAACTAGCTCTTCTAGCAGTCCTTTTTGCTGAGTATAATCTTCTGAAAGTGGCTCGCGACACTCAGGCAAATTAATAACTGCGGAATCTTGTAAATTAGCTAATTTTTGAACTGACGCAAAAGCGACTTCCCCTTCTTTCCCAAGAACTAAAGCACTGGCAAAGGAATCTTCTGGATACTCATTAACTCGGAAACTAACAATCGTTTCACCGCTTTTTATTTCATTAATGTTAGTCTCATTATAGTACTTAGTCCCAGCCTGATTAAAAATAATCCCAATTGATTTCTCTGGTAAGAAATTAATCTTAGCCTTAAGCTCAATAATCTCAGCGGATAATCCACTAGCTAAGATAAATAATATAAAAATCTGTCTTAAAATCATGGTTTATTCTTTTTCTAAAACACCTTTTAAGTGATCTAATTGAAAAAAGATCTGTGAATAATTAGCAAAATCATTTTCTAATTTTTTAGCCTGACGAAAAAGAGTCTCGGCCTGTTCGCTACTAGTAGCATCAACTACTGTTACCGTTGGAGCACCTAAAACTGGGAAGCAATCTCGCTCTAATTTAATTGTATCACTGCCGGCAACTATTTCTAAGCCACGCTTCACAATTAAGCTATAACTTAAAGTTAAAATTGGTGCTGGTAAATCAAAGCGAAGTTTAATACCAGTATCTATTGGCTCCTTAATTGCGGGGCTCAACATACTAGATTGGTCATCAAGGTTTGATAATAAATAATATTCTTCGCCTTCAGCTGCAGCCTCTACTTCAAAAAACAATTCCATACTTTGTCCTGCGGAAGGGAGTTCTTTGTATGAATTTAAGTTAAAGATACGAACATCAGCCAACACAGTGTTGCTGATAAACATTAAGACGAGAATTAAAATTAACTTTGTGCTGGAGCGATCGACCATGTGCCTTCAGTATTATTAGTATTATTTTTATATGTACCGCTGATTATTCCATCAACAGCCGATCCTTGCAAATGTAAAACTATGCCATTTGATTTAACACTTAGTAAACCACTAGCCTCCTTAGCTTCTAAGGTTTCAGCATCGATTAACACTGGTTGCCATCCTGGGATACCAACTAAAACTGCAATTTGATTACTATTAGGAAGAGAAATAAGCGTTAAAGGTGTAGCTCCCGCAGAAGTTAAACCATTAATTGCTCCAGAATAAATACCAGCAGGTAACAATGGGAAGTTCATTTCGGTTGTACTAGTGGTGGACTCCGCAACTTGTTCCTCTCCAGATTCAGTTACTGGATTAGCAAAGAAACTATTGTAGGCAAAATATCCAATACCAATAGCAATCGCATAGAACAACAAGGTCTGCCAAAGTGGAGTTTTACGATCGTGTAAGATCTGTTGCTGATAATTAAAGTCATTAAAATTAGCTGGAGTATCTCGATCAGCATGACCCTGAGGAGATTCATCTTCTAGCTCATCATAAAAATCTTCCACAACTTCATGCGGAGTCACTTCTACATATTCAGAAGCAGTCTTAACTTCTGGTTCCACTATCAGATCTTCTAAATCAGCGAATTGATCTTCATCATAATCATCCCAACTTTCAGCTTCTTCTTCTGACTCAGTAACAGTCACAATTGGCTCTGGAGCAAGCTTTACTTGAATCTTTTCAGTTGGTGTTTTTCTAGTTACAACGGTTTGTACAGGAGCAGCTTTTACTTCTTGCACTAACTCTCCTAGCGGATCAGCTACAGCCTCCTCCTCCCCACCTTGATCTTTATTTTTTAGAAAATTTAATAACTCAATTGCATTGTAAAAACGCTTCTCTAAGTCAACTTCTAGAGCAATGCTAATTGCCTTGGAAAGATAAACCGGAATTTCTTTATTAATAACATGTAACGGAGCAATGGCCATTTGCTCTCTGGCATCCATTGCTTGTGCTAAAGATAAATTTTTAAAAGGATGATGCCCCGAGAAAATTTCATAAAAAGTTAAAGCTAAGGAATAAACATCAGAACCTGGGCCAGAAGCTTCACCTTTAAAAATCTCGGGAGCCATGTAATCTAAAGTCCCCACACCTTTCTGTAGTTCATCCGAAGTTGTAGTTTGCCCAGGAAGAGTTGCTACTCCAAAATCTGACAAACGAACTTGGCGATTATTAATAACAAGAATATTTTCGGGCTTAATGTCGCGGTGCAACATTCCAATATTATGAAGGAAAGCTAAGGCTTCGGTAATCTGTAAGAAAAATCTTTCGGCTTGAGCAACTGGAATCTTTGACTCATGTTTTTGGAAGTAAACACTTAAGTTAGCTTCCGGGGCATACTCCATTGCTAAATAACAAATGGAATCGACCGAGCGGAAATCTTCTAAGCGAATAACATTTTTATGGCGAGCAGTAATTAAGGCTAAAGATTCGTGACGTAATAAATCGGAGTTATGTTCTTTCCCTTTATTTGGCAGTAAAACTTTAAGGGCAATTTCTTTATCGTCGTTTAGAACATGCTTGGCGCGATATACAACACTGCTGGCACCCCGACCTACTATCTCAAAAATTTGATAGCGGGAGTCAAAAATCTTTCCTTTTGGTGCAGCTTGAGATGAATCAGCCATTAAAATACAGCATTAAACAACAACAGTTAATTACAACAGATTCATCCATGAATACAATTCTATCGTCCTATCAATTCTAATCCTTGAATTGATCCAATAATAATTAACTGTTATATATACTTTTTACATAAGTGTGATAATAATAACTTACTAATATTATTAGTTTTTACCTAATTACCACTTATTTACCCTTATTTGTGCGCTCGTAGCTCAGTTGGATAGAGCATCTGCCTTCTAAGCAGAGGGTCCCGTGTTCGAATCGCGGCGGGCGCATTTTCCCCCAGATTTTTTTAGTGAATGAAATGAGCTAAAAAAAGCTACAGGGGAAAATGCCCGCCGAAGCTTTCTTGTCCTCTGTAGCTTTAGCGTAAGAGGAAGCGTAGGAGGGCTATCGAAATACCCTCTAGCTATTATCAAGTACAAGCTGATCAACCTCCGGAACTACAACCACCTCCCTCTTAAGTATCAACACCACAGACCCATCCGGCATACTCCTCCGACCTAACTCTTGAAACCCAAGAAACCCTGCTCCCTCTTTTTGAATTCGCTCTACTAGTTTTTCACGAGACCCATCACTAAAGGCTGGAAAGATTCTTCCCGACTTTACAATTAAATAATCAAATTTACTTAAAGTTATTAAGTCAACTGGGCCCCAAAGACTAAATCCTTCAACATCAAATGGCATTTGGTTCCAACAGGCGTATAGCTTACCCGAGTTGGGATTAAACTCTTCATGCTCAACAATTACTCCGGTTAATTTACGACCCGAGGTAATATCCTTACTAATCACTTGTAAGACTCCTGAGTAGTCCCACTTCTGCGTGCTGTAATGCATCGTCATCAAATATGGATTTTCAGCTCTACTTGTTGCTCCTTGAAATAAAAATGCATAAATTTGCCAAGAGCCGATGGTGACCATCAGTAGACAAACAATTTTACGAATAGTAAGAAATGGAATTCTTGATATTCCAATAACCCCCATTATTAAAATTGGAGGAAGGATTGGTATCATAAAACGAATGTCTTTATTGGTAATAATTAGGAAACAAATAAATGCTGGCAAGATCCAAAGCAACAGATAAAAGAGTGCCTCTTTGGAAGGTCGATAGACTAAAAACAATAACCAACCTAAAAAATATAGATATAGTAAGGGTTTCGATATACAGAGGGTGCCTATTTGCACCAAATAAGTCATCAGCGAAACCCAAAAATCATTAGATTCTTTTTCTAAAACTCCAGAGTTAAGCGCATTTAGAATTCCACCTGAGAGTCTTTCAAAATTCATTGCATACCAAGGCATGGCAATAAGCAAACATGCTATACCAATCTTAAGTAAGCTTAAAAACTTACTACCCTTCCCTGATCTGAAAATCAGGACATAGATCATACATGGTAGAACATAGGCTAATGCTGTCCATTTAAGAAGGAGTAGACATCCTAGAAGTGCCCCAAAAAAATACTCAAACCTTTTATGAGTCACTACTTTTTCATTTAAAAGTAAGGCGTGGGCAAAGGCAATCATTGCAGTAAGTGGAAAATCTAACATGAACTGCTGAGACAAATGAAGTAGCATTGGCGCAAGAAAAACTAGTGCAACGGAAGTGTAAGCTCCAAGCTCGTCAGTAAACTTTCTAGAAATACTAAAGACACTAAAGCCTAGTAATAAGGCATAAAGGAAATTCGTATAAACAATTGAATCTTCAGAAAAACCAAATAGGGCAATAAATGGCAAACTAGAAAGATAATAAAATGGTGGGAAATAACCTTCAACAGTAAGAAAGTTTTTGATAACTTCCCAGATTGGTTGCTCAGTAATTAGCCGGTAATACTTTAAAGCACTTAAGGCATGATACGATTGATCCCAATATGGATTACGAGAATCCATGGCTAGCCAGAAAAGACTTGGGATTACCATAAATAATAAAACGATTAAAACAACTTTAATTTTTGTCATGATTGGTAACTCCCAGAGGGTAATATATTAGATATATTATTTAAAAAAATTGTGGATGCCCTGATAAAACTTATTCGAAGTAATACTTAATCTAAGAACATAAATCCAACTAGCCTTAGTCATCCAGAAATGCTGGCAATGATGATAAACTTGAAAGACTGGAGAGAAAAATAACAGCACAAAAGCGATGATCAAAATTATGGCACTTGGAGTAGTCCAGAGAGAGGCTAAGAGTAAAGATAATGGGAAAAATATTTGATAATATTCAAATAAGAAAAACCTAGCATTGGGCAGTGGTGCTAAGATCATAATATTAGCTGACATAAACTTATACCTCATTAGCTCCAGCAGGAGATAAAAGATAAAAAAGAACCAAGCTAGATAACTTGCCGATGATGTCAGTAGATATAAAAAAGAAATTAATTCTAATGGGAAAATAATAAATCTCCCAATTTTTAAGAGTTTCGTCTTTTCGTTAGATGCAAGTGCTGTATTACAACCTGCAAGCTGATCTGTTTTTTCATCCATTAGTTGATGCCAAAGAATCCCTCTAATACCAAAAGTGAATGCCCAGAGTAACATGAAGAATACCCAGACTGTCGAAGACTGAGAGTGAGTCGCTTCTTTAATAATTAATATTGCCAGTAATGCTGGTAAAAAATGTTCTCCCAGGGCAATTGAGATAACCCCCCAGATCCCCTTTTCTTTTAGTCTAAATGGTGGAATTGAATAAAGTGAAAAGTTTAAAATAATAGTAGCAAAGCATAAAAGCGAGATTGGGTAAGCACGAATTAAATACCCAGCATAAATAGATAGTATTAAAGAGGTAGCAAAAACTATCCAATGATTAGACCGCTTAATCTTCATCAACTGAGTTTCTTTACCTGAGAAAAGATCCTGCTCATAATCCATAAAATCATTAACTAGACTGGCATATGTTGCGGCAATAAAACCTAAGAATAAAATAATCAAGGATGGAAAGATGATCGTATTAAAAGAAATATTTTCTTTGGAGGCGTATGCATAAGCCGCCATCAGTGCTAAGGGTAATTTATAGTTCCACCAATGGTGCGCACGAATTAAATGCCAAACACTCTTTAGTAATGACATATTAAGCAGCCAGTCTTAATTTTTTATAACGAGATAGGGCTTCTACACAATAAGCCGTTGTTAGCTCCTCCGATCCAAAGCTACATCCTTTACTTGGGCCACCATAATAGAGCGGTTGAAAATCCCAAGCTCCAGACTCGTTTTGCCCTTTCAGTATTGCTAAAATTCCCAGATCGATTAATTCAGAATCAAGATTAAAATTGATTAAAGTATTAATGGCCAGTGCAGTTGTTAAAACACTATCACCAATTAGGCCATCGATGGTAGCTTCCTGTTTTATTTTATTCCAAATTTCATCTTTAATTGTCGAGAAAGATTCAATGCCAGCAAAAGCATTTCTAGAGATAAAATAATATAAATTAAATTTACTATGGTGCCACTTATCAGAAGTTTCTTCTTGGTTACTTCGAACTATCTCTACTAAATAATCCACAACCGGCTGATTGTATTTACTTTTGCCAAGCATGTACAAGACATTGGCATTAACAACTGAGTCAACATCATTTAAAGCAGACTCGTTGACGGCAAAGAATTGTTTAATTCTTTTTAGATCTTTCAACTCTTGCAGAGCATAAGTCCAAGCACCCGGGGAAGTAATAAATTCTTTACGTGGAACCATCCAAGTATAAAATAAGCCTGCTTTATTTCTATTAGCTAAGGCTAGTTTTTTATTATTAGGTAGCGCTTGCTTATTATCTCGCAGTATTGCGTAAGAGGTAGCTGTGTCATCTAGATCAAATGGTGAATCTAAATATCTAGGATGTTCGGAAGCAAAATAACGCCAAACTCCTCTAGGATCCATTTCTGCTTTTAAAAATGAAATTAACTTTGCTAAGATTTCTTTTGACTGATCTGATTCTACGAATTTTAAACAATGTGCCATTAAGGCTGCTGGAAATGGCGAGTAATCATCCATCGGAGGTACGCCAGTTGAAATGTGAGGAACAAGGAATGTTTGAAACCCGCCTGAAGGACGCTGTCTTTGTTCTAAAAAATCTACAGCTAAATTAATAGCTGATTTAATAATTTCATTACTATCTGGGGAGTTTAGTTGTGTTTGTTGAATCATAAATTAAAACTAAGGTAAGAAATAATAAAGCGTCGAAAGTCTATACCGTTTAGAAAAAATAATCATTACAATTTACTAAAAGTTAGTTTTTACTGACAAATAGATCTCTAGATAGTATGTTAAGCTAGAATGTTTAAGACTAAGAGAAAAGTAGCAGATTTGGTGTCTAATTATGATTTAATAGATCAGATCTATTTTGATTCGGAGTGGTATTTAAATAACTATCCAACTGTTCAGGATGAAATTCAGGATACTTCTGCTCAATCTATTTATGAACACTATTTTTTTAAAGGCTTAAAGAAACATTATAACCCCAATCGCTTTTTTAATGAGCGCTGGTATCTAAATCAGAATCCAGATGTAGCTCAGGCAATCAAAAAAAAGGATTTTATCAGTGGAGCCGAGCATTACTTTCATTTTGGAGCAACAGAATTAAGAGCCACTTCCGAGTTTTTTGATCCCACTTGGTACTTAAATCAATACCCTCAGGTCGCAGAAAACATTAAGCAAGGAATCTTTAAAAATGCCTATGAGCATTTTGTCCTATCTGGCTTTAATTTAGGCTATAACCCAGGACCGAATTTTGACAATCAAAAATATCTAAGTATTTATCCCGATGCCTTAAAAGAAATTAATTCAGGAAAATACCCCTCTCTTTTTTCTCATTACTTAGCAGAGAAAGATAAACAAGAGTTATCCTATAACAATGTCATAGCTGCTGATTTTGCATTTAATGAAATTTGCTACCTTAAGAATTACCCCGATATTCAAAAAAAAATCAATGCTGGGTTATTTATTGATGGCTTAGATCATTATTTCAAAATTGGAATGAAAGAAGGACGAGATACCAATTTTCTTTTTAAAGAGAAATGGTACAAAAAAACATACCCCGATGTTAGGCGGGCTATTAACGAAGGTGTGATGCCTTGTGGCATTAACCATTTTATAAAGTTTGGCTCCTATGAAGGTCGTCGTTCTTCACAGCTATTTGATTCCAAATGGTACTGCTCTAAGTATCCTGAAGTTCAGCTGGAAATGAATGCTTTTAATATTGATACTCCCTTACAACACTTTTTAAATATTGGCGCTAAAAAAAATCTTTCGCCTTCTAGTTTTATTGATCGCCACCCACTTTATTTAAAAAATAAAAATAATTTTATTTTAAATTCTAATCAATTTATCAAACCATACCTCAGAAACCATGAAGAATGGACGGATTTCTTACCTAGTGAATTTTACTTTGAAGAAGCTTGGTATTTAAATAAATACCAAGATGTCCTACCTGCTATCCAGAATAATCAATTTAAAAATGCCTTTGAGCACTATATAAAAATTGGAGTAAGTGAAGATCGCAGTCCTAACATACTCTTTGATGAAAAATGGTATCGAAAAACAAATAAAGATCTAAATAGTTTTTTAAAATCAAAAACTTTTATTTGTGGCGCTCAGCATTTTGTTTCAGTTGGAGTAAATCTAGATTATTCCCCAAATAGATATTTTGATCAGCAATGGTATCTAAAAGAATATGGTCATGTACAACGAGAGATTAGAGAACAATCTCTTGCCAGTCCTTTTGAGCATTTTTTAAAAATTGGATTACAGCAAGGCTTACTACCGGGACCTAAATTTAATGAAACTAAATACCTAGAATCAAGCCCGGAGATCGGGAGAGCTGTATCTAATGGCCAATACGCTAGTGGCTTTGTGCACTATCTTGCTCATCATGACTAATGAGTAGCTCTTCATAAATGGTAGCAACTGACTTTGTGTATTCCAGTTTGGAAATCGGATACCCCGGATGACTATTTGCTAATTGATCAAGTAGCTCGGGATTTTCTAAAGCAGAATTTAAGATTTTATAAATTCCCTCGATATCCCCCATTTCAAAAATAAAACCTTGTCGCCCCTCTTCCACGAATTCCGTCATTCCTTTGGCATTAGATATAGCAACAGGCGTTTTGGAGGCTAAGGCATTTAATAAGACAAGTGGAGAATTCTCCTGCCAAATAGATGGAATCACCAATAAATCTATTTCGCTTAAAATCTGATAGATATGATCATGGTTAAATGTTCCAGCAAATGAAATTCGGGCATCTTCAGCCACTAGCTGCTTTAACAATTCTGAATAACTGGAACTCATGGCTAAATCCCCATAAATTACTAAAGAGATCTGCGGAGCTGTAATCTTTTTAAAAGCTCGAATCAGTAAGTCCGCCCCTTTGTGTGGCATCAGCTGTCCAATAAAGCCTACCCGCAAGCTTCTTTCTGCCAAGTTACTAAGTTCAAATCTACTAGCTAGAGCCTTTATTTCAGAATCACTTGGTTGAGAAATGCCGAAACTTAGACTAATTAATTTTTCACTAGGATAATTTTCGCTAGTAAATCTTTCCGCCATAAATTTAGTCGGAACTAAAAACTTCTGAACGCACTCCACGTGAGCTTTAATCAAATTATTTCTAAATTTAATTTCGTCATAACCAGGCATTAAGTGTTCCCGTAGATTTTTGGGGAATAAGGAAACAAATTGTAATAGAGTTTTTCTAAAAGAAGTCTCAAAGGTCAATTCTAGAAGCCATTTAAAAAACTTAGAATTACTATAAATATTTTTACGATTAAAAAAATCATCAACACAGTTTACTGAATTTTTTCCTGGGCCAGAACAATTTTTATTATCTCCATGTGTAATCAATTGCCCTGTCCAACAGATTAACCAAAAATCAGTTAAACTTTTAACAATTGGTACACCAAAAAACTTGGCAACATCTAAAAAGGCTAAAGAGTGATTCAGCAAATGACAACAATGAATAATGTCTGGCTTTAGCTCTCTTAAAATTTCTCGGTAAAGATGGTGAAAACTACTTCTGGTGTAGCTCTGCCCAAATCTAGATAGCGGCTGTTCTACGTGATTAATTGCAATAACATTAATTCCTTCGTATTGATATGAAGTATAGGGTGCCACATTACCGGCATCTTGATTGTCAGACATTGTTAAAACTGTAACTTGATAGCTGAGCTCTTTTAAACCATGCGCCAGATCGAGGGTATATTTTTCGGTTCCATAACGAAATTTAGGAAAAAACTGGTGAACAACAAGCAGGACGTGCTTCTGCTTCAAATCAATTGTCATAAGACTTGCTGTTCTAACTCATTTAGTAAGCCAAAAGTTTGAATCAGTCCCTCATCAAGAGTAACTAATGGCATCCACTCTGCCTGATCGCAAAACATCTGATTATCAATTCGATTATCAAGAATATCCCAAGGCATCGCCGGACAGTAATCAATGATAATTTTTTTAGATAAGAGATCTTCGACTTTGCAGATTAAATCACTTAGTTTGAATGAATTACCATAGGAAATATTAAAAGTGCCTACTAATTTCTTGGTAATGATCTGCTTTAGAGCTGATGTAAAATCATGGATATGTAGATAATCCTTCCGTGCATCACCATTCCCCCAAACAGTAATTTTCTGAGAGTTTATTCCATTTGCTATTAACTTAGGCACAATACCTTGCTGCCTAATACTTGGAGAGGAAAATCCATAAAGATTAGAAACTCTTAAAATTGTATAAGCGAGTCCTGTTTTTTCTGAAAATTCTCTAATAATATTCTCTGCAAATAATTTTTCACAGGCATATCTCCCTTTCGGAGTTGGTCGACACTTTTCATTACTTGAAGTGTCCGTGGCTTCCCCGTATACAGCACCGGTTGAAATGAAAATAAAATGAACGCCAGTAATAGCACCTGAAGCTAAAATGGCCTTAAGCAGATCTTCTAGAAGTATGATATCAACACTTTTCTCCTCCGACCTTAATAATTCAGCACTTAGCGGGAGAGTACTCCAAGCAAAATGTAAAATAACATCACCTCTGCGAATTTCTTTCCCCGTTAGCAGATCAGTTAAGGGGTTATAAATCTGTGAACCTACGCGAGAATATAATTTTTTAATGGCACCTGATAAATCTAGGAAATGATCCAAGGCGGAAGCAACACGGCCACGCGCACCAGTTATTAAAATCCTCTTTGGCTTATAAACTAGTTCCACAGGGCAAACCTTAAGAGATAAATATTTAATTTAGCTAATTTTTTTGAAGAATTTCAAGTTCTAAATTCTTACTGTAAGATAGATTTATCGTTTACTTCTTGGCAAAAAGCAATCTTATTATCTTAATTTGGATCTAAAATGCTACATCCAAAACAATTATTGCATAACCGACTAACAGCGAACTAGACTTGGTTGACCTTTTGAGTCTTAAGCCAAGTATTTTTTAAGAAAATTAGATATTCCAATAAAACATCAAAATGTTTGCAGGGCCAAAACAAGTACCAATCGAAAAACGTCTCGCTCAAGATGAAGTACATCTGCAAACACTACTAAGTAATGATCAATTTTTAAAAACAATTTACGAAGAACTCTTCAAAACCGATCTACGTATTTCTGAATTTTGCTATGACTATCAATGGTTTGCCAGAAGATCTCCCATTCATTATTCACCACTAAATAACGGTCAAACAAGAGGGACTTGGTTAGTAACTCAAGGGGAAGATACCTTTAGGGATAACCCTTATAGATACGTAATTAAAATTACTGATAAAACTGCGGCTGATTATAATACGCTATTTCATGAACTAATTAATTATATTACCGCTGTTATTCTTGATAATCCAGTATTACCCCCGATCCTACTAGCGGACTCTAGGATTGCCAGTTGTGGTAGTTACTACCCTGGTGCTCATTGGGAAGAATGCCCGACAAAACTCCTAGAAGATGCTCCCTACTACCTCTTTACTGATTATCGCTCTACTGCAGAACTAGAAGAGTCCTGTGCCTGGGCGATCATCAATGAAGCAGTTACTACATGGGAAAAACTAGATAAAAGATTCATTGTCGACCCACATCAAGGTCAATTTAAAATTAGTCAATTAGTTGGTGCGACTCTGGTGGATCGCGGTTATTTTAGACAAGAAAATGCCACTGTCCGATTAAGCTTAGAACCTACGGCGAACTTTTTAGCTCCTCGGATTGTAACCTCAGAAGGAGATGTCTTAAAAACTAAAAAAGATTTTAAAAGATATTTCTCAGAACAATCAGGAATTCCTCAAATAACTTTCCCCGAACTTATCACCAGACTACTTGATGAATTAGATCAAGAAAAATGGGTCAGTGATCTAGATCAAGGCAAAAGATTAGAATCTGCTCGTAAATTTAATCGAATGGGAGTTTTAAAGGGAGTCTTCATAAGCAAATCAGAAGATTTTCAATCGAGGAGAGGATACATCATGGAATATCTGACTTGGGCGAAGAATAGTAATAACCGAGCGGATCCAGAACTAGTTCAATTATTTAAAAATTTGGTTACTGTTTAGGCTCGTTTCTTTAATTCATCTCTGACAATCTTTCGAACTCTAGCTTCAAAATCTCTAGGATTTCTTGTAGAAAGATTCTGCTGGATAAAGTTTTTAAGAATAGAGTTAATTAGAGTCTGATATTTTTGACCATTTTTTTTAGCAAGTACTTTTAAAGCATTGAGAATACTTTCATCAAGCATTGTAGTAATTCGAATCTTAACATTTTTTGGTTCAAATTCATCAATCGGAAGATCGACATTACCAAAAGTGATTTTTTTATTCTTGAAAGTCATGCCAAGTGTCTAGTAAAAAAAGTTTTTTGTCTTCTAAAAAATCACGAATTTGCTGCAAAGCTTTCTCCGAAAACCCCTCCGAATAAAGACATTCTAAAGAATCAATTCAATACTTAGCTTTAGCACCAGCTCCATAGACATGAATATGTGGTGGGTCATGATCATGAAAATAAATGACTATCCTGATATTCTTTGTTCGGAGGATGGTTGGTGACATATTTATTATACATATTTAAATACATATTTTCAATATGAAATATTGAAGCTTAAATTACTTCGTAAAATATCGTTAAAGTTTTCAATATGTTGCTATGAGAACAACTTTACTTATTTAATTCAGCAAGAGATGCAACTCTGATATAAATTTTCTGTGGCTTTACTTAATTTCAAAGAAGGAGCCGAGGCTTTAAAATAGCTAACTGCCAATTATACTAAGATAATTAATAGATTACACAGATGGCCTTCTTGATTAAGAACTAGAACTAAGTAACATCTTGTCACAAAAGCTCTGAGAATAAGACTCTAATTAAATATGACCCCTAAGCCTAATAAATCTTTAAGACCAATCGAACTGAAAAGTCTACACTTAAAACATTCGGAATACCCACCGCAGGTTCAAGTTGCAATTAAAAAAGGACTTACGATCTTACTAGACAGTCCAAAATTTCCAACAATTCCAGAGTTTATTTGCTTAGCTGAAAATGCCTCCAAAGAAGTTCTTGGTCTTAAAAAGAAAAAATCGCTTCACCAGCTAGAAAAGCTTTGCGATGAAATTAAAGAAGTTACTGCTAAAATTATCACTTGGAGCGAAAAGAAAACTAAGAAGCTAGAAAAATTAACAGGGAATTATCCAGATCATTTAAGAATTGCCTTGGAGATACCAGGGCATGATATTAGAACCAATTTAGCAATCTTCCTAGCAGCCTTTGAAAGCTTAATTGAACAACTAAATAGCAAATCACGAAGCGAGACCATGTTAAAAGTAGTGGAAGAATTATGCTTACCAAAGATCATAAAAAACTTGCCACTTTATCAAACCTTAATTAAACAAATCGGATTTATCCTAAGTGAAGGGATGTCTAACTTTCAAGGATATGTTGCAATCAAAGAATTTGCAGACTTAGCACCTGCTAAGGATATCTATGTCAGTCGTTATCGACATTGCACAACAGCTGGTCATTCCAAAATTGAGCGCATTCAATTAGCATTTCAAATTGAACCAGAGATTAGTGATCTCACTACGACAGAGCATTTTATACTTCATCAGTATCTTCGAAATGCTAAACGTTTTGCCAGTCAGCAGGTACTCTGCAAGGCAATGAAGATTGAGGGAGTCCGAGTTTTAGGTGTAATTGATGATGGGCTAGGTGTTTATGATGGAAATGAGAGGTCTCCAGGATTTCGTGGGAATCCAATTCGCTCGGCAGAACTTAGTAAAATCTTTCAGCACTTTAGCAGCAGTGGTGGTGGCTTAGGATTAGATGCTGTCGCTTTTAGTGCTAAATTAAGCACTGGGATTCCAATTGTTATTTCTAAAACAGACACTGGAACTTTTATTGGACAGGATTTAGGGAGCGGAAAAGATATCCAGAAACTCTCCCCAACCTTAATTTCAGCCATAATCGAAAACTTCTCCCCTCAAACTCAGACTGGCGCTAGCTTTATTTATTTGTCTTTTAAAGCTTAGGGCGACTGACTTAGCCTTGCACAAATCGTTATCCCCAATTGACTAAATATAAAAGATTTAAGTATTTTTTTTATTGAAACCTCCACATTTAAGAGATTACCTACATTATAAGGATCTCGTTTTTTTGACTAAGAACTAGTATCCCCTATAATTATCTACTTCCTAAAGAAAAAATTTTTCTATGATATTTGCACCTAATAACCAACTGTTTGCTCCATTTGAAGGTGAAAAATTCTCTGGTGGAATCAGTAGATCTCCACTGATTACTCCCCCGCTTGTAGCACAGCTTCAAAACCAACTTCATAAAATTTTTGGTCATCAGGTTCCTGATCTTACAATTCAACAAGCTTTAATGAATTGTATTAATTCTAAAGAGACAAGCTTTGGTGAAGCATTTGATCCACATCATCTAAAGTACGGACTATGTTTAATAACTTATGATGGAAAAATTTCTGCAGGTGTTCGTGTTCAGCGTGGGATGGGTACTGCCGACTTACCACTTGGCATGACTGCCTTTGGAGAAATACTAACTTCAGGCTCTTACAACCATGCGACTAGAAGTAAACTTGTAGTGCTGACATTGTCCCAAAATGGATATTGTATTGAGGGTGGCGAAGATCTAATGCTTTGCGAATTTTACCATGAAGTTCATAATATTAAATTAATCGATAACGGAAGAAATATTCAAGTCGGTTCAACCGACGTACTAACTGCGCGCAATCCTTCCTTCCAAGCAGATCCAGCATCGCCTTCCCATATGATGAGAAAATTAGAAAGTATCCTACCTAGGGAAAAATTTAGCGGAAAAGATCTTTCACTAGATAACCTGCTCCGGGCTGTAGCTCCTGCTGTTATTGAACAAATTACTAACGTTGATTTTGATGCCCTCTACGATATCATCGCTACAAATTTTGATCCTAGTTTTGAAAAAAAACGTCTTAAGTCTGCTTACCATAAAGCAATCTTAGCCTCTGCCTTTGCTAAACATCATCGTTCTGCTTCTGGGGGAACTGCTTACGGAGCGGCGATTCTGGGGGGATCTCATATCTACGCCGGAACAAATATCTACTACGGAAATAATGGTCAAGGATTCTGCGGTGAACGTGCTTCCATGAGTGAAATGCTCAAGAAAAAACCTCAAGGGCTAATTGATGGAATGATCCTATTTTCAGGAAGTTATAATCCCCACCCCGATCCGCAGGTCAATCAACAGAGATGTTTTCCATGTCAGGTTTGCCAGGCGGCAATCAAGCAACACATTAATCCTAATGGCAAACAATTATTTATCTTTTTAAATACAACAGGATTTGTAACAGTAACAGACAGCTTTAATGATCAGGGAAATGTTATGAAAATGCAATTCGACCGCGACAACATGTCCCTAATTGAACAAACCAACGGTGGAGTAGAAACACTACGCTACACAGGAGCTCGGCACTAAACTTCCCAAAAATATTATTATAAAAATTCTTCAAGCAATTCTAAGATTGCCTTAGAACGATCTGTTGCGGGAGCACGAATATTACTTAGATCATATTTAGGATGCTGTATTTCCTGCCAGGCCCCTGACCAATCTCCCTGATGAGCTGCAGACTTTACCGCCAATTGTCGAATATGAGAATATCTTTTGGATTCAACTCCCTCTGGGCTTAAGCGAGAAAATTGCACTAAGCCACAGTTGGGAATACCTTGCTGTATCAGCTGACCAAAAGCAACTTGATCATAAATTCGACAGATTTCCGACTTAGCTGAAACAATAAATTCTCCATGACTAAGAGCTAAAACTCGTTTTCCACCAAAACGCCGATTAAAGGTTCCAAATACATGATGAACACGCTCGCGTGCAAATCTCATATTCTCACCATCCGTTGGTGACCAGCAAAAAGGATCTTCTATTCTTAGCTTTTCAGCACGAAGGATTTTTTCAGCTTCTTGTAAATGATGATCTCCCCAATCCCGTTCTGCAATCGTGGGATTTAATTCGATAACTTTCTTAGGATCTATTCCGGCAGCATTGATAATTTCATAGCCGGTTTCACGGGCACGACGATAATTTGCTACCACAACAACATCAATTGATTTTGGATCAAAAAAAGGATCATCTTTTAATCGCAGTCCAATTTCCTGGGCTTCTTTAATTCCAGCAGGCACTAAGGGAATATCCCAATCAATTCGGAGTAATTCCAGTAGTTGAGCAAGTTTCTCACCAGATAATTTTCCTTCCTTAACAAGCTTCTTAACAAAGTTACCAGCTGATAAGCCATGACGGATAAAATTAACTTCGAGCGGTTGATCTGTAAATTGTGGGGTTCGTGAAAAACGTTGTTCAAGCTGAAGCATTACTAAAAAGTAACATAATTAAATAACCTAACAAACTAATATCTAGTTTTTTAGGTAATAAATAACTAATTAGCTTAAAATAGATTAACAAATTGCTCTCTTAACTCTACAAGACAAGTTATGAAAAAATATTAATTTGGCTTATACCGAATTAACTGATCAACTAAGCCAACATTTTCACTTTGCAGGTGACGATTCTGATAATAAATCTTACCCAGCAGAGAGGATTCTTGTTGATAGCTTGCTAAGTCTTCTCTGATTTTTTCAATTGTCGGAATAGCATCTAACGGGGCACGTTCCATAATTGTAAGAATGGCGCGTAACGCTTCGTAGTATGATGGATAGCCACTAAAATCCTGTAATCCCGTTCGCTCTCTAATTTTCTGATAATCTTGAACATTTGCTTGATAATCTACAGACCACCAAACTTTAGGAAGAATTGTTTTAAATTCGGGAGCAAAAGGTGCTTGGCCAATACTACTAACGGGCAGATCAACTTTTAAAATTTTCATTTGCTTAAAAAGCTCCAACATCTGAGGATAAATTAAACAAGTAACTAGATAATCTGGCTTTAAAGATTTTGCTTGTGTTAAAAGACTACGATAATCGGCAATTTCTGCGGGATTAGTCTCAATTCTCTTTAAAACGCTAATTCCATTTTCTTTAGCATAGGCTTCTAGTGCATTAAAAGAGAACTCTACTCCAGCTTCTTGGAAACCAATTAAGATAATACTTTTCCCACCTTCAGCTTGAATCTTTTGAATAATAGCTTTAGCTAAACGTTCCGGAGCACCAGAAATAATAAAATTATTATCAGCCACAGCTAAGATTTGCTGATCCCAGGCAAAGGCTAAATTAATGGCAGGTTTATTTTTAAGCGTACTTGCAACAGCATTCCCACCATAAGACCAGTTAGAAAAAATTATTTTAGCTCCATCAATATCTAATAATTTTTTAGCAGCAAGAGACGCTTTCGCCGGAGATAACTGATCATTTTCAAAAATTAATTTATATTTAAATTTTTTATTGGGGAAATCTGCCAATGAATGCTCCAATGCCATCCGTGCTTCTTGACCAAAAGCTTGAGCATCACCACTAAGCGGTAGGACTGCACCAATTTTTATCTCTGGCTGGGCCAAAAGACTTGTAGCAAGAAAAGTTGCCAAGAAAAGTAGCAGTAGGTTCTTCATTTGATAGTAACTTTATAAATATTTAGTGATAAAAATTTAGAGTAATGCTTTTCATAATACAAAACAACAAAAAGATTATGAGTAATTGTACTTAAAAAAAACTAGTAATTACTTTAATTTTAGAGTGAAATCTGTAGGAATGCGGATCTAAGGTTAAACTTTAATAGTTACTTCGTCTTTCTGCTTGCCAAACAGCACCAACTAGGATGACCGCGAGTAGTCCTGTAGTTACCCCTACCCCAGAAAAGATATTCTTAATTGGTGTATCAAAAGCAAGATTAAGGGAATGCTGAGCAAAGGAACTAGTCACAGCATCTGGTAGATCCTTTAAATCCAAAGCTCCAAGACTGGCAGAAGTAAGGAGTACCGCTCCCGGCAAAGTTAATCTTTTCATTAATGTAGCGGTAGTTGGAGTCATAAGTGATATTGTTATGAGATACTTCGGAGCAGTGTGCGAATTTACTGATATAGTAAACCCAAAAAAGGCTTTCCGAAAAATATGTTGCCTATATACTATCTCAGTATTTTTATTTTTCACCCCGAAGTAATTGAAGGATTTAAGTTTATAGATAAACCTTTGGTTTAACTCTGTTTTTTCTAGTTGGGTTTACTATTTGTCTTTTGGCTCCCTCTGGTCGCTTTTATAGTCATGATGTGTTTTATAATTTCCTAACGGAAATTATTTTTTGGGATGACTATAATTTATCAGCAATTTGCCTTCCTTGACTGATTTAACAGCTAAAATTATATTCAAGGCATGAACGAATATGCTGGTATCCTAACTCTTATTATTGCCACCTCTGGGTTTCTAATAACTATGTTGTTATTATCAATCTTTTTAGGCCCACAAAATAAAACTAAAACTAAGCAAGGCCCCTTTGAGTGTGGATCTAACCCAGTTGGATCTGTTAACGAAACTCGTTTTAATATTAATTTCTATCTAATTGCTGTCCTATTTATTCTTTTCGATATTGAAATTGTTTTCATGTACCCTTGGGCAGTAAATATTCTAAACCTTGGCTGGAGTGCTTTCGCAGGAGTCTTAAGTTTCATTGGTGTTTTAGTCGTTGGGTTAATCTATGTTTGGCGAAAAGGTGTATTTGATTGGAAAAAATCTTAATCCTATTAGCTATTAGTGTCTCTCTGTTTCTTAACCTGGCAACATACGCTCCGCCAGTTTCTTTCTTTCTCGACATTGCCACTAATCTACAAGGCTATTTGCTAAGCTTTCAATTAATCTTAACTGCATTCCTATTTTATAAATTATTAAAGTTTAGAAAGGCATCCCTACTAATTAGCCTTACTCTGATGCTAGTTCTTGATTATCGTATTTTTGCAGATATTAAAAATTTCTATTTCTATCCAGAAAATCCCCCGTTCTCATCAGGAGTTGAAGAACCAAAAGTTAATATTTATTTTGCAAAGTTAGGATCGCTAGA
Source organism: bacterium (assembly GCA_031385045.1). GTDB lineage: Bacteria > Bdellovibrionota_C > UBA2361 > UBA2361 > CALJRW01 > JANNBC01. The sequence goes on along the minus strand of JANNBC010000052.1, from coordinate 108,792 downwards.
TTCTTTAGAAGAATTAAAAAAGCAGATTAAAAATAGCCAAGCAAATTTAATTTTGCTCAAAAACTATAATCCCACGATTAGCTTGGCTTTAATTCAAACTCTTAAAACCACAGAGCAGATTAATGTCTTACACTACAAGAAACATGATTTTGATTTACTAATCTTTAGCCAACTAGACTTAGAGGATATCCAGCAAAACTTTGATCAGGAGCAGGAGCTACCTAATTATTTGATCGCTAAAATTAGACTTAATCAAACAATTACCACCAATTTTATTTTCTTTAACGCACTAAGCCCATTAATTGAAAGTAATTTTCATAATAATAAAGCCTACTGTCGCAGACTGGCAACTGTAGTTAAGAATAGCCAAGAGCCACAGATAGTTGTGGGAAGCTTCTTAGCTACGCCACATAGTCTTTGCTATAATTGGTTTACAGCAAAAGAAAGGACTAAGGATGTTCTCTGGGGAAAAGGCTTTGTTAAAACTTGGAAGGTTAACAATCCGCTTTTAAACCTAAAACTTGATCATATTTTTTATAATTCGTTTTGGAGGCTAACTAACTCTGCAAGCCTGCCAAGTCTTGATCAAGTTCACTTCCCACAATCTGCAAGTTTTACTTTTGACCAAAGTTTTTCTAATTCCGCTTTAGGCAACTCTGATAAATCTTGACCTGCTATTAATTCCATTGCTTGAAAGCGTTTTGTAAATTTTGTGCAGGCAGCAAGCAAGGAGTCTTCTGCCGAAAATTTTAATTTGCGGCTGTACTGCGCCAAGGTAAACAAAAGATCCCCAAACTCTTCAAATTCATGGGCACTACCAGGTTCACTTTCTAAGAATTCTAATAATTCCTCTTTGATCTTTACCTTAATCTCGCTGACCACTTCCCAGTCAAAATTAGCAGCAGCAACTTTTTTTCCAATCAACTCCGCCTGAAATAGAGCTGGAGCAGATTTAGGAATGCCTGCTAAGCGACTAGTTTTGTTTTTATCCGTTTTAATTTTATCCCAATTTTTCTTGACCTCTTCCGCATCTTTAACGACTAACTCTCCAAAAACGTGCGGGTGACGCTCAATTAGTTTTTCTGATAAAGTTGAAATAACTTCGTAAACAGAGAAACGCCCCTCATCACTAGCAATCTGGCTATGAAGCATTACTTGTAATAACAAGTCCCCTAGCTCCTCTTGGATTTTATCTGGCTGATTTTGAATGGCATCTTTTAACTCGTAACTCTCTTCAATTAAATATTGCACTAAGGACTCATGAGTCTGCTTAATATCCCAAGGACATCCCTTTTCTGGGTCACGAAGTCTCTTAAAAATCTCAACTAATTCTGTAAATTTTTGATCATTCATATTTGGTTTAATATTTTGATGATAATGATAATAAATAAATTTCTTGAACCCCAGCTTGCTTTAGCACCTTGCTAATTGCCTCTACTGTTGCACCTGTTGTTACCATATCATCAACTAGTAATACTTTGCTACCGTCCAAACGACCTTTCAATTTAAAGATTTGCGCAACGTTTTGCAGACGCTGTTGATGATTTAATTTAGATTGCGGGGCATGGTATCCAAGGTGTTGAATTTGTGGCGTTAGATCCTGACCTTTTAGTTGTTTAATTAATAACTCGACTTGGTTAAATCCACGCTTCCAAAGCATCTTCCGATCACTGGGTATAGCCAGTTTATAATCCCAAGAATAATTAGGATATAAATTACTTTGGTGCCTAGCTAGAATTTCAGCAGCAATCTGACAAAGCTTACGACTCGGTCGATACTTTAAAGTATTTAGAAAATCTCTGGTCACAGCTCCATAGTTCCAAAGAAATCTGCGCCTAGTTATTAAAGATGGATTTAACTGACATTTCACACAGATTTCTCGCTCATCAAATAATTCCCAGACTCGAAAACATTTGGGGCAACGTTTTAGCTGATAATTAATTACTTCAGGATAACACTGTGCGCACAAACTTGCAGAGCATTCAAAATTACAAATTAGGCATCGATTTGGAAGTAAATAGTCAAATAAGTTCATGACACTTTCTGCGTAATGTCTATTTAATCGGTTTTTAAAGTTTTAAGTTGCAAAAATAGATTAATATTTTTTAATGTGATTTATGATTGAATCTGATAAGTTCATTAAAGATCAACTTTAAAAGTCCCCCTATGAATAAATTACTACTAGGAATTGTTTTAACTTTCCTAATTATTACACCAAGTCCAAGAGCTACTTGGGCTGAAGAAAAAACAAATTCTAAGCAAATAAAAATTGGCTTCATTGGCTCCTTAAGTTCCTTTGCTGCCAATTATGGTACAGCAGTGCTAGAAGGTGCGAAGCTGGCAGTAGATGAACTTCAGACTCAAGGTATCATGATTGATTTACAAGTTGAGGATGATGGATCTGTGCCTAAGAATACAGCTCTGGCATACAGCAAATTAAAAAATATTAATCAGGTGCAAGGGATTCTCGGTGGTTCATGGTGGATTAATTCGATCGTGAAGCAGTCAGAAAAAGATAAACTGCCGTTAATCTCCTGTGAAACTCTATATAATAAAGATGTTGTCTTAGGGGAAAACTATTTTCTACTCCAAGGAGATCTTCGTGAATGGATTAATATTTATGAACCATTAATTCTTAAACAAGGCTGGAAGAAGGGAGCCATCATTCGCTACACTTCGGGTTTTGGGGCGACGCTGGCCGAGAGCATGAAAGCTATTTTTTCTAAAGAAGGACGAGAGTTTGTGGGAGAACTAGAATATACTGACATTAATATTCCTAATGCTAGTGATATTATACTAAAACTTAAGAAACTAAATCCTGATGTTGTTTATGTTGATGGACAACCAGCTGGTCTGGCAACTATTCTAAAGAAACTGAAAGAAGCTGGGCTGACAGATTTAAATATTATCACCAACTCAATTGCCACGGATGTTCAACGAGATAAACTAGCAGATCTAACTCCCTTTAAAAATATTTATTACAGTAAACGATCTGCTTTTGATCAAACATTTACTGAGAAATTCCAAGCGAAATACCACAAAGATCCCTACCTCAATGCTGATTTAGGATATTATGCGATGAAGTTACTGGCCATGGGACTAATTGAGGCAGATCCAATTTCAAAAATTAAATCTGGGATTAAAATTGGCGAATATCAATTTATATTTAATGATCTAAATCTTTATGCTGGTATTCCACAGGTGATCCATAAGCTAGAGCAATAAGCTATTGTTTCTGATAACCAAGTAGCCTTAAAGCATTTAAGACTACAATGATTGTGGATCCTTCATGGGCGATCACCGCGGGGCCAATCGTCGCGATATCAAAAATTGTTAATGGTAATAAAATTGCTACCATTCCCAAACTAATCACGAGGTTCTGTCGAATAATTTGATGTGCTTTACGGCTAAGTCCAATAGCAAAAGGTAGTAATTTTAAATTATCACCTAGTAAGGCAATATCAGCAGTTTCTAAAGCGACATCACTACTGGCAGCACCCATAGAAATTCCTACCGTACTATTAGCCATCGCCGGAGCGTCATTAACCCCATCACCAACCATTGCTAATTGCTTTTCAGTTTCCCGCAATTTTTTAACAGCGATCACTTTTTCTTCTGGTAGTAAACTTCCATAGACATCTGTTATGCCAACACTTTTAGCAATTGCCTCGGCAACTTCTTGATGGTCTCCTGTGAGCATAATAATTTTTTTAATACCCAAAGTTTTTAGCTGAGTAATAACTTCTTTAGCTTCCGCACGAGGCACATCCATCATCCCCAGTAATCCAATATAGTTCCCTGCAAACATTACTAACATGGAAGTTCGCCCTGATTTTTGCAGGGTTTGCATTTGAATTAAGATCTCGGAACTTGGCTGAGGTAAATTTCCACTAGTAAATAATTCTAAATTTCCAATATAAACTTCTTGCTTTTCAACGTGAGCAAATAAGCCTTTACCATTAATTTCTTGAGATTCGGTAGCCATCGGAATCTCTAAATTTCCAAGCTTTACTTTTCCAGCGCTAACAATTGCTTTAGCTAAGGGATGATTGCTAAGGCTTTCTACTGCTATAACTATTTTTAATAACTCAGCTTCTGAAGTATTATTAAAAGGAATTATGTCAGTCAATTTTGGTTTTCCCTCAGTTAATGTTCCAGTTTTATCTAAAGCCAGAGCTGTCAGTCGACCAAGTTCTTCTAATGGACGCCCCCCTTTAATTAAGACACCATCACGAGCAGCGCGAGCTATTCCACTCAAAACAGCGCTGGGAGTTGCAATTGCTAAAGCACAAGGACTTGCCGCAACTAGCACACTAATCGCCCGATAAAAACTGGCGGCAAATGTTTCATCAATTACAAGGAATGCCAAGCAAAGTGAGACAACAAGAAATAGGAGTGCTGGGACATAATAAGTTTCGACTTTATCAGTTAGAATTTGTGTATCTGATTTTTGCTGTTGAGCCTCATTGACCATCTTAATTAGGCGAGAGAGTGTGGAATCAGCGGATAGCTTTGTAACAACAACTTCTAAGGAAGAATTACCATTAATTGTTCCTGCAAATACTCGATATTTCGCATCAAGATTAGTAACTTTAGACAGCTCTACCTGAGCATCTGGCACTGCCGTCTTATCGACTGGCATGCTTTCGCCTGTAATTGGAGCTTGGTTCACGGTACTGCTTCCTGAGAGCACGTAACCATCAGCCGCAATTTTTGTATTTGGTTTTACTAAAATTACATTTCCAGGAATTAATGTTTGAACAGAAACTTCTTTAATCTCACTACCAACTTTTAAAAGTGCAGTCTTAGCAGCTAAGCCGGCAAGAGCCTCAATTGATTTTTTAGCTTTGTCCAATGCGCGATGCTCTAAAGCATGACCCATACTAAATAAAAATAATAATAATGCTCCCTCAGACCAAGCTCCTAAAATTCCAGCACCAATTGCCGCCACAATCATTAAAAAATCTATTTCAAATTTACCATGACTAAGCGCGTGAATTGCCTCACGCATTGTGTAATATCCACCTAAAAAATAACTAAATAGGTAACAAGTTAAACTGATAATTTTGGGAAGTTCAAAAAAAGTCTCAATTAGATAACCGATTGTCAGTAATGCTCCCGCCATTAAACTACAAATAATTTCAGCTTTTTCACCAAAAATACTTGTTAAGGGATCAAATTGGGAGTTGTGAGTGTGGGTATTAGACATTTTTTATTAATAATCTGCTGTCCACTGACCAAGGAGTAAAATCTTCAGCCAAGAGCTGGGCAATTAAATTTAAATTTATCTGATTTGCTAAAAATTAGAATTTTTATATACTCTATAGAGTATCGGCTCGATCGCCAAGTGGCTAAGGCAATGGTTTGCAAAACCATCATTCGTGGGTTCGACTCCCACTCGGGCCTTTCATGTTACTAATTGTGCCATCGGCACAATTAGTAACATGAAAGTGCATTTAAAATGAATTACGAAGTAATTTATTTTATTGGCCTTACTCTTAATTCTATTACGAAGTAATAGGAATTAAGGCCTAGATACTCCTGACGTAGTGATTCAATTTATTGGTATAAAATCTTGCCAACTATGTACGAAAATGAGCCACCAAGATTCATAATGATATTTGTTGGAATTCTGTCAGCAGCTGTTAGTATGACATGCTTGATAGCAATGCTCTTTATCCTCTCTCGCTTATTCACGCCAAATTTTCCGAGTGAGCCAGAAAAATTAGGTATATTTCTGATAATGCTCGCTGTGCCAGCTATTATAGGATACAGCTTCTTTATCATCGCCAAAAAACTGATCCTTGGAGAGGATAAAGCTAAAACAAAACACCTGATATCAACCCCAAACTTATTTGCTGCAGAGTTATTCTTCCTGATTATTGGATCGTTGTTAATTATAATAGGTGTCAGTAAAGGGGAATCAGAAGCAAGCATTTCTGGTTTTAACGCTATTTTTTTTGGCATGATTATTCATTGTGAACTACTAAGAAGAAAATCAAAGACTGTTGTAGATAAGTGATATTTAACAATAACCCTCAAACCCATAAAAACTCCATTCAGATATTTCACTAGAATGTCCTGCGGCCATATGTTCTGACGCATATTGAAAACCACGATATGTAGTCGGGTTTAATTTATAGTCCTCACAGTCAAAGGCCTCAATTCGATAATCATGAGTTAATCCAGAAAATAATAGAAAATTCTGACTCACTTTAGGCAATGGCAATCCTGGTAATGCTTGTTGCCAGGTAGGGTTTCCAGGAATACCGATCTCAAAATTCCCAGCAAGATAATTAATAGAAACTTGAGAAGGTGTTTTTGCTGCGTAAAGATTGCGATAAGGCGATGCCTCTACCGCCAGTCTAAGATTATTGATCAAACTAATTACACCAACATTAATCGGTCGTTCTTTATATGAGTTATAGTTGGCTACTGCCATTGCCCCGAGAATACCAAGGATGGCAACAGTTACTAATAATTCAATTAAGGTGAAGCCTTTTTCTCTCATCTACAAACTATATCACATATCTATCACTGAAATTAAGTGACAAAGTTAGGACTACTCTTTTACTTTAATAATCTCCAATTTTTTCTCCGCATCTCCTAATAATCCCTTCAAATGCTGATGAAGCTTAGTCCCTAGTTCATAGGAAGCAACCGCCTGCTCCAAGGGAAGTTCCCCAGATTCAACTTTTTGAATCAGCTCTTCCAGTAACTCCGTCCCTGTTTCAAAACTGATCTTTGCTTTAATCTTATCAAAGTCCTGCTTTAATAAACCTTCAATATTTATATTTTTTTCCATAATAGTCTCTATTTTACAATAACATTAATTGTGCCATTTGCTAGTTGCACTTCTAATTGATCATTTGCACTTACTTCACTCACTGAACGAATATAAATGCCCTTATTCTTCACAATACTAAAACCCCGAGCTAAAATACTGATCGGATTAATAGCGGCTAGGTGCTTTTCCTTTTCCAAAAGATACTGCTGTTGAGTACTTAATGATTTTCGAAAACGCTCTGCTAAATTACCAATGATTATAAATTTTCTTTGGTTAATCTGCAGAATATTCTGATAATTGGTATTTAAATTTTTAAGCTGATTCACAAGTTGTTGTTTCTTATTAGAGATTAAATTTCTAGGTTCAACTAACTTTAAAACTCTTTGAAAATGCTGTAAGTGTTGCTGTTGGGCTTGAAGATAATTACTTTTAGAATTAAAAAATTTCTCTGACAAATATTCAAATTTTTGCCAGTAATTTATTACCCAGCGTTCAAACTGATTTAGACGATTAAGTTGTTGATCTAGGCTCAAAACTAAATCTTTTAATTTAGGAACAGTAAATTCCGCTGCCGCAGTAGGCGTTGGAGCGCGTAAGTCAGCAACTAAGTCTGACAAAGAAATATCAGGCTCATGACCAACTGCTGATACAACTGGTAAATTAGAAGCAAAAATTGCTCGCACCAAAGCTTCTTCATTAAAATTCCACAAATCTTCTAATGAACCACCACCACGCGCTAGAATAATTAAATCAACATTATTCTGCTGATTGAAATATTGCAGTCCCGCAATCAAATCGCGGTAAGCACCCTCTCCTTGAACTCGAGCATCATAAAGATAAAGTTTAATACTTGGATACCGTTCTGCAAATTTAACAGACATATCATGAATCACGGCACCAGTTGCAGAAGTGATAATTCCAATGGCATTTGGCAAAAAAGGTAATTTTCTTTTTCGCGCGGGATCAAAGAGTCCTTCGGCTTGGAGCTTTTCTTTCAATTCCAAAAACTTTTGTTGTAGATCTCCTTGACCAGCTAATTTAATACTGGTGATAATTGTGGATAGGTCCCCACGGGCAGGATAAATTTGGGGACGTCCCTGACAGAGTACTTTCTGCCCAACTTCTAATTTAAACTTTAAAGTCTCGGCATAACTGCCCCAGATGATTGCTGAAATCGCACTGCTTTGATCCTTAATTTTGATATAATGATGATGCCTTGCTCCAATGTTAACACTAGAGATTTCACCCTCAAAATAAACAGTACCGCAATACTGCTCTAGTACGGTATTATAATATTGGCAAAGCCTAGTAACTGTTAAGTATTGTGGATCGGATTTCATATGAATTGTGATAACAATAAAATGGAGTGACACAAAAGGCAATTAATGATCCTCATCAATCTGATTAATAAAAACAAATAATTTTAATTTCCTGTTCGATTTTAATGAAAAGTCCCTTAGCACGTTTATTTGATGAGATCGGAGGGAAGGTTATTCGGCAGATGCTGAAAGAAAATCAACGAAAGAATCTGCCACCAGAAGTACAAGCCTGGGAAGAGGAGCTACGCCGTCAGAAATTTGTCCAAAAGGTTAATTACTATAATCATCTAGCCTTCTTCTATTTCCTATATCTAAATCGACTGAAAGTTTTTTTAACTAGCACAGTAATTTTGGACTATTTGATTTTTCTAATTCCTCATTATGCTTTTCTAAATAATCTAACTGAAAAAATCGATTTAACAGAAGTCTTTAAATGGTCTACTTATTTTTTAGTTTTTTTAATGACTTGGGAAGTTTGTGCAAAGTTTTCTAAACCAAGCAAAAGAAATTTAATTAGCGCCAAGGGCTTGCTAGTTATCATCTTAATCTTGTTTCTTGCGGCAACTTCAATTCAGATTATCATGTTAGCAGAAACTAATTACCCAATTGCTAAAATTGTTCTCCAAATTCTATTTGTAATTTTTGCTTGCACACCCGTCATTCTAAATATTATTAAAGCTAGCAAAAACAAACATCGACCAAACTTAAATAATATTATCACCATCATTAATTATATTTTACCAATTATCATCCTTAGAGTTGTACATTTAGTGGGAACAATTAGTATTTTTTTGATGAAAAAAAATTATTGGGAATATACTTTGTTTAGCCTAATTTTATTAATTGTTTTAATTCAGAAAAGACCACTGGTAGAAAGGCTGGTTGCGCCAAGAAAGTCTAGCAGATAATAACTAGGAGAAGGATTCCCTAGGTAGATTTCTACCTAGGGAAAATTGGGGTTAATCTATTTCTTTAGCTAACCCAATGACACCACGGCCAGATCTTTGTTCACCATTGATGGAAGTAAATTTAACTGAGCCCGTATACTGAATACTTCCAGCTTGTTCATTATAAACTTGTCCATCTTTAAAAATCTCCACATTTGTTGCGCCTTGATAACTACTGGCTGTTCCATCTGATCCAGCAATGCTAATTGTGTAAACTCCACTCATAGTGCGACCCGGTTCCTCGCGTGGCATTTGTCCAGTATTTGCACCAACTATTTGTTGTCCTTGCGATCTACCCTGATCAACGACGATACGATTTGTTTCTCCACGATAACCTCCACGACGTTCCAAACGGACATCGGCAGTTTGACCAGTCTTTGCCCCAAAGGCATCGGCAATTCCTAAACCAATCCCGGAAGCAGCCTTGGCAGCTTCACCTACAAGTTGCCCAGCAGCACGAGGACTTGCCCCTTCTACAACAGTTGTCCGGCTACCCTGTTGAACCGACAAAGTATTGCCATCTTTTTGCACAAAAACATCTTCGGCTGAAACAATACTAGTTAAAATTAGAATCAAAGCTATTTGTATTTTCATAAGGTTAATTTTTAAAAGTAAACTATTGTCGGACATTATCAAGGCCTGAACCAGCATCAATAACATCTAAGCCACCACCACCACGGATGATATCATTACCAGAGCCACCAAGCAGAACATCACTGCCAGGACCACCTCTTAGAACATCATTTCCGGAAGAACCTGTAAGGCGATCATTTCCGCCACGGCCGGTTAAATCATCATTTCCAGAATTTCCCGAAACATTATCGGCTGCTTGCGAACCAATCACTTCATCATTTCCAGCACCTAAAAGGATTCGAGTAGATTTAATTTGCGAGAAATCTGGTTTAGTAACTGCTGATAAATCAACAAGATCGTCGAATGATGTTCCATTAACAGTGATTTTTTTAATTGAGGCACAAGTAGCAGTATTATTATCAGGAGCTAAGCCATTAATGGCAACAAAACCTCCTTGGCAAGTAACAACTGTGGAGGAGCTAATTGCGAATTGTGGCACTTCGGCATTAATTACTAATCCACCAACTCCATCAACCTGACTAGAGGCCCAGCAAAAGCTAATCGGAGCAAGTAATGTCATTAAATACAAGGAACGTAATTTCATAGAATATTTTAAATTTATAGAACTAACTCAACCTTCAGCAGGCTACTCCCTTAGGTTGCCACTTTCAAGAGATTATTTATTAGAAGTTCGGCAGGCTAGGCAAAGCATATTAGTGAGAGAGTATGAGCAAACTAGCTGATATTACTAAAAAAACTCCTAGCAATAAAAATCTCTCTGAAATTTACAATTTTTCAAAAGCATCCCGCCAACTTAAATGACAACAAACTGAGCGAGTTTAGCCCCATTTATTTGAATTTAGTCACTAATTATCCTATAAAGTTAGCCTCCACTTTACTAACACTGATCTATGGCCAAAGAAATTAAAATGCCCCAACTTAGCGATACGATGGATTCCGGCAAAATCCTTGCTTGGTTAAAAAAAGAAGGTGACCAAATTACTCGTGGTGATATCCTAGCTGAAGTTGAAACAGATAAAGCTAACTTAGAAATTGAATCCTTTGAAACTGGAACCTTATTAAAAATTTCTATTCCCGCAGGTGCCGTAGCCAAAGTTGGTGAAGCAATCGCCATACTTGGTGAAGCTGGAGAAGTAGTGGCTACTAGTACTCCAGTTGCTGTCTCTACTCCCGCGGCTGAAGTTATTGCTGAGAAAACTCCGGAAGTTCAAGCTCCTACTGTAGCAACTCCAACACTAGAAGCTTCTGGTTCTGATCGCTTAATTGCTTCACCACTCGCCAAAAAAATAGCTAAAGAAAATAATATTGATTTAACTAATATTAACGGCACAGGTCCAAATGGCCGAATCGTTAAAAAGGATCTAGAAGGTGGCACCCCTGCTCCACAAGTTACGAGTGCGTCAGTAGTCAATGTGAATGAAACAAAACTACCTCCTGTTCCAGCAAAAGCATCTACTGGAGGTAAATATAGCGATCTTACAAAAATGCGGGCAACAATTGCTAAACGGATGCAAGAATCAATGCAAGTTTCTCCTCATTTTTACATGACAACTGTCATTAATATGGGTGAAGCTAAGAAATTAAGAGAAGGACTTAAGGTTAAAGAAAACTTTAAAGGCCTGAGCCTTAACCACTTTCTAATTAAAGCTACTGCCTATGCTCTATCGAAAGAGCCGGGAGTAAACGCTGCGATGCATGGTGATCAATTATATCAACCAGCACAAATTAATATTGGAATTATTACCGCCATTGATGGTGGCTTATTAATTCCTGTTTTAAAAGAAGTCGATCAAATGAAATTGATTGATGTGGCTTTTGAAACAAGAGCCGCGATTTCTCGTGCGCGTGCTGGGCGTCCAACTTCAGCGGATCTTTCTGGAGGCACATTTAGCATTTCTAATATGGGAATGTATGATGTGGAGAATTTCACAGCAATTATCAATCCAGGCCAAGGTGGAATTTTAGCTGTCAGTGGGATGAAAGAAAAACCTATTGTTATTGATGGAGAAATCAAGATTGGATTAGAAATGAAGGTGACTCTATCCGTAGATCATCGAATTATTGATGGTGTAACAGCGGCACAATTTTTAGCTCACTTAAAAGAAGCCCTGGAATTCCCAGCATTGCTTTTAGTTTAATAAGTCTAATGAGTATTCCAGTACCTAGAACCCCGGGACAAATTGTTAAACCTAGTTGGTTAAAGGTCAGAGCACCTGGCTCTCCGGAATACCTAGCGACTAGAGAAACAGTGAAGGGACTTAACTTAGTAACTGTATGTGAAGAAGCGATGTGTCCCAACATCGGAGAATGTTGGGCACATCGCACAGCAACTTTTATGATCATGGGTGAGTTCTGTACCAGACGTTGCAACTTTTGTAATGTCAAAGACGGAACCTCGGAAAATCTAGTGGCCTTAGATCAGTTCGAACCACATCGCGTAGCAACAGCAATCCAAAGACTTGGTTTAAAACATGCAGTTGTAACTTCAGTAGATCGCGACGATCTAAGTGATTACGGCGCAGGACATTTTGCACAAACTGCTCGAGCCATCAAAGTTCAAGCACCAGAATGTCGAATTGAATTCCTAATTCCAGACATGAATGGAGATCAAGATGCCCTAGCAATCATCATGAAGGAAAATATCAACATCCTAAATCATAATGTCGAAACCGTACCTCGACTTTATCGCAAAGTTAGACCAAAAGCTGGCTATATTAAATCACTCAGTATCCTTCGCTGGGCAAAAGAACTTAGTTCCCAAACACTAACTAAATCAGGTATCATGGTCGGACTCGGTGAGACTAAAGAAGAAGTTTTTGCATTAATGGATGACTTGCTAGATTGTGGCGTTGATATCATGACAATTGGTCAATATTTACGCCCCTCTGCCAAGCAGATGCCAGTAAAGTTCTTTGTCACACCAGAAGAGTTTAAAGAGTATGAAGACGTTGGACGACAAAAAGGATTTAAGTTTATCGAATCAGGTCCTTTGGTTCGTAGCTCTTATCATGCTTGGAAACATAGCGTCGAAAAACCTTTCGAATAATCTCTTACCTAATCTACTCTTCAGGCTCAAAATAGATTTATGAAGAGACCAAAAAAAAATCTAATTTTAATTACTGGAATTATCCTAGGATTAATAATTGGTCTAGCAGTAAAAGTAACTGAATCCTATATCGCCAAAGAATTAATCATAATCTTAGAAGAAGAAACTGCAAAATCCTGCCCCTGCACCTTTGAGGTTGATAAACTCAACGTCTCGCTACTCACCCTATCAGCCTCCGCTGAAGGTGCTCGCATTAAAGAAGACGGTAAGATTGGATTAGAATTTGAAAAACTAAAATTAACTTTTGATATTAAAGAAATCTTTCAAAAAAAAGTTTATCTTCGACGCTTGGATCTAACAGATGGCTTTTCGGCGGGAGTTTTAGGGAGAAGTGCCACCTACAAATTTATTAAACAATTAACTAAACCACCATCCCCAGAAAGATTAAAAAATCCTAATCGCTGGCGAGTAAAATTAATGGAATTAAGGATTAGGGGCTTACGCGCGGAGGAAACTATTGCTGGCCAAAAAATTGACTTCCTTGGTGGAGAATTAGATCTACATAGAGATGCGGCGGATGACTTTGTCTTAAAACCAAAAATCAGGACAATCATTTTTAATGATCAGCTAGATGTTGGAAACGCCAATGGTAAAGTCAAAATTGTTCATGAAGAAGTACAATTCTCTGATATTAAAGTAAACCAAAAAGCTTCAGATTTTAATCTGGAGGGAAACTTGATTAAAACTACAGATCTGTTTGACTTCAATTCTAATTATGAAATTGATTCGACAGACTATCAACTTGCGGACTGGCAAGGTAAAATGATTGGTACGGCAAAGGCTACTGGCAAAGTTGAAGATGCTCTAATTACTGGAAACCTAGCACTAGCATCTGACTCCCAGCTAACAATTAATCTTCCTCAAATACCTCCTCTAACGTTTGATAGCTTTACTAGTAAGTATGCCTTTAAACACTTAGAGCCTGATTCTTCCTTTCAAATTGACGATCTCAGTCTCGCTAATGATAATCTTAAAATTAAAGTTGGCGAACCTGTCCTCTTTGATCGCAATGGAGTGGCTGGAAGTGTGAACTTACAAATTGGATCACTAGTTTTTGATCGCTATAAACTAGAAAACATCTCAGCCAAAGTTGCCCTGTCTGGAAAATCTAACAATCCAAATTTTCACGTGACAGGTCAGTTACGTAACCTGAGCATTGATGACTTTGAGTTTCCTAATACCAATTGGGAAATCAGCAAAATCGATCAAGAAGTTAGTGTCGACCTAAAACACTTCAACACTAATAATCAAGGGACGATGGAAGTCTCTGGACAGCTTAAACTACCAGCTGTCGATGAAGAACTATTCTTAGAAAAGTTAAGTTATAATTTTAAAAATTATAACTTTCAAAATAAAAAGTTTGATCGACTACAAGACTTCAATTTAAGCGGTCAAGGGGATATTGCGGGCCCAGCAGAAATTAGTAAACTTGTTGGAAATGGCACATTGAGCCTCAGCACTAAATTCTTTGCTGGCGAATCAGCACTAAATGGGAAAATTAAATTGGACTCTGGATTGATTGACTTAAACTTAGTCAATCCAACAGAGTCCCTAAGCGCTAGTTTACAATATGACTTACTCAACTATTCTGATAGTCAGTTTAAAATTAAATTAAATGACTTTCAAACTAGCGACTATCATCCAGAGTATGATTGCCTGAAAACGACCTTAGAAGCTAACTATAATTTTGCTCCCCAAAATTTTGCTGTTGGAAATGGAGACTTAAAAATTAGTAAATTAGATATTGGATGTAACCAATATGCTTTAAAACTTGACGAAGCAAATCAGATTAAAATCACTGAAGGCCGCCTTGCCGGAATTAAGCTTGGCCTCCATGGCACTAACTCGGAAATATTAGTGAAAGGTAGTGCCGCCCTAGATTCTACATTCAACTTGGATATTAATGGCGATTTACAATTAAAAGCCCTGACTATCCTAACTCCTTGGCTAAGTGACTTAAGAGGGAATCTCGCAGCTAGTCTTAATCTTCGCGGAACTTTTAGTGAGCCTCAAATCCTTGGAAAGGCAGAACTAAAGAATACAGAATTCACTTTTGCCAATGAAGATCTTGCAGGGAAAAACTTCCAAGGTAAAGTAACCCTGATTAATAATTCCATTGCCATTCAAAAGATAAGTGGCCTGATCAACAATTCTCCGGTGGAATTAATCGGACAGATAAACCCCTTTAATATTGCAACTTCTGAATTAGCACTTAACTATGATAATTTTAAATATGAACCTAGTTCCGAATTCTATTTGGAAACCTCAGGCCAATTAAAGATGACTCTTGATCAGTCCCGCACTCCTGTGCTGGAAGGGGTAATTCGAGTTAATGAAGCCATCTTTAACAAAGAAATTGGTATTGGTACGGCAATTAAATATATCCAGGAATATTTATTTAGTAAAAGAAAATCTAATCCAGTCACTAGAAGCCTCAGTGAATTATTGCTCAATATTGAGATTAAAGCCTCCCGCAATTTATTTCTAATTAGTAGCTTACTTGAGGCAGAGCTAAAGGGGGCTCTGACAATTTCAGGAACACTAGATAAGCCAGCAATTAAAGGTAAAATTGAAACATTGTATGGTTGGGTTGGACTCCGTAATAGTCGCTTCGATCTAATTGAAGCTCAAGTAGCCCTAAGTCCTAATCAGCCAGAACCAATTTTAACAGTACTAGCTGATACGAATGTAATTAATCGAATTGGTGAGCCGGTCTATATTTCAATGGAGGCACATGGCCCAGTTAATGCTCCACAAATCAGTTTTGATTCTGATGCTAATTTAAACCAACAAGAAATCTTGACTCTATTAACCACGCGCGGGCTCTACCGAACACGAAGCCAGTCAAGTACTAGCATCCGTGAAAGAATCAATGACTATCAAGAAAGAAAAGAACAAGGATTAATCAAAGATTTTTTCTCGGCACTTACAGACTTAGATTCTATTGCCATCGAACCAGCCTTTAATAATCGTTCCGGGCTTATTGAGCCAAGCCTTACAAGGACTCGTCAACTCAGTAATCAAATTAGCTTGAGTAGTGAAACATTTATTGGTGGTGGATCAAACGATACTAGGTTTGTAGCCAATTATGACTTCACTCCCCGCCTTCGTTTCACGGCCCTAGCAGATACTGCCAATGCTCAAAAGAATACAGCTTTAGAATTTAATACAAGCCTAACTCTACTGTCGCGTAACCGAAAATATTTAGACACAACCTTTAAAGGTAATCTTGGCTTGAGCCAAGATGCAATTCTAAATCACTTACGACTAAATCCTAGTTCCCGCTTAAATGAGCCAGACATTGCTGAACTCACTGAACGCCTCCTCAAATATTATAAGTCTCAAGGATATTTTAATGCCGAAGTAACACTTAGTTGCCTAGCTCAGTTAAAATATTGTCAAAACTTAGAATTAAACCTCGATGCTAAAGAACAATTTAAGATTATCAATATTGAAGTGATTGGAGACCAAATTCCAGATCAGATCTTTAATCAAACTAAAAAGGTTATTGATAGCAATGCAAGTCAAAAAATTAAAAAGGACTTTACTGAAGAATTAACAACTAGACTAAGATCGGAAGGTTACCTACAAGCACGTTTAGATACCAAATATTTATTGAGCGCTAATCATCCCCAAGCAACATTAATTGTAGAATTAGAATTAGGCCAACCAGTCAGCTTTATCTTTACAGGCAATCAGCAGTTCTCAGTGGAAGAATTGCTGGAGAAAACAAATCTCTTAAAATCTAGACGTCTCTTTGGAAATAACTCGCTTAATATCTTAGTGAAAGACATTGAGAAGATTTATCGTGAAGCTGGATATTTATTTGCAGTGATTAATACTAATCAATCACTAGATCAGGATAATCGTTTAATTATCGAAATTACAATTATTGAAGAAAAGCCAATTCAAGCCCTCGCTGTAGAATTTAAAGGTATTGAAGCTGAACTACTTGCTAAACTTAAGAAGAGTATTAGAAAATACGATCAAGACTTTGCTGATAATTTCTTTTCCCCAAAAACAATTTTAGATGAAGAATTAGAAAATAATTGTTACGTACTATCTAGCCTACTTGCGGAAGAAGGCTACCCGAACTCGAAGGTCTCCTATCTATTAAACTCCATCACAGATTTAGAGTATGAAATAGTTTATCAATTTCAAATTCCACCACCAGAAGAATTATTTCTGGTTAATATAACTGGTTTTCCAGAGGAATTAGAATTTCAAAATCGAGCAGAAAAGCTGTCCGTGGCCAGAATTAATGCCCTAGAAGAATCTATTAAATCAAACTTGATTCGTAATGCTTACAATGATGCAATTGTTAAAAAAACTTTTCAGAAGGAAAGCAACCAGTATCAAATACTAATTCAAGCTGGTAATCCCGTAATCATTGATCAAGTTGACTGTGTCCAAGACAAAGAAATTGAATGTAGTAAAATTATCAGGATCATGAATCTTCAAAAAGATCAGACTGCCAGCATTAAATCCCTCAATGCCATCAAGGCTAACTTACTTAAATCAGGCTTATTTGAAGAAGTAAACTTAGAGCTAATTAAAAAAGATTCCACTTCTAATCTACAAGATTTAAAAATTAGAACGATTGAGAAACAACTTAACTCTTTGGATTTAGGATTTGGTGTAAACTCTGAGTTAGGATTTCATGTATTTAGTGAAGCCGTAGATCGCAGTCTCTTTAAAGATGGCCGAAGCCTTAGCCTCCGACTAGATCAATACGTAGATCAGGTTACTAGAGAGATAAACCAAGGGGTTGCCGGCCTACGCTATCAAGATCCATATTTCTTAGATAAAGATCTAAAGTTCTCTAGCGATTTAGGTTATCAAAAATTTAATAATCCAACATTAGAGTTTGAACTTAATCGAATCATTCTGGATCAATCAATTCAAAAAAGCTGGAGAACACTTTCTAGTACCTTTGGATATTCCTTTTTAAATGAGCAACTTGATAATGTAACTCCAGGCGCAGTAATTTCTGAATTAGATCAAGGAACAGTAGATTTAAGTTACCTCTATGGAAATTTTAACTTAGACTTA
This sequence comes from bacterium, assembly GCA_031385045.1. GTDB lineage: Bacteria > Bdellovibrionota_C > UBA2361 > UBA2361 > CALJRW01 > JANNBC01. The sequence goes on along the minus strand of JANNBC010000052.1, from coordinate 90,987 downwards.
AGAAATGATTCTTCCCGACCCGATCAAGGTTTATATTTTGGCTTAGACTATAAGCTAGCTAGTAAAACAATAGAATCAGACGCTAGCTTTTATTCCTTGCTGGGACGGGCTTCTTGGACTGCACCAGTTCTGGAGACACCATTTACATTGGCAAATAACTTCGCTTTAGGCTCTGCCTGGACCTATGATAGTACTCCGGCAATTCCAATTTCACAAAGGTATTATCTGGGAGGAAGAAATTCAATTCGGGGGTTCCGTGAAAATTCCTTAGGACCAAAAGGTGCTGATGGAGCAGTAATTGGCGGTGACTTAAGTCTAAGTAATAACTTAGAATTACGTTATAGCTTAAATCAATATCTGCAATTACATAGCTTTTACGATGTGGGAAATGTCTTTCTAAATCAAACGGCGATTAGCTACTCCGATCTGCGAGAAAGCGTTGGTCTTGGATTTCGCTTTAAATCCCCGATTGGTCCGATTGGCTTAGATTTTGGCCACCCACTAGATCGCTTAGAAGGCGAATCTACTTGGAGAGTCCACTTTAGTGTTGGTAGTGCATTTTAGACTTTGGCTTAGGCTTTAAAAAAGTCCCTGCTTAATCATTTTTTTCTAGATTAAGATTAATTTTGGAGTAAGATGATCTTGCTTTTTATGTTCAAATTGCAAGCAGTCTTCAAAAATTGATGTCTAGTAGTACCAATTCAATTCATCGTATCGCTCAGTCGCTGATTCTTGCGACAACAGTTTTTGGTGCCGAAGCAAAAGTAACCCCTCAATTAGAGCTGTGTAGTCTTCCACCGATCCCGATCCTACTACCTAACAAAACTAATGATTTGCAGGAATATACAACGCAAGCAGGTGATACAGTTTTTAAGATTGCCGAGAAGCTAGGCTTAAATACGGAATACTCGACACTATATCGATATTTGCAAGATCGTCACTTAGTTTCAAAAAAAGCACTACAACTTGGTACAAACATTAAAAGAGCTGATTATAATCTTTGGGAGAAAGAAGAAGCTCAAAAATTTGCCGATCCTAAAAAATTCTTTCCGGCAGAAGGAAATATTTTTTATTATAAAATTAGCAAAGGTGATGTCCTAGAAAAAGTCCACCAAGAAATAAACAAGCTTTTATCTCCAGAAGATCGCTTTACAATTCCAGAGCTAATTAAGTTTAATAACTTTTTAAATCTGCCAACTGCAAAAATCAACCCGCAGTTCCGAATTAATACTGGGCAAACTATTTTATTTCCACATTTTCACAGTAATCTAGAAATGTTTACTGGGCACCCCTTTCTATCTGGGCTTACCCCTCAGTCCTTAACGCTACTAGATCAAATATTTAAAAGTTGCCTAACAAACAACCTCTCCCTTACCCAGTTGATTAATCAATCAGGCTATCAAGAATTGAACTGCCAACATAAAGAAGCAATTATTAAAATTTATGCAGAACTAATCAAAGTAGAGCAAATTGATACCTTAAAGCAACACCGCCAGCTCTTACAAATTATTGATGCCGATCGTGGTGTTGGCAAATTACTTGCTGGGTCACAAAGTGCAGAAACCTTAGGACTACTCTTACAAATGATTCAGCAAGGTCCAATCCAAGGATTGGACGTTAAACCTGCTAAGGCTATTGGGACAATTATTGAAACAGTGGCTTTTTGGATAACTGGATTTAATCAAGGACACTTAGGCACTTGTGCACCGACTTCCACTACTTTGGAACTAGCCGAGCATTATCCATTAGAAATTATTCGATTAACAAGTAACCTATACTGCAAAGGTCAGGCCAATTATCAAGATATTACAGACTCAGATTTTCCAGCGATTGTATCAACAACACCAATTATTGCTTGCCAAGCCGGATTAAAAAACGTTCCCAAACAGGATGATTGGATGCAACTCTTACTACAAACATCCCTGATGGAATATGCAAATGGGTCGGCAATTTATGATCCTTTGACTGATTGTCATCGCTCTGCAGATCGAAAGTATAAGTATGGCTACGGCGCAACAATGGCTTCCATGGCAAAAATTCTTAGCTTAATTACCCATCAAAAGTTTGTTGTGCTTCCTGCACCTAATACAGAGCAAGAAATTAAAGCGCTAGCTCAAGTTGGGACCAAACAACCTGTCTTACTCTCTCTAGAATGGAGTAAGTTAGATGAAAAAGATCTTCAGAAACTAGTGAAGGAAAAAGGTGGTAGCAAAGCAATTTATCAAACGAGCAAAGGCTACTCGATGCATGCGGTAGCCTTTCATGGCTATGACGCTGAACATAAATTAGTCCTAATAATTAACCCTCATCCAAATGACTATCAAGAGAGAGATCTGACTAACCCGATTAATCATCCTAAAGAACTAAAACACTTTGCTTGGGCTCCCGGAATTCAAGCAATTCCTTTAGATGTATACTTAGAAAGAGCGCAAGAAATAGCTCGTCCCGCGGAAAAAACAGAAGATTTTAACATCGAGTGGTTTAGAGAAGTTGTTGTCACCCCAGAGCATTTCTGGATTGATAGCACTATTAGCTGGGAAAATATTATTAAACTGGAAAAGGATTTCCGTTAAATTAATTATTTTTTTAGAAACGATCCAAGATTTAAAAAAGCCTTATAAACTACAACCCTACTCTTCTAATTCTTTTAGGGTTTCCTGAAACTGCTCCAAGCTAGAGAACTCTCGATATACAGAAACAAAGCGCAGATATGCAATTTTATCTAGTTTCTTTAGAGCAGCGATAACAATATTACCAACTTCTTCACTAGGAATCTCTTTTGTACTTAACTCTGATACTTGGCGCTCAATATCATGAACTGTCTCGTCAATGTCATCTAGAGAAACTGGACGCTTTTGGCAGGAGCGAATCAATCCTTGCCGAATCTTTTCAGAACGAAAGTTTTCCCTTCGTCCACTTTTTTTCACTACAATTGGAAATGTTAATTCAACTTGCTCTGACGTTGAGTAGCGATGAGTACAAGAAATGCATTCTCTTCTGCGACGAATACTATAATCATCTGTTCTGGTTTCAATAACCGATGATTTTTCTTCAGAATTACATTTGGGGCAGCGCATTTTTTATATGTTATTAATGAACCAAGGTAAGTTTCCTTACCTTGGTTCAATACAGCGCCACGGGTAAGAATTACTCTTGGCGGCTTTGGATGTAAGATGTTACATCATTTACTGTTTGGATCTTTTCAGCATCCTCGTCTGGGATTTCCAAATCATACTCTTCTTCTAGAGCCATGATTAATTCCACGATATCTAGGGAATCAGCACCAAGATCTTCAATAAAAGATGCTTCTGGTGTTACTTCTTCGGGGGAAACATTAAGCTGATCTACAATTATTCCTTTAATACGATCAACAATCGCTTCTGACATTTTTTTCTCCAAAATATTATTATACCAACAAGTTTTACTTTTTATGAAAGGAAACTCTTGTCAGCGAGCAAAATATTGGCTTGCCAATTTCTGCCGTAAAAAACAAAGACTAGTCGTAAATTTTACCAAAAAGATACTACTAGGATGAGAGTTTTGATAACGATATTAAAGGTACCTATTTAATAACTTAAATAAGGCTTTTAATATGGTTATTAGCTGTTTTTCTCTAATTAGGAGAACTCAGCAAACTCACAAAAAAACAAATATAATCATTTTCCTGAGCATGTCAACCATCGCTATTTGCGCTTCCAGTTGACCGCCAAGGAAGCCATGCTAGTAAATACTCAACAATTTTACAAGTCAAAAATCAGTAATATTATGCGCTATTTTTACTGATTTAACTAATAATCAATCTCTTTTCCTTAGATATTAAAGAAAAGCTTCTACCTCTGACTCGGAGTCAGACTACATATACATTCCACCATTTACACCCAAAATCTGCCCTGTAATGTAACCAGCGTGAGGACTAGCTAAGAAGGAGACAGTTCCGGCGATATCTTCAACTGAGCCATATTTGGCAAGTGGGATAATCTTTAAATGTTCCTGTTTCACCCGCTCATCTAATTTTTCAGTCATTTCTGTTTCAATAAATCCAGGGGTAATTGCATTTACTGTAATGTGACGCGCCGATAATTCTCGAGCTAAAGATTTAGTAAGACCAATCAAGCCTGCTTTAGAAGAAACATAGGCTGCTTGTCCCGCATTCCCCATCTCTCCAACAACAGAACTAATATTAATAATTGTTCCGCTTCTTTGCTTCATCATAATTTTGGCAGCTTCCTGAGAGCAGTGAAATGCTCCGTAAAGATTGACCTTTAATACTTTATCCCAGTCCTCTGCTTTATAGCGAATAAAGATACCATCAATTACAATACCAGCATTATTAACTAAGATATCTAATGTTGGGGATAATTCTTTGATTTGTTTAAAGGCATCACTAACAGAATCAGCATTAGCGACATCAAATCCTAGGGCCCAAGCATTTACGCCCTGCTCTTTACAAAGCGACACAGTCTCTTCCGCTGGACCAACACCAGAAGAATAATTTACAAAAACGTTAGCTCCATTTTGAGCTAAAGAAAGACAGATCGCTCGACCAATTCCTCTTGAGCCACCAGTTACTAAAGCAGTTTTTCCAGATAGTATTTTACTCATACGACAGTAATTTATAATTTAAACTTGATCTACTAAAACCTATTAGGTTTACTATGTTTCCCCTAGCTCAATAACTTGTTACACAAGCTTCATTTTCCTAAGCGAGACAAGGAGTAAGGACTTGCAATACTAAGCGACTTTGCTTTTGTAGGCCATGAAAATATAGCAAAGATTCAGATAATTGCCAGTATTTTCCTAGGATTTTTCACTAATTATTGTAATTGAAGGAGTTTAGGGAACTACGATCTTTCTACAATTGATTTCTTTTTTTTGATATCAAATTTACCGCTTGCACGATCCCACATTCCATCTTCATAGGAGACATCATCTAGAATACTTTCAATCTTTACCAATGACTTAGTCATTTTACTGATAATCTCGGCTTTATATAGCTGATTAGCGACACGAATTGCATTGAAGATCGCCTTCTCATTAGAAGAACCATGACAAACAATTGCGATATTATTTAATCCTAAAAGTGGCGCACCGCCGTAAGAAGAAGGATCAAGTTTTTCTTTAAATAATTTTTTAAAGATCGGCTTTGCTAAATACATCCCAATTTTCCCACGCCAGCTTTCACTTACATTGCGACGAATAGAATCTACAACTAATTCTACACTACCCTCCATCGTTTTAAGAACAATATTTCCTACAAAGCCATCACAGACTACAACATCAGCAATATCCCGAGGTATATGTCGCCCCTCAACAAAACCAATAAAATTAAGATCTTTAATATTAGATAGAATATAAGCCGAAGCTCTAGATAAATCATTACCCTTAGAACTCTCAGTTCCGTTTGATAAAATCCCGATGCGCGGTTCCGGTAAATTAAATAAGGCTTGTGAGTAAAATTTACCCATGATGGCAAAGTGAGCAAACTGCTCAGCATGACATTGAACATTTGCACCACTATCAACTAAGACTGTTGGATGACTCTCATCTGCTCGAGGAATTAAGGTAGCAATCGCTGGGCGACTAATCCCCTCGATTGCTCCAACCACATACAATCCTGCTGCCAACATTGCTCCAGTATTACCAGGGCTCACAACAGACTGAGCTTGTCCTTCTTTTACTAATTGGAAAGCTTGCTTGATGGAATAATTTGCTTTGGAACGAATAGCCTTCGTGGGCGAATCCTCCATGGTAATAAATTCTGGAGCATTAAAAATGGAAACCATTTCAGGACGATCAATTGTATTCTTTGCCATTTCGGCACGAATTAAATTTTCATCGCCAACTAATAAGACTTTAATTTGTAATTTATTACAGGCTTGGATTGCTCCACGAACAATGATTTCGGGACCAAAATCTCCTCCCATTACATCTACGGCAACAGGTAAAGAATCGGACATAGTCATGAACTGAAAAAATTAGAATTTAACCGAAGCTAATAACAAACATCAAAACAGTACTGATAATTTTGAAGCTTGATATATCTAACTGATAAAGGAAATAAGTTTTTTAAAATCCGCTAAATCAACACCGATTAGTGCTAATTACTAAGCAACATTTAAAACTTTTGAACCTTTGTAATGACCACAATGCTGACATACTCTATGAGCAACAATCTGCTCACCACAATGGGAACAAACAATACCAGACTTGGCAGTCAAACCATGGTGAGATCTACGCATTCTTTGACGAGAAACTGATGTTTTTTTCTTTGGAACTGGCATATTATTACTTTTAAAAAGAGGTCGTTTTTATAACAAATTATTAGTTTCTGATCAAGTGCAGTCCCCTAGGGACTGCATCACGCCGTAGCGTTCTTATCCTTCCTAACTTTAACGGGGGGGGGGGAAGCGAAGGCGGACACTGTCCTCTTAAGGAGTTTAGCGAGTTGCAGAAACACCAAAAGGCCTTTAAATATCTACCACTCCGTAGATCCCTTAGTAAGTGGATGCGAAACCGCGATATAAGGGAATTTAGCAAGAAAACTCTGGATACAAAGCCCATAAGCACCTAAGAAGCCTAAAAATAAGCCAATCTCAAGTGTCCCATAGCTTCGACCAAGTGGAATTTCATTTGGAAATAATTGCGGCATAACCACAACATATTTTTCAAACCAATAACCAATTAAGATGATAGTTACTGTAGTTAAGTATGCCCATCGAGTCTTTTTAATATCTTCACTAAGAAGCATAACAAAAGGAATAATGAAGCAACAAGAAAAAACAAAGTAGCTAAGTGGCATCCAAGTTCCTCGTACTCGAGTTAACATCCAAGCAGTTTCTTCTGGTAAGTTACCATACCACTGAGGCAAATACTGACTAAGAAATAAGTATCCCCAAAGGATCGTAAATCCTAATTGTAGTTTCCCTAAATCCCAAAGCTGATCTTTATTAACAACTTTAGCGAAATCTTTATTTAAACTGGAGTGATAAAAAATGCTGATTGCTAATACCGCCCAGCCCATGGAGATATTACCAACAAAATTAAAACCACCAAACATGTTGGAATACCAAACAGTATCCATACCCATGATCATTTCGAAGGCAAACAAGGAGTAAATAACTACATACATGAAAACCATAACTGGAGCCATGCGATTTAGTTTTCTTTGAGTTGGCTTAATTTCTTGCTCAGAACCTTTCCAGTTTTTTAGAAATGCTGGGGTTAAGGCTGAAGCCCAATTCTTTTTATACTGAGGATGTTCACTAATGAAGCCAGCATCATTACGAAGCATTTCATTTACATAGTATTTAAAAACAACAATCAACAAACCAAACATGATCGCAAAACGGCAATAAACAAAAGTTGGATCCATCCACAACTCTCGTCCCGGCATTGGTTTTGTAGCCCATGGAAATAAATATTCTCGCCCAATATAAGTAGTCAGTAGGCAAAGAAAGGCATAAGGTACGAAAGCAATATTTGCTTCACAAAGTCGACGCAAAGTTGCTGACCATTTGGCTCGCACAATCTGAAAAATTAACACGGCGACTAGACCACCAAAGCTGAGTCCCAGCCAAAACAGAGTATTTACATAGAAAACACCCCAAAAGTGTTTTTTATCAGCGAACAATAATCCGGCAGAAAAAACAACGATTCCGATTGTTAGGGCAATCGAGAAAAACAATCTTAATCTTTTAGAGAAAGCAATTGGTTTAGTAGCTAAGACTTCTTCGATATTTACTTTAACGTAATTAGCATGTGACATATTGAGTTATTCCTTAATCTTCCAGAGAAATTTTTTCTTGTTGTACATTGCGAACATAATTGATGATGTCCCAAGTTTCAGCGCTAGAAAGCTTCCAACCAACAGGATACATAATTACATTTCCAAAATGGATCGTGCTATAAATGCTTCCTTCCGTGCGATCATGATAAAGTGGATCTCCTAAATTTGGAGCCCCTAACAATGGGCCAGCAACCGATGGTTGATGAACTTTACCAATCACACCATGACAGGCCGCACAGTTCACTTCAAATAATCGCTTTCCTCTTAAAACTGAAGCTTTTGTTAATGGAACAGGATTAGTCAAGGCTTGTGCTGCCTCTTTGCTATCAACTTTATATTCCAAAGATCCTTTAGATACAGACCCTTTTGGTTGCGGACGCATGATTTGTCCAGTTGTAATCTGATTATCAACCATATCATCGTTAAACGGTAAGGCTGAGGCAAAATTGATTGCGCACAAACTGCTTAACAAAAGGGAAACGAGTAGTTTTATCTTCATACTATAAACCTTCTTTTACCATTACTTCATCAGCACCAGTGTGGGCTAATTTCTCTTTAATCTGGTCTACTTGGTCAGGCTCACACCCGATCACAACACCATACTTATCATCAGAAAATCTTGGATCATACCCAACCTTGCGAAAAGGATTAGGAATCCGACAAAGTAAGAGCATTCCATTTAAGGTAAAAAGTGCTCCCCATAAAATTGTCCACTCATAACCAACAACAATATATGCTGGAATAGAAACAATATTCTTAGCACTAACTCGCATTGGCCAATCAAGCCCTGTTAATATCGCTAAAGCAAAGCCAGCAATTAATCCACAAATACCACCAGTCAGTGAGATCATGGCGATCTTACTGCGCTTGGAATCAACAGCATGTACTAATGCTGGAACATAAGTTGGTGCGTAAACTTGATAATCTTTATCATTATCTTTGGCTACTTGAATACCTTTTAGGGCATCATCCAAATATGTAAAAACTCCGACAACTACTTTTTGACCTTTCATAATTCTTCCTAATGATGATGAACTGAGGAATGCGGATCGCGAACTGGTGCCTCAATCACCTCTTTCACTTCAACAATGGCAATTGATGGAAAGAACTTAATGAACAATGTCATCCACATTCCAAACCAACCAAAAGCACCAATTGTAATTCCAACGTCGATCCAGGAGAAATTGTATCCACCCCAAGCGGCTGGAATAAAATCTCTAGCAAGAGATGTAAAGATAATATTAAAACGCTCTAACCACATTCCGATGTTAATAATAATTGACATTACAAAGAGGTAGGCAATGTTTGTACGAAATGGCTTATACCAAAGTGTTAATGGCGCCATACAGTTACAGAAAGCCATCCCCCAGAAGGCCAACTTAAACTCGCCAAATGGTCGGAACCAAAACTGGTATCTTTCAAACATGTTGTTACTAAACCAGGCAACATAAAACTCAGTTACATAAGCATAAGTTACAACCCCACTAGTAAGTAGAATTAACTTACACATGGCATCAAAGTGAAAATCAGTAATGATTCGCTCTAATTTAAAAACTTTACGAAGTGGAATTACCAAGGTAATTACCATCGCCACCCCTGAGAAAATAGCCCCTGCTACGAAGTACGGCGGGAAAATCGTTGCGTGCCAACCAGGGATAATACTCATCGCGAAATCCCAGCTCACAACAGAGTGCACTGATACTACTAGCGGAGTAGCTAAAGCAGCAAAAATTAAATAAGCGGCAACATAGTTTTTGTACTGCTTAGCATTTCCTGTCCAACCAAGAGAGGTTATCCCATAAAGTAATTTGCGAAACTTGGATGTTGCTTTATCACGAGCAGAGGCAATATCAGGAATCAAACCAACAATAAAGAAAGTAGTTGATACAGTAAAATAAGTTGATACAGCAAATACGTCCCAAAGCAGCGGTGACTTAAAGTTTGGCCACAAGGCTCTTTCATTGGGAACCGGCATTAACCAATAAGCATACCAAGGTCGACCAACGTGAATAATTGGAAATAATCCAGCAGTCATTACTGCAAACACTGTCATTGCTTCAGCTAATCTATAAATCGGCTGACGGAATTTTGCACGGAACAAATAGAGTACTGCTGAAATGAGAGTTCCAGAGTGAGCAATACCAACCCAAAATACGAAGTTAGTAATATAAACCCCCCACATAATTGGGTGAGATAAACCAGTCATCCCTAAACCATAAATCATCATCGAGATCCAACAACCAAACCCCATGACCCAAGTGCAAATACAAGTTAGTAAAAGCACATACCAGCCAAATGTTGGTTTTTCCAACATGCTTAGTACAGTTTCGTTCACTTCATGATAAGTGACGTCCCCACTATATTTTGTAACTTCCGTACTCATTACGCTTTATATTTTAAATTATCTAAATAACTAACCGATGGTTGAGTGTTCAAATGATGATCTAGGATTTTATAGGCCCGTTCATGTTTCGCTAACTTGCTAACTCTAGAATTTGGATCGTTTAAATCACCAAAAACTAAAGCTTCAGTTGGACAAGATTTAACGCAAGCCGGCTGAACTTCGCCATCGGCAACTAAACGTCCTTCATCCTTAGCATGATCTTTAGCATCTTTAATTCTGTGAACGCAGAAACTACACTTCTCCATTACCCCAGCAACACGTTTCATTACTTCTGGGTTAAGCTGCATATCTAAGGGCTCTGGTAATTCATATTCATACCAGTTAAATCGTCTTTGTTTATAAACACAGTTATTGGCGCAATACCTTGTACCAACACAACGGTTATAAACCATAACATTTAGTCCATCTTCATTATGATAAGTCGCGTAGACTGGGCAAACTGGTTCGCATGGAGCATTTTGACAATGCTGGCACATTGCAGGAATGAAACTGATTTGCAGATCTTCGGAAGTACCATCATCATATCTTTCTAGTCGTAACCAAGACATCTCTCGCCCTTCAGTCATAATCTTACGACCCACTGTGGGAATATTATTCTCAGCATAACAAGCTGTAACGCAAGCTGAACAACCAGTACATGCAGCTAAATCAACAACCATACCCCATTGATAAAGTGGGTGCTCACGCTGAATATACATTTGCTCTGGCTCGTGGTGGGCGCCATGCTCTTCATGATTCTCTTTATGCTCACCAGGAACTTTAGTTTCGATATAAGTTGTCCGGGCAATCCCACGATCCCCTTGTTTATCACTATCTTTTACATCCTGAGTATTAGCGACCTTGCGCTTCCCAAGTGCACGCTTTAACTCAACATGCGCAGTGAAAAGTTGTAAATGATCAGCCTTATCGCTTGGAATTAAATTGTAAACGTTTCCACCCCCGACAGAACTAGCATAGCGTCCAAAATCACTATGTCCGTTACCAAGCGGAACAGCAATAACGTTCTCATCTACGTGATCAGTAACATAAGCTGGAACATTAAGTTCGCCATAGTAGTTACTAATCTTAACAAGATCACCCGTCTTGATCTTCTTAGCTTCCGCAGTTTTGGTATTAATTTCTGCCCAAGTATCCCAAGCAATTTTTGTAATTGGATCTGGTAATTCTTGCATCCATGGACGGTTAGCAGCGCGACCATCAAAAGTTTTAACTGACGCATAGGGAAGTAAAACTAAGTCAGATTTTTGCTGAATCTTAGTGCTATCAAAGCTTGCCATATCTAACTTGGCCGTAACAATTACTGCCCCAAGAGCACCCAATTGAGCAACAGATTTTTGCTCAGCAAAATATCCACCACGCTCTAAAGATTTCTTCCAAAAAGTTTCAAAGTTTTCAGCAACACCAGCACTAGCATGAACCTGCTGCCACTGCGCTTTTAAATAATCTTGAAACTCAGGAAATTTCTTGAGAGCTTCATTTGTTGTTAGCTTTAAAAGCATGTCGCCTAGGCTAACAGTATCAAAAACCGGTGTCATTGCTGGCTGTACTAAACTATTTACCCCAACATATGGCTGATGATCGCCCCAAGACTCGATACTACTAGAAGCTGGAAGAACTAAATTAGCTTCTTTAGTTGTTTCATCTAAATGTGAAGCAAAACTCACAACTAAATCTAACTTCTTAATCGCTAATCCAAATTTATAATCAGAAGGAATTGTAAAAAGTGGATTAGACCCATCAACAAACAAGACGGAGTATTTGTTATCGTTAATTTCCGCGATTAATGATTTAACTTTCTGGAAATCACTTTTTACTGCTCGAAGTCGATCAAGATTAATTGTCTGACCGACGTTACCAAGAACTCGGTTAATTAAGGCACAAACAACTTGTAAATCGTATTCATTATTTGTTTTAGCACTTGCGCCACCAGCAATCACCAAGGAAGTCTTAGCTTCCGCTAGTCTCTGAGCCGCGCTAACAATTTTTTCAATTTTCAGATTAGAAAGCTTAGCAACAACATCAATTGATATTCCAGCTAGAGAAACTTCTAATTCACCTAACAAGCTAGCTGGTAAATTATTTTTACCTCGAGACAGTAATTCTTTTAAGATTGCCTTAGCAATTAATAATTCCGTGCCAGGCTTACATTTTAAATGATGATCGGCATTAGCACCTGTTAGCGACAGGCGTGGCTCAACTTGAAAAACACGAACTGGTTTTTTAGATTTTCTAGACTTAGCCCAGTCTCTGGAGAATTCACATGGGGAGATCCAAGTTTCTAAGAAATCAGCACCAAAGTTTACAACAACTTCAGCCTTAGAGAAGTCATAATGAGGAACTCCATTATAATTAGCACCATAAACAGCAGCAGTTGCTTTCGCCAACTGCGAGTAATCTAATGGCTCATAAGTATAATGCTCAACACCAACATCCTTTGACCACTCAGCTACAAGTTTTTCCAAGCTCCCATTTAAAGGCTTAGTTAAAAAGGCACGCTTTGAATTATCAACCATCGCTTGCTTAATTTTTGTATAAGCTGCTTTCCAAGTAATTGGTTGAAAAACACCATTAGAATCTTTTTCTAACGGCTGACGAACACGATCTGGATCGTAATGATCTTGAAGGGCAGAATGTCCAATAGCACACAAACCACCTTTGTTAATTGGGTGACTTTTATTACCTTCAACAATCGTAACCCGACCTTCGTAAGTTTTATAGTTTACTCCACAACCTGCATCACACTGAGTACAAGTAGAACTATACCAACTCGGAACACCGGGAATCTGAGTGGCGTCACCTTTGACGTTAGGGTAAATTATTTGATCAGCTTTATCGGCGCAAGCAACTGCCGTTGTCGCAGTAGCGGCTCCCAAGACTTTTAAAAAGCTTCTTCGGGAAAGACCTTCACTTTCAATATTTTCGTTTTGACCAAGGATCGTTAAAGATTTTTTCTGCATTGCTACGACTTATTTTAAAAACTAATGGTGACAGACTGCACAATCGATATTAGCACCTCTTTCCCGATGGCAATCGATACACCAACCCATCTTCATTGAAGATACTCTTTCAACTTGTTCCATTTCTTGAATTTGCCCATGACATTCTTGACAACCTACTCCCGCCTTAACGTGACGCTTATGATTGAACTTCACATAGTCAGGCATAACGTGAACCTTGGCCCAGGGAATTGGCTCGCCTTTAGCATAATAATCTTTAATTTTAGCGATCTCCCCTTGTTGCTCAGGAGTTGTTCCGCCAATCAGACTATGACAGCCCATACATGTTTGGACTTCAGGGATTGCCGCATAAGGTGACTTGGCTGATGTCCAGTGACAAAACTGACATTCCATTTTATTTTTTTGGACGTGAGTCACGTGACTGAACTTAATTGGCTGCTCTGGCTTATGTCCACGCGCACGAGCGACAGGACCAAAGTAGTGAAAATGATCGATAATATTCAAATCCCAAAGAGCAGCCTGTCCATCATTCCAAACACCAGCTCTTTTCCCGACACTCTGATATCCAGCAGCATCTTCGGCAGAGAGATTACCAACAAGCGCTCCACAGAAAAGGACTAGAAGCATTGCAAATGGATAATAGCGATTATTACGGAGAAATTTTAAAGATATTAAACCCAACATTAATTTTTTAATTAGAATTTTTGTGGGTATTTTTACACTAAGTAAATTATTTGGTCAAAGCCGAAAAAAATTTCCAGCGAACATTTTAGAGCCTTAGCGAAAAGAAAATCAGACTGAATCTCTAAATAAAAAAGACCTTGCTACCTGAATTTACAGGCACTATCTAAATTTTGTAATTTTGGAGATGGCTAGAACCAGCGAATCGCCTAGCCATATACTTGCATGACATGCCATGCAAGATTATTCAGAGAAACCACCCCGCTGATAGAGATGTTGAAGGTCATTATAAATACAAAAATACTCCTTAAGTAGCTTAGAGCCAAGTAAGCCATGACTATCGAAATAGGCTTCAGTAACAATATGATGAAAATCTAAAGCTTGTTCGGCCGCCATTTGAGAATCCTTAACCCGATACAACGCCTGCTTAATCGAGCCAAGTAGCTTTAGTGCAAAACTATCTTTACCAACGTCAAGCGCAACGCGAAGGATTTTACTAATTGTATAACAATAATCCCCTTCTGTTGCAGCTAATTTCTTCGGATCAATCTTAGGTTGATTAATGTCTATGCCCATTAACTCCAGAGCATCTTCTAGCGCTAACTTCGCAGAATCACTTCTTCCCTTCTGACTTAAACTTAAACTGGCATCTAAATTTGCATGGATTAATCTACCAGTTAGCGCGGAAAGTCCCCCAGCCAATTCAGCTAACATACTAGCATCATCATAGCGCTCTAAAATTAATAACTCCCTAGCTAGGATGGCATAACTCCTTGCGGGAATCAGAGCTCTAATCTGCGGCTCCGCCCTAGTAAGCTCCTTGAGTAATCGATCTTGAACTGCTGGAAATTTAAAGGACTCCTCGAGCGCAATCATTGCTGATTTTAAAAAATCTTTTGGCTCTGCGAAACAATCTTCCAAATCAAACAATCGATCTAAAAAAGGCTCTGCCTTTAAAGTATTAAAAGAAGAGTAAGCCTGAACAAAGCTAGCAAATGTTTGTAATAAACAAGGTTCATCAGCAAGAATCTGATCGCGATTTTTACGAATGGCACTTAAGTAACCTTGCGCTTGGCCAACCTGATTTAACTGTAATAATTTTTTAATGAACTGCTCCTGAAAAGCAAAATCTTTTTCTGCTCGCACAAAACTTTCATGTGCTAAAATTAAATCCTGAGAATATGGATTGAATTTTAAACTCCCCAGACGAGCAATAAATAAAACACTAAGCTTTAGAACGTCATCCTCGAATTCAGTTTCGTCATAATGATCCATGCTTAGTACTAGCGAGCCATGACGAGCCTGAAAGCACATGAATGCAGATTTCAAATCAATGGCAAACATTCGACAAATATCTCGTCCCGCAACGCCATTATTCCCTCCAGAGTCAGAATCTAAATCCTGATCTTCTTGCTCTAACAATCCACCACTTGATTCTTTAGTAGTTGAATCCACTTCCTCCGGCTCGAGACAATATCGATCAATCAAAATTTGACTTAAAGCCAAAACATCTCCTGGTAAAATACTGGCTAATTTAATCTGATTTGGACTAAGATTTTTTGTTGTGACAAGTCCCCATAATAGTTCTTGATAGAGAACCGATTGAAACTCTGGTAAATCTTTTAAATGGTACCCAACATTAATTAGTAGCTCAGGATCTTCCTGGATCACAGTTGCTAAAACTCTTCGTAGACTGGTTAGCTGGCCAGATTTAATTGTATCAACAAAATCTTCGTAATCTGGAACCTGCGTTTGCGAAGAATCCTCAGTTGTGGTCGGAATACTTGAGGCACAATTTTTAAGATAGCGACCGATGCAGAACAAGCAGGCATTGATTGCCTCAGGATCTTTTTTTAAAACTGTCACAATCAGAGCTAGCTCTAATGATTTTTGTAATTGGATTTCAGTTTCAATGGGATCGGCAAAAAGACTTTGAGTGAGAGTATCTCGACCCTCTGGATAATACTCCATTGCTGGAATAAAACGCGAAATAAAATCTTCTGCTGATATTTCTTTAGTAACAAGTACTAAAGTTGCTAAATGGGCTGTTAAACAAGAAACATTAAGCGTCGGCGAAGCTCCTAGGAATTTCCTAAATATATCTAGGTATTCAAAGATATCTTTTCGTAGTGGACTAATCCGAGCTAAGGTGGCGGAAGGATCTGTTAGATCCCCTTGCCTAGATTGGCTCTTGGGATCGTTAATTGGGTTTGGCTCTGAAAAAGGCATCTAGTACTTAACAACTTATACATCAAAATATACATTACCTTTTAAGCTCTCCAAAAGGTAATGTATATTAGAGAAAGCTATTACTATTCTAAATGCTAATCAACTAAAATGGAATATCATCATCTTGGACACTACCACCAGCTTGATCAAAACTTGATAAATCATCAGCGGTAGCCAAACCTGCTAAAGCAGCATTATTACCCCCACCACCGAAGTTGCTTGGGCCTTGATCAAACTGTTGATAAGAATCATTCCCAGCGTTAGAATTAGCAGAAGCACGACCACCAATAAATCTAACATTATCAGCAATAATATCCGTAGAATAACGATCTTGTCCGCTTTTATCTTGGTATTTACTTGTTCGTAGTTTTCCTTCAACTAAAGCAGTACTACCCTTTTTTAAATAATTAGA
The DNA here is from genome assembly GCA_031385045.1 of bacterium. Classification (GTDB taxonomy): domain Bacteria; phylum Bdellovibrionota_C; class UBA2361; order UBA2361; family CALJRW01; genus JANNBC01. The sequence goes on along the minus strand of JANNBC010000052.1, from coordinate 74,518 downwards.
GCAATTCTCACCTTGCTTTCCAAAAACAACAACACGATGCCACTCAGTATGATCAACCCAAGCGCCGGAAGCATCTTTCTGCTTCTCCGTCGTTGCTAAACTCATCGTACAAACTGCAACTTGTTTAGCAGTGTAACGAAGCTCAGGATCACGTCCTAAGTTGCCTAAAATTATAACTTTATTTAATGACATAGGTATCCAAATTTATAAAAAACTTACCGCTATCGAAAAAAATGTCTTCGAATTGGCTGATTAGCTTATCGAGAATCTTTAAGAAAGGTTCAGAGGAAAACTCAAATTACTACAAAAATTGCTTAAAAAACAAGTTTTTTTAGAATCAAAGTGTAAAACTTCATTTAGAAAGACTTTGGTGCTATAAAACCCTGGCCAAGGAAGAAGTAAGACACTCTTGGTAATTTAAATCACACTGCTAACACCAAGATGAAAGTTATTACGACAATCTCCGAATTAAAGTCCTACCTGGCAAAGAGTCATGTTAGCTTAGCACTTGTTCCAACAATGGGTGCACTGCACGAGGGGCATCAATCATTAGTAGATATTGCCAAAGAATCAGCAGAACTTGTTGCCGTCTCGATCTTTGTAAACCCACAGCAATTTAATAATCCTAAAGATTTAAAATTTTATCCAAGAAATTTAGAGGCTGACTTAGATCGATTAAGAGACCAAGCGGTTGATTTAGTTTTCTGTCCTAATGAAGATGAAGTTTACCGCAATTTCCAAGGAACAAAAGTACATCCATCTAAATTAGGCAACCAAATGGAAGGCCCATTTCGTCCGGGACATTTTGCTGGAGTTTGTACGGTTGTCTCTATTTTATTTAATTTATTTAGACCTGATGTCGCAATTTTTGGGGAGAAAGATTTTCAACAGGTAAGGATTATTGAAGATATGGTCCATGACTTAAAATTTGATCTGCAGATTATTCGTGCACCAATTAAACGCGAATCTAATGGGTTAGCTAGAAGCTCTCGTAACGAAAATCTGACAGCCGAACAGCGTGCTAAAGCTAAGATTATTTTTGAAACACTACTATTCGCCAAAGAATTAATTAGCGGTGGGAAAACTCATGTTGCCGAAATCCTTAGTGAGTGTCAGGAGTACCTAAGAAAAGTTCCCGAATTAAAGCTGGAATATTTAACAATTAATCAATCAAATGATCTAATAGAATCTACAGAAATCTACGCTGATGGAAATCAAAGAATCTTTTTTGCCGGATATTTTGGTAATGTTCGCTTGATTGATAACTTAAAGCTCTAGGCAATCCAATAATAATTATTAATGCTAGTATAACTAGATCTCCACGAAGTAGAAGTGAAGAGTAATACTTAGGTTATCAATATTATTACATCAGGCATTTAATCAGAAGTATAAGTTAGTATCTGTAAAACTTTAGTTCCTAAAGAACATCTATTTTCTCCTTTAAGAAAAGAACGCTCAGCAAAGAATCTAGAAGATTCTAAAAATAAGATAGAGTTCCTAGTCGATGTAAATATACTAGGCGACATTGGAAATTACCGTACTAAAATTAGTCGCCTAGTATATCAAGCGCGAAGCGCTTGAAGCGACCCGAGGGGGTCGCTCAGGCTAAAATGCTTATTTGATAAGCATTTTAGCTGGGGAAAACAAATATACTCATCGACGAAATGATCGCAAAAGCGGTTAGCTTTTGACCAAGCCGTTTCGGTAAAACCCAATGTCGAGGAGTATATACTAGGCGACATTAGAAATTACCGTACTAAAATTAGTCGCCTAGTATATCAAGTGCGAAGCGCTTGAAGCGACCCGAGGGGGTCGCTCAGGCTAAAATGCTTCACACAAACCTCGAAACTCAATCCGACGAGTTACTGGCAAAGTTTGAGTGTGAGGTGGAGCTGTTTTTTGTTTATATTTATAGACTGTTAGCTCCTTAAGTGGCAGATCGCCATGAGTCTCTTTCCATTTACGACAGTAATAAGCCGTAATAGCAACTCCTTTCTTATTCCAATTGATCCGAGAAAAGAATTTCCTCCAGCGAAAGCTGGGAAAGAGCTCCCAACCACTTGCAGGTCTTAAGTGGCTAGGGGGAGTATTCTGATTATGTAGTAAGTCAACCAAATCGTTAGTCTTAAGCTGCCCTTCAATAACTAGCCAAGTGCTATATCTATTAGGCGCGGGAGCGTACATGTCCCAATGTTGCTTTAGGGTAATAACGCGGAGAGTATTCTCAAGCGATTTTTGCCATGTAATTTTGATTAATTTAGTATTATGTAAATTTAAAAGTAATACCAAAAGAATTAATACTCCTAAAAAACAGCGTGTTATTCTCCAAGGCTGATACACGAGGCGATCTGAGCAAGAAAATAGATACTTAGAAAATCTCCCAAAAACTTTGCGATTATTTGAGACTAGGCAATAAGTTAGATTCCCTAAGTGTGACAACCCAGGAACCAAAAATAGAAAGCCTAAAGGGAAAAAGATTGGAGAACGGCGCCAAAGATAAGCTACGGCATCCCAGCGTGTTAGGTAATCCCCAAGGTGCGTTTGTACAATCCAACTATTATTCGCTTTCATTAATAAAGCAGTAGGTTCTTCTTCTTGTGCAGGTCGGAGCACTGATTTTGATAGAAGTGAAAATTCAGCAAATAACAAGGCAAGTTTTAAACAAAACTGGCAGTGCTCATCATAAAATATTTTGATATTACTTCGAGACTTCCGAGCGTCCCAATAAGTCTGCAAAGGATCCCAAAAAAGCGCTGGTAGCAAAGCAACTAGGGCGGCAATACTAACCCAAGGAAAAATACCAAGACTTAAACAAAGGGCGATTCCCAGATGTTGGACGATCAGCAAAACAACAATTATTAAACGTGCTAATTGTTTTTTCCAAGAAATAAAAAGTAGAAATGGCCCTACCAATTCTAAATAGTAAACCAGCGCACTCATTGGTTTTAATCCATCTCCAAGTTTTAGTATGATGGGTGCTAGCGGGGTCGTAGTTTGCACACTCTGTAGCGCATAATAGATTGCTGAAAAATCTTCCCGCCAAATCGGGTGATATTTTTCTAGTGCCCCCATGAAGTAAACATAAAAGACGTTTAGAAGAAATGCTAAACAGGCAATACTGACATATTGATTGCTAGAAGGTTTGTGCTTATTTAAAGCCTGATCGATAGAAAACCTAGCACCTAAGGGCAAAAACATTGCCCAAAATAAAACCACTACTAATTGCACATCAGCCAAACTATTAAAGGTACTCGCTCTAGTTTTTAAGGAAAAACTTAAAATCCAAGCGATAATTGTAACCATTCTAGTTTGATAACCAAGGAGCATTAATAATGCCGAAGCGATGTAAACTAAAATAAATAAATACCAAAAAAAGCTTTGATTAGAGAGGTAGAGCAAAGACCAGTTATAGGAAGATTGTTTACTGATAGCCTCCGAAATAGAAAAGAAACCATTTGGATCCGCAAAAAAAGTATTAAGATCAGGCCAATAAATGAGCGCATTAAGCAAAATAGCAACCGCAATCACCATCCTAAATAAGGCTAAAGAACGCAGATCTAGTCCTGCAAGATTATTCCAAAGACTAGATTTTATAAATTTAGGTATAAACATTTCAAAGGCAGATTATTCCAAAATAATTTTTTTCGATACCATCCAGCTGGCCAGTATCAGGGGAGTCCCGCGCTAAAAATATCCGATATAAATGAGTTTGAGCTCTTATCAAGAGAAAATTTCCCATTAATTTAAAGAATTTTAATGACTAAGGTCCGCCGGTATGATAATTAATTGAATATAACATAACGGAATCCTTGTAGAATTTATTGTAGTAATTAATCTTGTTAGGTTTTAGCCAAGGAAGTTGGTTTTATTTTTTGAAAAAAAGATGGACATTCATTATTCACTTCCAACAACTCCTGTCACTCCAACAAATACTGCGAATTTACCACTACTCCCACGTAGATTACAAAAAACTTTTTGCATCCTAAGCGCAATCGCTACAATTGCCTCACCACTTAAGGGGCAGGCTTCTGAAGTTGTCTTTCAAGATGCCACAGCACTGCAGTCTAAATTAACTAGCTTGATTGCAAATGAACCCGCCAAAGCAAATATACTGATTGATCTTTTTGCCAAGAAGATTGTTGATCAAAATAATCTTCAGCCAAGTATTGCAACTCAATTAACCAACGAAGAGCTAATTAAACTTCTGACAAATGTTGGGTCAGTGATTCCTGCTGAGTATCAAATAAAAGTTTCGGGCGAGACTGAAAAACTACTGCGAACAATTAATGCCGCTCTTCCCACAATTTTTAGTTCCTCTAAAAACTCCGAAGAATATATTACTAAACTGGCAGCAAACCCTGATCTTGTAAAATACCTTGGTATTATCAGAAATCAAAATCATCAACAAAAGGAAGTAGCCTTAACTGGACTTGCTAAAAGACTTCATTTTTCCAGGATTAATTCTCAAAATACTGTTGCCGTCATAGATTCGGCAGCATCACTTTCAATAACAGCAAGTGAAAAACAAGAGCCTTCAGTCATTACACATATCCAACAAGACAAGAAGCGTTGCGTCTCCGCCTGCGGCTTGATGTCTCTGGAACGACTAGTTGGCGCTGACTTTCCTTTTGAATTTCTTCCAGCAATTGGAGATCTATACTCCGATCTTGTTGGTGCTGGAACAAAAGGTGCCTATCCCTCCAAGCTCTTGCCGCTACTGGGTTTAGATACTCTAAGTGTTGATTACGCTACTGATATGCACTTCAAAAACCCTTCAGAAACGGCAACTTTTTCACTATCAATGCTTAATACAAAAATTAAAAATGCTCTTATTCAGGAAAAATTTGTCGTACTTAGCTTAGAAGCTGGTCCATTAGACCACGCGATACTTTTAGTTGGTGTTAAAGAGAATGGAGATTTTATTATACATGATCCAGAGGCTAGCTCAGCGCGCACTATCAATCCAAATGTACTAGCGAAAAGATGGTTTCGACCAGATAAAAAATCCTTAGCTGCATCAATCATTACTTTTCCAACACCAGTAATTACCGAAAAGAAAGAGTTGTTAGATAAAGTCATTTTGTCACTAGATTCGGAGATGCAACATGCCGGAATTTCAGAACTGGGACTAAAAAAAGGTTCTATTACTCTACAAGCTTTGCAATCAGCTAGTCGAACGTTTAACTGGGTTGATATGACTTCAACCAGCAAAGAAGAAAGAAATTTAAGTTCCATGTCAGGAATTCCGTTAATAATAAAAATGCAGCTTTTATCTGGTTGCCCAGTAAAGACTGTTAATACCAAAGGTGAACCATTGCTAATTACAGGATATGCTGGAGGCTTAAAAAGCTCGGAGTGCCAATTCCAAGTTATGTCAAAATCTAGTAGTGAAATTATCTCCTGGGAAAAACTATTACGAACAATCGCAAATAAAAATGAAAAAGGGAAAGAGACAGTTTATCTAGGATTTGCTTATAATTATCATCCCGAGCTTGCTCAAACAAAATAGCAAACTTTCTTATAGCGATTTATAAGAGCAATAGTTCTAAATAGCTTATCACTAAAAATGAAACTTATTCCTAATTTTTGGATTACAAATCTTAGTCAAAAGATAATTTTCATTGCCTATCTACTACTGGCAATAACTTTAAAGCTCACCCATGAACCTTGGCGTGATGAAGCAGAGCCTTGGTTGATCTTACGAGATGCTTCTCTCTGGCAACTTTTCTACCGAGCGGGTAACGATGGACACCCGTTACTTTGGCATCTAATTCAACTGCCCTTTGTGCAGCTGGGCTTTCCCTACCAAAGCCTTCCTTGGATACATTTATTCTTTGTAATAATCTTTGCTTGGTTAGTAATTTTTAAATCCCCCTTTCCATTATGGTTTAAAATCTTAACATTATTTGGATATTACTTTTCTTATGAGTTCTTAGCTATTTCTCGCTACTATATAATTCACGCACTGCTACTTTTTGCCGTAGCAAATTACTACAAAGAAAGGGAAACTCGCCCAGTGCTCTTTGGATCACTACTATTACTCTTAGCAAATTGCAGTGCCTTTGGTTTTTTAACTAGTGGCATCATTAATCTTTTTATTTTTTTTCAACTCTACCAAGCTACTAACAAGCAGCCTAGTAAGACTATCTTTGTAATTACAACAATTGGACTAATCTTAGCCTTGGCACAACTTTGGCCAAGGGCAAATGGCTTTACTCCCGGAATAATCCTTTCCCTTTTTCGCCCCGAGCAATATTTGAACAGCATTCATTTATCATTAATGCCCAACAATCCAGCTAGAATCTTTCCAATAATTGTCTTTCATTTAGGGCTTTTATATTTTCTTTTGGCTTTTACAAAATTCAAAACGCAGTCACTAATTGCCCTGCTAACAATCGCATCTATTTTCTATGTAATTATCTTTAAAGGTTATTATTTCACTCTTCGTCATTATGGAATTTTATACAGTGGTTTATTATTTGGTCTCTGGCTAGTGCCTAACCAACGAGGCTATAAAGTGATCTTAGCTTTAATTGGCATATGTTTAATTCTTTCACTCCCAGTGAGTTATCATGCCTGGAAATATGACTACCTGTATGCCTATTCTAGCGCCAGCGAAATGGGTAAGTTTTTAAGTAATCCTAAATATGAATCGGCACAGCTAATCGGATTCCCCCATGCCCAATCAGCGGCAGTTCTCCCCTATCTAAAAGATAAAAAGTTTTACTATCCCAACTTAGATCAAGTGGGCAGCTATATGTCTTGGGATCAAAATTTTCTTGCTGGCTTCAAAGTTGATCCACCAGAAGTTCTGCGTCGCATAAAAAAACAATTTGCTAAGTGGCGTAGCCGCGCGTTTTAGAGCCAGTATTAATGATAGATTCGCATAGTATTTCTCCGTATTCAAGCGCAAAGTTTTTTCTGTAAACAATTTTCCACAAACATCTGCGGAGTAATTCCACCTAGAGTTCCATGTGGACGCTCAGTATTATACTCTGACTTGAAATTATTAATTATCGATTGTGCTTCTTTTGGTGTTAGAAACAAATACCGATTTAAAATATTATCCCTTAGAACTGAATTGAAAGATTCAATAAAAGGATTCTGCCAAGGACTACCTGGCTGAATATAAATAATATTTACTTTTGCCTTAGTAAGCTGTTCTTGAGTATGTTTAGCTACAAACTCAGATTCGTTATCTGATCTAATATGCGCTGGGTATCCTCGCTCTGCAAATAATTTTTGCAAAACTTTATAAAGATCCCTTGCTGTAATATTCCTAGCAACATAGCTAACTAAAAGTTCTTTGCTATACTCATCCATGATGTTTAAGACTTTTAACTTTCTGCCGTTAAAAGTAGCATCAAACATAAAGTCCCAACTCCAAACATGATTCACATATTCTGCTTGGCGTAGTGTCGGTTTGCTCCTAGAAACCCTTCTCCTGTAATGTTTTCACTTAACTTGCAAGCCAGATTGTTTTCTAATGGAACGTACAGTTTCTTTGCAGACTTTAACTCCTCGGATCTTTAAGTAATCAGTTATCTTACGATATCCCCAACGAGGACGCTCGTAAGATAAATCACAAACCTGCTTTCTTAAGTCAGATCTATTAACCTTTGGTTGATAACTAAAAGTATTCCGCCGAAGTTTTAATAATTTGCAACTAAATCTTGCCGACACTGCAAAGTTCTTAACTAAATAATTAGTAGCCTGCTTACGATCTTGCAGGCTTACCACTTTTTTGAGTTAAGTTCCTTTAACATGGCATTTTCTAACGCTTGATCTGCTACTAACTTTTTTAGCCTAGCATTTTCTAGTTTTAGGTTTTTAAGCTCACGAACATCATTTACTTCCATGCCACCGTAGACTTGGCGCCAACGGTAAAAGGTTGGTTCGGCTACATTGTGCTTTCGACAGGTGTCACGGACACTGCCTCCTGCCTCAACTTCTTGTAAGATTTTTACAATTTGTTCTTCCGTATATCGCTTTTTCATAGGTCCTCCAGTTAAAATAGTCTATCATTTTAACTGGCTCTAAAACGCGCGGCTACGCCTCATTTAATTTAGTAATAAGAGACTCTTAGAGTAGAATAAGTATTCTATTATCAGATCATTTAACGGAAGATTTGGTAAAAAATTACTCAATACCCTCAAAAGGTCTCTGCACTGGGGACTTTCACTCAAAAATTTCATTATACCCAAACTTCCAGTGACTTAGGATTTTCTAAACGAAATACTTTTAAATAATAGAAAGATCCTAGCAAGAGAATAATTATTGTATAACCAATGCAGGTTAATTGGTTATGGTAAAAATAATAATTAATTGCAGCTACAACTAACGTTCCAATTAAGAGTCCGACATGCATCCTTTTGTCATTTAAAAGATAAATGAACCCAGGAAGTAGCAGAACTAGGTCGTAGCTAAAACCATACGGCATTGTGATCTGACTAAGTGGAATTAGGATTAGAATGATAGTAATTGGATTATTAACTAGCTTTGTGAGTTGAAAAATTGCCAACAGGCTAAAAACTATGAGAGATATGATCCTAATACTAACTTTTTTCTTTAAAATTAAATCAGCTAAGACTGGTTGTGACCAATAGACAAACTGATCTAATTGGTCAAAATGGATCCTCCAAAAAGGCATAGTGTTGGAGAATAAGCAAAGGCAGGCAAATCCAAAAAGCATACCAACACTAATAGCAATCATTTTTCCTCGAAAAACATTACTTAGAATAGTTAAGTATAAAAGATAGAGAGCTTGGGGTTTGATCATGCTGAAAGACAACAGAAATCCAGACAGGAACTGGGCAAGCAACTTGTCACGAGGAGTTTTTCCCTTTGTAAAACAAATTAAAAATCCTGTGAAGCTTAATAATTGAATCCATGCGAATTGTCCGGTTCTAAATAAATCTCTAATCGGTGCAAAAAGTGCTAAAATAATTATTGATAAAATTATCTGTAATGAACCCTGAGCATTAAGGCTAAACTGCATCCGAATGCTAGAGTAGACTAGACCTAAAGACACGATGATAAAAATTAAAGTCGAATTTGCGACGACTTGAAACTCATACTGACCGATTATTTGAAACAAGAAATAAGACCATGATGGATAGATATTTAAAATTTGTTGTCCAACACTTAACTCTTTAGTAGTCAAATTAAGACAACCTAAAGCTTTCTTTGGAAGATCCATTTTACATGCGGCTGACCAGAATAGATGTAAGTCTTCAACTCCATCGCCCCAGTAATAAAATTTAATAAGTGCAATTAAGCTAAAAATAGCGGTGCCAATTAAGAATTGATTAATAAAAACCTTGATTTTATTGGTGATAAGCGAGGCTTCGGTTTTATTCATATTCAGACTAAAGGGAGTTTATTATCCTGTAGAAAATGGTAAATTTAATTCTAGCGTAGAAAATAATCAATGTAACTAGGGGAAATCTAAAAGTAATAAAAATACTAGGAAGTTAACTTTTAGTACAAAGACCTAATTTTCCATCTTTAATAGCAATCTCAATACTAAAATCTAAATTGTTATGTTTTTTCTTAAGCTCTTTAATTTTAATAAGTAAAATTCTTTTAAGTTTATCCGAATTTTTAGAGCCAAGGTCTAAATTATTTTTTGTTTTAAAATCATCAAATATTTTGTCAACAAGATGTGATTCGATTGTCTCTGTTGAAGATTGAGCGTGGTTTTGTGAAGGTAGATCGTCGGCAATTTTAGCCCTAAAGAGATCCCGCCGATATGTACCACTTTCTTTTTGTCGCAGACTTTTTTCCCAAAGATTATTTAGAGTCAAATACTTTTGTTCAATGTTATTAATTCTAAAGTTATCTTCGGAGGTTTTATGAAGTAATAACTTCATTTGTCTTACTAGGGATTTAAATCTAGCGTGTTCCTCCGTAGGGGCAAACTTCTCAATCCCTAAAAAAAATTGTTCATATTTGAGTTTCAGCGCTTCCAAGGATTCTGTAAAGTGTTTGATAGCTGGCTGGTTCCCAAGCCTTCTTCTTTCAAGGTCTTCCTTTAGTCTTCTAGCATCAGTCTTTAATGCTTGAGATTTTAATTTATTCTTCACCTTGGACATCTAATTACAGAATTACACAAATACTTTTTTATGTTATCGTTAATTAGCTTATTAAACTTTAACCCTTAAAACATGGAAAATATCGCAATTATTGTACTAGCGGCAGGTAAAGGAACCCGAATGAAACAGGATTTGCCCAAGGTCCTAAGCCAAACATATCAAACAACATTAATTGACCATGTCTTATCTGCCTTAGCCCCCTTAAAACCGGAGACTTGCCTTGTTGTAACTGGACATCATCGAGAATTAGTGGAAGCAGAAGTCCTAAGTAATACTAAAAATTACTCCTTTAAAAACTTAGATTTTGCTGAGCAAGCAGAACAATTAGGAACGGGGCATGCCGTTAAAATGGCTCTTCCCAAGCTGGCAAATTTTAGAGGACAAGTTCTAATTGCCTATGGGGATATGCCACTAATTACAACGGAAACTTTTAAGCAGTTTATCTCCTTTCACCTAGAAAATCGTAATACTCTTAGCTTGCTTAGCTTAAACAATAATCATAATCACTATGGCAGGATTATTCGGGATGAAGCAGGCAAACCCTTAAAAATCGTGGAGTATAAAGACTGTACGGCATTACAAAGAGCGACAAAAGAAACTAATACGGGAGTATACTTGGTAGACTCAGCATTCTTAAGTCCGGCAATTAATGAACTAGAAAATAATAACAAACAAAAGGAATATTACTTAACTGATATTTTTGAAAGGGCGACTAAAGAAGGTCAAAATGTTGACTGCTTAATGATCGACGATGCTTTAGAATGCCAAGGTGTTAACGATCTCTTTGATCTAAAACAGATCAATCATGTTTTACGCCAAAGAAAGATTAAAGATCTAATCGTCTCTGGTGTAAATTTCATTCTGCCAGAGAGCTCTTACATCGACTATCAAGTTAATATCGAGATTGGGGCAGAGATTGGTCCTAATTGTCAGATTTTTGGAAAAACAACAATTGGTTCTGGAACAAAGATAGAGGGAAATTCTTGGATTAAAAACTGTCAAATTGGAAATGATAATTTAATTAAAATTTCTTGTCGCCTAGAAAATGCGGAGATTGCCGACCACTGTGAGATTGGTCCTTTTGCTCATCTACGACCTGAAAGTAAAATTGGTTCTAACGCTAAGGTTGGAAACTTTGTAGAAACAAAGAAAACTATTTTAGGAAATGGGGCGAAGGCTTCTCACTTAACCTATTTAGGAGATTGCCTAGTTGGAGAAAATGCCAATATTGGTGCTGGTACAATTACTTGTAACTATGATGGGAAAAATAAATTTCAAACAAAAATTGGAGCGGAAGCTTTTATAGGAAGTAACAGCTCATTAGTTGCCCCAGTAGAAATTGGAGCAAATGCCTTAATCGGCGCTGGTTCGGTAATTACCAAAAATATCCCAGATAGGGCCTTGGGACTGACTCGTGCGGAATTGAAAATAAAAGAAAACTACAGGAAGAGCTAATGATTTTAGATAAACCAGAGAATTGGTTTATCTAAAATTTTACGGTACCTATCAAACTATAAGATAGTCTTACCAGTACGAACTGCTTTTTCATGCTTTTTAACCGTTTCTTTACGTCGGTTCTTAAGTTTTTTTGCGTCTCTTGCGCTACGGATATTTTTTACGATTTTTGAATTAGAGGCCATGTCTGTATTTTGATATCAAATTAAGGTGGGCATTATAACTAAAATCAAATAGTTAAGTCAAATAGCCAACTCCATTCCTGGAAAACTACTGTTTTTATTAGAAGATAGCAGGATTTGAGAATTGTACCGCTCTCAATAACTACTATAAGTCTAGAAATTCCCGAACTCACTGCTGTGCTATAGGATTGCCGTTCGCCTGTGATGGATATTGTTATGCATTTAGACCTAGTGGTTGTGTAGAATCAGATGAATGTAGATTTAGTGGCAAAGACTTTAATGCTGATCCCTTATTAAAAAACTCTTACTCGACACCCCAACTTATGAGCGAGCCAATTTTTTATTGAACAATAAAGAGAGGCTATAAATTTATAAGAATTGTAATTATATTCTTTGCAACTCTTGCTATAATTCTATGTTATGATGTGGCCTGAGTCTAGAAATTACAAAGACCACGTCAAAGCACTAAAGTGTTTCGACGTGGTCTCGTATCTGGATATGCAGAAATCCGCCGTCGCACCAAGGTGCTATGGCGGATAATATTTTATTGACGTACTTCGTACATCAATAAAATATTAGATATCAAGATTTCTAATACTCAAAGCATTATCTTCAATGAACTTCCTTCGAGGTTCAACTTCATCACCCATTAAAACAGAGAAAATCTCATCTGCTTCAATTGCATCTTCAATATGAACCTGAAGCAACATGCGGTTCTTCTTATCAAGTGTTGTTTCCCAAAGCTGCTCTGGGTTCATCTCACCTAGTCCCTTATAGCGTGTAATGCTTAAGCCCTTTCGACCACGAGCATCAACATAGCTTAGAAGCTCAGAGAAGGTGGTTGCCGTTGTAACTACTTCATTCTCTAAGCTTAAAACATAAGGAGCAAGACCAATGCTCTGAGAATCAGTTACGATCTTCCGAAGCTTACGAAAGCTTGGCTGCTGTATTAGCTTGGCACTAATTGGAGTAAAACGAACAACTCCATCAATTCGTGATTTCACAGTCAAAATAAAATCTGGGCTAGCTTTCTCTGGTTGAAGTTGCATCTCTAAACCAACAATTTTATCGGGAAGTAGAGTTTCCTTTAGCTTTCGAGCAAAAGTTTCTAAAACTTCTTCATTAGTAAAATCTAGTTCTGCTTGGTTAACTAGTTTTGCTGCTGCTAGCACTACCCGGAAATCTCTTTTCAATTTTTTATAAGTATCTTCAATGGCATGAAGTTTATAAAGATTAAGAATTTCTTTTTTGAAATCTTCCGAGTTTAACTTTTTACCATCAGCAGAAACTAAGGTTAAATCGCTAACTCCATTATTGATAATTAATTCTAAAAATTCCGGCTCGCCTTTTAGATACTGTTCTTGCTTACCACGCTTCACACGATAAAGTGGTGGCTGAGCAATATATAGGTTACCACGACTAACTAAATCATGCATCTGGCGAAAGAAAAAAGTTAGCAAAAGAGTTCTAATGTGACTACCATCGACATCGGCATCAGTCATAATAATAACTTTATGATAACGCAATTTAGTGATATCAAACTCGGTACCAATACCAGCACCAAGCGCGGTAATAATTGTTCGAATTTCTTCAAAAGCGAGCATCTTATCAAAACGAGCTTTTTCTACGTTAAGAATTTTACCTTTAAGTGGCAAAATTGCTTGGAACTTTTTCTCCCGAGCTTGCTTGGCAGATCCACCAGCCGAATCTCCCTCGACTAGGAATAGTTCGGCATTAGAAGGATCTTCTTCCTGACAGTCAGCTAGCTTGCCTGGCAATGCGCCCGAATCGAGAGCTCCCTTACGACGAACTAACTCTCGCGCTTTGCGCGCTGCTTCACGAGCACGGGCAGCCTCCAATGATTTATTGATAATTGATTTAGCAATTGCTGGATTCTCTTCAAAGAAGGTAGAAAGTTTATCCCCGAGAATTTGTTCTACAAATCCTTTTACTTCAGCGTTTCCTAATTTAGTTTTAGTCTGACCTTCAAACTGTGGCTCAGGAATTTTAACACTAATTACCGCGGTTAGTCCTTCCCTAGTATCATCCCCTTGAATTGCTTCACCATTCTTTAGAAGATTATTCTTGGTTGCATAGTTATTAATGCTACGAGTAAGTGCTGCCTTTAAACCAGAAAGGTGGGTCCCGCCTTCGTGAGTATGGATGTTATTGCAATAGGTATAAATATTTTCTTGGTACTCAGAGGTGTACTGCATTGCTAATTGGAGATTGATATTATCTCGGTCAGCATCGATGTAAATTGGTTCTGGAAAAATTACTTGTTTGCTACGGTTAACGTATTGGATAAAACTTTTGATTCCACCTTCAAATAGGAAGTCTTTGGAATTCCCAGTGCGATCATCTGCTAAAGAAATTTTTAATCCCGCATTTAAAAATGCTAGTTCTCTGATTCTTGATAATAATGTTTCATAATTATATTCAGAAACAGTATTAAAGATTGTGTGATCTGGATAAAAAACAACTGTTGTTCCTTGTTCCGTTGTTTCTCCAATAACCTTTAGATCGCCTTGCGGATCTCCCTGGCGAAATTCCATTGTAAAAATTTTCCCATTCTGACGAACTTCAACTTTTAACCATTCGGAAAGTGCATTCACGACAGAAACCCCAACTCCGTGAAGTCCTCCAGTAACTTTATAAGCTTCCTTTTCAAATTTCCCACCAGCATGAAGCTTAGTCATAACTACTTGTACACCACTGACTCCTTCTGTTGGGTGAATGCCTGTTGGAATTCCACGACCATTATCTTCTACGGAAATTGCCCCATTTTCTAAAATTCTAACTTTAATTTCAGTACAATGTCCGGCCATTGCTTCATCAATCGAGTTATCAACTACTTCATAGACAAGGTGATGATAGCCTCTTTCATAGGTATCTCCGATGTACATTCCAGGGCGCTTGCGAACGGCTTCCAAGCCCTCTAACACCTTAATCATTCCAGAGTTATATTCCTGAGGAATCATTTCTAAGGCTTCGTTTTGAGGTACAGAATTTTCCATATTTTTTTAAGTCTTTAGGCAATTTTTAGAGAATCATTACTATATTATTGGATGGTAAAATAAGCAATTAAATTAGTGCGTTTTGTTTAAGTAGGGGAAGGCAAAATTGCTAGTTTTTTAAGGATAAATTGCTCTATTTTTCTTCTTGCTAATTACTAAATTAGGGCTTGCTTTTTTGCTTTTACATAGGTTCGAATACGCTAAAAGTTTATAAGACTTTAGCGAGTCCGTTTTGAATTTCGAAATGAGACATGCTCTTCCCTAATTGATCAATGCTTGCTGGGATTGAAGTTCCAGAAATAAATATTTGCCGGGATTTACTAAGTAAAAAATCATACAAAAGGACTAACCTTTCTTGATCTAATTCTGAATCTAAATCATCAAGTAAGATAATCGGAGACTCCTGATATTCTTCCTCAATCATTTTAACAACTGCAAATTTAAGTGAAAGAGCAATAGATCTAGTTTGTCCCTGGGAGGCAAAGCTTCGGGCTAATTGCTGATTAAGTTTAATTTCTAAATCGTCACGATGTGGTCCAATCAGACTATTTTTTAAAATAACTTCCTTTTCAAAGTTTTCATTAAGCTGTTGAAAAATTATTTCTTTACTAAAATCACCATTTAATCCACAGGCCGTTTGATAGCTTAGCTCTAAAATTCCATCCTTTGGGCCATATTTTTGGTGTACAACTTGAGCTTCAATATTTAATCTTTGGGTAAAAGCGAGTCTTTCAATAATTATTTGTTCCGCAAGTTCAGCTAAAATCTGATTCCAAGCCTCAATATTTAAACGATTTGCCTGACGGTTTTTAAGTAATGTGTTTTTATTTTTAAGAGCTTTATTATATTTTACTAAATAATTTAGGAACCTAGGATTGATATCTACTAAATGGCGGTCTAAGAATTCTCGGCGAAGCGCTGGACTACCTTTAACCAAAGAAAGGTTCTCAGGTGCAAAACAAATAACTCTTAATACTCCTAAATAATCAACAAGATTACTGATTTTTTTTTGATTAACTAGAATCTTACGAGAATTACTAGTTAAATTGATTTCAATTTCTTGTTTAACAAGGCGATCTTTTAGCTCAACCTTTAAGAATGCCCCTGGTCCATTCCAACTAATTAGATCTTTATTCTTAGCAGTACGAAAAGATTTACAATTAGCCAAAAAATAAAGTGCTTCTAGAAAACTAGTTTTACCTTGGGCATTATTACCAATTAATAAATTTACCTCAGGACTAAATTGAACTTCCTGTTCTTCTAGATTTCTAAACCCAGCTAAGTAAAGATTTTCAATGATCATTTAGCCTAGGCTATCCGCATTGGCATAACTACTGAATAACAATCAGGATCAGAATCAGCCATGAACTTACCTGGTCCTAATGAACCATTGAGATAGATATTCAAATTTTCATAATCACTAAGAGATGTAATAATATCTTGGATGTAATTGGCATTAAAACCAACTTCTACTGTATCCCCACTATATTGGATTGTTAATTCCTCTAAAGCTTCTCCAAGCTCAGGTGAAGAACTTTTAATCTCTAATTTATTTTTAGTAAATTTAAGTTTTACACCTTTCATGCGATCAACAGAAAGTAAGGATACTCGACGAAGTGCTCTACTTAACTCCTGACATGGAACAGTTGCTTCTGATTCCGAAGACTTAGGAACAACTTGTTGATAATCAGGATAATCGGCATCAATTAAACGAACGGAAAATTTAGCATTATTAGAATTTAAAATTAAAAATCCATCTTTAATTGCTAAACCAACTTCAGCATCTGCTAAGTCATGCAAATATTTTTTAATTTCAGATAAACCTTTTTTGGGGATAATTACACCTTCCCCTAATTTAATCCCCTCTACGTCCCTGTTAACGACAGCAATTCGGTGTCCATCTGTAGCTACCATTCGCAATTGTTTATCGACTGAGCATAGGAATACGCCCGTTAAATTGAAGCTCGTTTCATCGTCAGAGACAGCATAGAGAGTTTTGTTGATCATATCTAAAAATTTAGTAGCACTTACTTTACTACTAGCATTTATTCCCATACCCGGAAGTGTTGGATATTCATCAGCACTAAAACCAACAATTTTCATTTTAGAGCCACCTGCTAAAATTTCTAAGCGACTGCCTTCTTTAAGTTCTAAAGAAACAGAGCCTTCTGGTAGTTCACGAATAATATCAGTTAAAATTTTCGCATTTACAGTAATTGAACCCTGCTCTTGAATTTGTGCATCTCCAGATACCATGGCTGTTACTTCTAAGTCAGTGGCTGATAAGGTTAGTTGATTAGCCTTAGCACTGATTAAGATGTTAGCTAAGATTGGCATTGTCGCTTTGCGATCAACAATATTGGCACAACCTGAAAGGATTGATTGAAGTTCTTTAGAATCTATTTTTAATTTCATAAGTCTTTTCTTATAATATATTTATATATAAAGATAATAATAATAATAAGCACTAGGGTTTTAGTTGAAAAACAACTTAACTTCTGGAATTAACTTATATTTTTATAATAAATCTTGTTAATAAAAAGTAAATAAAAACTTTCTTTTCCACAAAATTATTAGTTATTTAGGAAAAAGTAAAAGATTACTTAGAATCGGGAGAGTTTCTCATCATTTATCATACAGGCTTTCCACAAGTTTTCCACAGAAAAGATAGGTATCAATCTATTTTTTAGTAAATTCAGAGTCTTATTTAAAATGACCTTAGATAAATTTTTAGAAAAACTAGGATAAAATTTTATTCTCGATTTCAGAAATAACTAATTTAACCTTTGCAGAGGTTAATAATTCTTTTTCAATCTTCTGTGAGGCATAAATAATACTAGAATGATCACGACCACCAAAGTAAAGACCAATCTCTAAATACGGAATGCTCGTGTGTTTTCGTATTAAATAAACAGCAATTTGCCTGGCAAATGAGATTCTTTGTAATCTTCGTTTTGATTCTAAATCGCCAACCTTTAACTCAAAGTAATTAGCCACAACAGATTTTATTTCACGAAAACTAACCTCTAACTTTTTTGGCTTAACAAAAGAGTCTAAGCTTTGTTGTGCCAAGTTAATATTAATAGTTTCACGACGCAGGCTAGCTAAAGCCGTAATCCGATTAATTGCACCTTCTAACTCTCGGATATTATTAGTAACTCTTTCAGCAATCAGTTCAGCAACTCCACGATCTAAAAAGATTTTCTTCTGTTTTGCTTTAGATTTAACAATCGCAAGTCTTGTTGCTTGATCAGGGTTTTGAAAATCAACAGTTACTCCCCAAGAAAGACGACTCTTTAACTTTTCATCAAGATCAGAAAGCTCTTGTGGTAATTTATCGGCAACGATTACAATTTTACTTCCTCTTTCATGAAGTGAGTTAAAAGTATGAAAGAACTCTTCTTGTGTATGTTGCTTCTTGGCTAGAAACTGAAAATCATCAATTAATAGCAAATCAATGGAACGAATCTGCTTTTTAAACTTATCAACTTGACCAGTCCTAATTGAACCAATTAATTTATTGGTGAAGTTTTCGGAAGAAGTATAATAAACTCGAGCCTCAGGGTTTTGACGTAAAAACTGGTGGCCAATAGCTTGCATCAAATGAGTCTTGCCTAGACCTACACCACCATGAAAAAATAATGGGCTAGCAGAGCAAGACTCACTTTGTTTAGAGTTTGCTAACTGCTTGGCTAAGCCATAAGCAAATTCGTTGTATTGTCCAACAACAAAATTTTCAAAAGTATACTCAGGGTTTAAATTCGTTTTAAAAGAGTTACCCTTAGTGTCTAGCTCTGGTTCAGCAACAAAGTTAGTTGGCGCGACTTTCTTCTGAATATTTGGAGCTAAGCTAGTGTAAGTATTAGATGAGTCTTGAATTTGATAAATTAAACGATATTCAGAACTTCCTAATTTTTGACTAAAATAACTTTTAATCCGATCTGAAAATTTATTTTCTAAGTGACTTTTAATTAGTTCAGAAGGAGCTGAAATCGTAATTGATTGTTCTTCCGGACTCGCTGTTACAAAGCGTACTGGATTAAGAAAGGCAGCAAATACTTCGGGGTCTATTTCTTTTTGTATTTGTTGGATTGATTGTTGCCATGTTGTTTCAAGTAAATTGCTGTTATTTTCCAGGGTAAGGGTCATTAAAATATTTTTAAAGACAAAAATTTTCCTAAAGAGCTAAACTCTTTATTTGAAAGCATCAAATGATGAAAGAATGTTTAGGAAAAACCTTAATCTGAAACCCTAGCGAAATTGTCCTATCTGTTAGGAAGCTACTTCATTGAAATCGGCTCAACTTTTTTATTTATTGAGCGATTGTAAAAACCTGTCCAGCATTTTTATAGTAATTTCAGAAAAACTTTGTTGGTATTTCTAAAATAATTTCTAAGAAAGTGTGAACTAAAAACCAAATCCAGAATGCAATGTAGTTGATCTCTTCCTGATCAATCAAGGTAAATCAAAAGTAAAAAAGTTATTTTTTTTAATTGAAAGCAAAATTAGTAGTTTATAAAAAATTCATTTAAGTAATTAAAATCAAATTTTAAATTAGATCTGCTAGCCAGGTACGATCAAATTTATAAGTGCTTAATTTCATGCTTGGTTTTTTTCACTTGTAGTAAGTAAAAACTTTTTAAAAGAAATTCATGTTTTTAAAAGAAATTTATTACCAAAAGAAAAGAAAATTAGTTTTTAAAAAGAAATTATTTGACAGCTTTTTGATTACTCTAGCCTTTCTTAATCATTGATTGGTCTTACTATTTTCTGGAAGATGGAACGTCCCACTGTTTTGTTGTAAGAGCTAGGCTTTTACTGCTTTTTTGTGTTCCAAAATTTATCTTTAACTCTCTTAAAGTAAGAAGAGTTACTGGGTTAAGCTAAAATTTAGGCAATCATCGAAGCTTGCAATTATTAGCAAATTTTTATAAAACTTGTGGCGATTTAGCGAATACAATTAATTGCTAAAAGAGTTACTTTTAGCCCCTACTCAAACTCAATATGGAACGTCACTTTACATACACGCAGTCTTTATTTGAAGGTTCTATTGGCGTGGAAGCTGAGAAGTTTGTTTTTGGCTTAGTACTTGGATTAGTTATCTTCTTCATTGGGAAGCTTGCTACAAGTCGTATCTCCGACCGCGGATTTATTAAAGAAAACCTAATCCCGGATAAAAAATTCAGTCTATTTGATGTCTTTGACCTTTTTACTGAAAGTTTCCTTAAATTTCATGATTTCGTAATTGGTAAAGAGAATCGGAAATATTTTTCACTAAATGCCAGCCTTTTCTTATTTATCTTACTGGCTAATCTTCTAGGATTAATTCCTGGATTTCCGGCTATTACGACAACCGTTTGGATTAACGTTGGCTTAGCTATTGCTGTTTTTATTGCTTTTAACGTTTTTGGTGTTAAAGAGCATGGTTTAAAGAATTATTTAAAGCATTTTGCAGGTGGAGATGCAGTTTTAGGTATTAAGCCACTGATTCCAGTTGCCATGTTTTTGTTTGTGTTAGAAATCATTAGTCTGATTTTACGGGTTATTACTCTTAACCTACGAATGTACTGGAACATCACAGCGGATCATTTAATCATTAGTACTATTGGTGAGTTAACAGGTAATTTCTTTGTCCTAATTGGACCAATTTTACTTGCCAAAGGCGTTCTGGTTTCTGTTTTACAGGCCGGCGTATTTACAGTTTTAACAATGGTTTATATTCTTCTAGCAACTCAGCATGAAGAAGAGGAACATTAGTTATAAATCCTCCGCATATTATTTTTGAAAATATCAAATATAATTAGGGAGGGCTTGGTATTATTTTTTACGGCAAAAAATGGAAAAACCATTATTTTGCTCGCCCACTGGCATTTATTTTTTGTCAAAAATGAATGCCAGTGGGTTTATATTGAATGGAGAAAAAAATGAAAAAGATAGCAAACTATCTTGTAGTTTTAGCCGCTTTACTTTTTTCTAATGCCGCTTGGGCTGCTGATGGAGCCGTTGCTTCTCTAGCACCTCTGGGAGCTGGTATTGGTGTAGGTTTAGCTGTTATTGGTGCAGGATTTGGTATTGGTAAAGTTGGTAACGCTGCTTTGGAAGCAATCAGCCGTAACCCATCTGCTGCAGGTAAGCTTTTCTTACCATACATCTTAGGTTTCGTATTAATCGAAGGTGTGGCAATTTTCGGTCTAGTAATTGCTTTAGGTCTTAAGTAATAACTACACTCTTTCTTTGGCTGAGCTCTAGCTCAGCCAAAGAAGCTTCCCTCTCTTTTTCCTTGAGTACCCTTACTTTCTCGTAGTTCAAGTCATTCAATTCCACGACTTACTTAATAGTTCTCGTAAGCCTCCAAAACTACTATTAGACATCAAAATTACTAGTCCATTAACTGGAAGATTTTTATTTAGATCATTAAGAATTTCTTCTGCTGTAGAAAAAGCTTTGGCGCGTTTGCCTAAAGCCTCTAGGTTTGAACAAAGATCCTTTGTGGATAAAAGTTCCTCGGAAGACAAATTTCCTTTAGTTTTTGGTTCCATAATGATAATTGAATCGGCAACCCCCAGAGCTTTTAGATAATCATCTTCCATGATTTTTCTACGACTAGTATTTGAAGCCGGTTCAAAAATTGCCCAAAGCGGTTTTGTGGGATAAATCTCACGATAGCTTTTAAGGGTTTGTTTTACTGCCGTTGGATGATGGGCAAAGTCTTCAATAAATAATTGCTCGCCTTTTTCTAAGAGTTTTTCCTGCCGACGCTTTGGTGCTTCGGCGGTAGCAAGAGCTAATTTAATCTCTTCCCAGGAAAAGTTGGCTAATTTTAAAGCCAGCGCTGAGACGACAGCATTTCTCGCATTGTAACTTCCTACAAGATTAGTTGTAATTTCAAAGATCTCATTTTGAAATTTAAAATTAACTATTTGCTTCTGATTAAGATAACTAACTTTAGTAATACAACAGTCTGCTTCTAAGTCTTCACCAAAGGTGATGATCTTAGCCGGAGAACTTTGCTTCCAAACTTTAATTAAGTCCTTAAGATTTGGAAAATCAAGGCAAGCAATTAGGGTCGCCGATGGTTTTAGGTTTGTTACAAGTTTAGTAAACTCTTGATTGATTATTTCTAAGGAGTCATAAATATCTGCATGATCAAACTCCACGGCATTAATAATACAAATGTCTGCTGGATAAAATGAGAACTTAGGAACCTTAGCAAAAAAGGCACTGTCATATTCATCCCCTTCCACTACGGAGAATTGTCCTTTCTCTGCTTCTAAACTTAGTGGTAGACTTTTTACAACCCCACCGATGAAATAGGAGGAAGCTGGATGAAGTTCTCTTAACGATTGGGCAATTAAGGCGGAAGTTGTTGTTTTGCCATGCGTTCCTGTTACAACGATTGATGTTCTTCCTGCAATAACTAATTCTGCAAGTAGTTTTGGAAAACAGGTATACGAAAGCTCTAGCCTTTCCACTTCGGAAACTTCAGGATGTCCATAGCTGATGGCATTGCCAATTACTACTAAGTCATAATCAGTATGAATATTGGACTCTTGATATCCTGTAAAAAGTTCTAGGTTATGAGATTTTAGAAATGAACCCATTGGCTCATAAAAGGCTTGGTCACTTCCACTAACCTGGTAGCCCTGCTTGGCAAGTGCCACAGCTAGTTGACCCATGGCTACGCCACAGATTCCGATTAGATGAATCTTTGCTCCGCTAGCTAAGTCACTTAGCGCAGAACAATTCTCAATTTTAAAATAGTCTTTTGGCATACTATTCCTTAATTTTAGACCAATATCTGGTAGCTAGTAGTGAGCGTGTCTTAATCTTAGCTTATTAGGCTAGGAGCAATTTCAATTTTAGCTTGCGCTTTTAGTTGAGCAATCAAAGAGCTTAAAAATTTATTTTGTAAATCTTTTCGAAGTTTTTCTTGTTGCTCTTTGATTTTTGCTTGAATCGTCTCGCCTGTTGGTGGAACAATAGTTTCCACCTTGAGGATATAATACTTATTATTTTGATGTTGATAAGTCTTTGGGAGAATCCCTGGAGCCGACTGAGAAAATAGGTCTTCCTTAATTTCAGGAGAAAGAAGCTCCTCTTCTTGCCCAGATTTTTTAATAGACTCACGACTAATAGTCTCTACTTCGTAACCTGCTTTAATAGTATCTAAATTGCTATTTGCTTCGGAAACTTTAGCTAAGAATTCATCTGCTTGTGTTCTGGCAAATTCAACTGATTTTTCTGCTTTAAAATCTGCTAATAGTTTTTCTTTCACTTCGGCAAGCTCGGGGATTTTACTAGCAACTACTTCGGAGATTTCCACTAAATAGTAATTTCCAGAAATCTCTTGAATTTGTTTTGTTAAATCTTTTTGCGCTAAGACTAATTTGCTTAATCCTGTTGTATTTTCTAAGTCTTCATTGGCACTTTTAGCAACATCCGTTTTTAGTAGAGTCAGCTTTTGCTCAGTTGCAAAATCAGCCAAAGGTTTTCCAGACTCTTGCCAATTAGCATAAAGATCTTCTGCTTTTACCTGAAGGTAGGCAACAACATCTCGCTCCTGTAATTTCTTTTTAATTTCTGGAGAGACTTCTGATAGTGGTTTTATTTTACCATCTTGATAATCTTCGACGCGAAGGATTTGATAACTAGCGTCCGTTGTTACTAATTTAGCTGAGCCCATCGAGCCTTGATCAAAAGCGACGGCCTCAAACTCCTTCGGGCTTTTGCCTTTTTCTACCCACTTGGCGTCCGCGCTTTTGGCATCAGAAGAATTAGCTTTGGCTAATTTTTCAAAGTCCTCACCTTCATTGATTTTTTTAATTAAGCTATCTGCTAGGCTACTGGCAGTTTGATCGGCAACTATATTGCTAGGGTCTCTCTTTAAAATAATACTACGAACTAGAGCTTTTTCAGGAGTGGCAAACTTTTCCTGATTTTCGGTATAGTAGATTTCAATATCATCTTCCGTGATTTCTACTAAGCTTAAATTCTCAGCTGGCGTCAAGGTTACTAAGTTGTAGCTAGCCTTCTCTGGAGTTTCATAGTCAGAAGCATGATCCTGATAGTAGGACTCTAGCTCTTCAGCGGAAGGCTCAGCAACCTTAGCTAGTTGTTTTGTTGGATCAAAAACAAAAGCTTTATAGCTATAAGTAGTTTCTTCTTTCTTAATTGCTGATTCTAACTCAACTTGAGAAATATTTAGGTGATCACTTACGATTTCGCCAAAAATGCTTGGAGTTAATTGCTTGGCTAGGCGAGATTCAAAACTAGCTGCTGTTTGCCCTGTATTTTGAAGAAAGGTTTGGTATTTTTCAGCAGAAAGATCGGCTCCTAGAAAGCTAACTAAAGCTTTGTGTAAATCTTTCTTGCTAACAACAAGATCTTGTTGGGAGCTAAATTGGGTTAAAAGCGTTTCTTCAATTAAACGATCAATTGTTTGTTGTTGAAGGTTTAAGCCACCCATTTGGATTAATTGCTGGTAAAAATCCCCAAATTGTTGGCGATAATTATTTTCTAGGTTGGACTTGGCAATAGCAAACTGCTGTTGAGTAACTTCTTCCCCGTTAATCTTTAGCGCAAAGCTTGCTTGGCGATTCTTGCCATAGGATCTAACTCCAAAGCTCATCATGGAGACACAGATGATTACTACTGTGAAAAGTAATAAAACGGATTTTTGGTACTTATGTAAAAGCTGTAACATTTATATACTGTTAAAATTAATAGCTACTAATTCACCTACGTTGTCATAACATTTAAAAGGCTGTTTTTCTGAGAACGTAGTGAAGGCTCAGTGTTAGTTTTAAGTCCACATGGGGAACTTAATTCGTGAACACAATGGGTTATAGCCTTTTTTAGATCTCTTTACCAGATTGTTATACGAAAACCGATTGGGGGTTTTTGGGACATCTTAGTATCTAGTTCTTGTCAGAAGTCTTTGCGGGTATAATGAAATACCATTTGAAGTTGCTTTTGTATTATGAAATTAGAGAAAAGGGCTAGAATTACTATTTTTGAGACTATTCTTTTTGAAATTTACAATAAGATAAAATGACAGTTGTTAATTACTTTGAACCAGGGCTTTTAAGCCTTTTTATCTTTCAGCTGTTACCACTAATCTATTTCCCTTTTCATACTCGTTTTTGGTTTGATATTAAAAAGCAAAAAATGGGTGATTTCTTGCTAATCAGTATCTCAGCCTTTTTGACAGTTGTCGTCACTTTAAAGACAATTTCACTCTATAGTGGAGGAGCAAGCCGGCATGTGGTCTATTTTACATTGCTCCATGTCTTACCCTTAATTACAACTTTTTTAATTATTCTTTTCAAAAATCCGCTGAATAAGTATATAGTGGCGCAGTCTGCAGCTACTGGTGCTGGAAATGCGCAAGATCCTACAACTAAGAACTCGGCTATAGATATTCGCCCTCAGAATCAAGAAATTGAAAATTTAACCTGGGATGACTTGATTATTCCACAGGAGATTCAGATCGAAATTCTTTCGGTGATTGAATTGTTACGCGATCCTAAAACTTCTGCTAAATATGGTGTTAAAATCCCCAAGGGGATTATTTTTAGTGGTCCTCCGGGAAATGGGAAAACAACCATTGCTAAGGTTATTGCTAACACGGCGGGCCTAAACTTTTTTTCTTTTTCAGCCGATCAGGTCATTTCTAAATGGGTTGGGGATTCAGAAAAAAATCTAAGTAATTTATTTAATGCTGCTAATAAATATAAGCCAGCGATTGTTTTTATTGATGAGATTGATTCTATTGGTCGAGCACGTTCTAGTGGTGGTGAGCAGTGGTCTGAGAATTTATTAAATCACTTTTTGCAATTGATTGATGGTGTTCATAAGACCGAAGGTATTTACGTAATTGGAGCAACTAACCGTCCAGATCTAATCGATCCAGCCTTAAAGCGTTCTGGGAGATTAAATAAAGAGATTACTATTCCTCAGCCTGATCTAAATGCTCGACTTCATTTGTTCCAGCTTTATCTTAAGAAATTAAAATTAGCGGATGGTGTTGATGTCCGAATTTTAGCAAAAGTAACTGAGGGGCTTTCGGCTGCTGATATTAGCGGAATATGTAATCAGGCAGGAATTAACTCTTTCAAAAGAGAAACGATTTCCGGCAAGCGTGATTTCTTAGTTTCACAACAAGATTTAAAAAGTGCTATTGAGCAGTTTTTAATAGCAGATCGGGAAGTGCCCCGTTAGTTTGCTAAGGCGATCGCTTCGTTAGAGTCTTTTTGACTTGATGTTGCTCTGCTTGTTCCTAATGCTTCTGTAATAACAGTTAGAACTGCTGAATCCCCACTTCTTTGTTTATAAAGTGCGGAAGCAAAATTAATTCGAGCTGTTGGTTCTAATCTCTCTAAATAATCTCTTAAAACTTGTAGCTCAGCAAGCTTTTTGGCTTCTAATCTAGCTAGTTTCTGAGCTTCTTTTTCTTCTTGGGCTTTTACTTTTGTAGCAGATAGTAAAGTGCTTCGATCATGAAAACTATAGGCAAAAGGCTCTAGGACTAGCTCAGATTCCTTAGCGACGATGGTACTTGCTAGCGCAGGAACAGCCGTTACCTGCTTATCTTCAAGTCCTCTTAGATAAATATTTACATTTTCTAGAGCAATTTTTAATTCTCTTTTTTCTTTATCAGAAACAGCCTCTTCTTTTTGACTTAAGTAGTTTTCGATGATTTGTTTCTGCTGAACAATTGCTCCAACTACTAAACTTTTAAGTTGCTCATCAAGTAACTCTTCCGTTAGTTTCTTAAGTATAAGAGGAGCCTGTTTATTTTGCCTTCCTAAGTCTTGATCCTCAAGCTCTACTTTTTTTGGAGTTAATTCTTCTAAAAATTCTGTTAGTAGATTTTTTAAAGGTTTTGTTGCTGGAGCAGTGTTTTTGGGAGAAATTTTTTCCTCCACTAAGATGTCTCTAGCTTCAGTGATTACTCTAAGTAAAGAGTCATTTTTACTAACAGCAAGAAACTTGCCTTCATCAGAAACTTTCGCCCAGAATTCACCAAGGGCTGGAGAGATTGCCATTAGATAAACTTTTGCGACAACTGCTAAGATTGTCTTGCTGACTAGTTGTGTTTCTGGTTCGGTTTTTGCTCCACGAAAACTAGTATCTAATAAATTATCAGCTGGTGAGGCAAATGGCTCTGCCGCAGGACTTTGTGTCGCGCTGTTCTTGTTGAAATTTGAAGCAAAAGCAATTAATAACATTACTTTCACACACTAATCTTTAATTGATTTCTAAGAAAGAAAAATGACTGAAATTAGAATGTCGATTCGGTGGTTTCGGTCTTCATAAAGCCAAAGTATTCTTGTTTAGTCTGATCTTCAAGTTCTTGAGCATAAGACCAGGAAACGATTGGTTTCACGCTATTTAGTAGTTCTTCGCAAGTTGCTAGCTGCAGAGTTGTGGTAATAACGGCAATCAAGGAGTTTTTAACATCAAGTGTCCTTACCGTTCCTAGCCCTTCGTATGTTTCTAAGAGACTTTGCAGGAAAGCTACTTTAGAAGCCGGTAGCTTTACGAATAGTGCGATTGCAAATTCATCAAGCTGAAGCAGGTGGGTTTGATCGCTAGAAATCATTCCATTAACTTTTGAAGTTCAGACTTTAGAGCTTCGTTGGCTAGTTTTGGATTTGCCTTACCACCACTATTTTTCATAACTTGGCCGACTAAGAATCCAAAGACCTGTTCTTTTCCTGCTAAGTAATCTCTAACTTGATCTGGGCATTCGGAAATTACTTTTTGGATAATATTGATAATCTCTTTTGGATCACTAACTTGTTTTAATCCCTTTTCTTCAATGATTGCTTCGGGAGTTTTGGATGTTTCAAACATTTCTTCAAAAACATCCTTCGCCATTCTTCCACTTAGAATACCTTGATCGATTAGTTTAATTAATTGCCCTAAGTTTTTAGCACTAACTGGGGAGTCTTTTAGATGTTTGCCATTTTTATTTAGGAAACCAAAAAGTTCTGAAGTCATCCAGTTGCAAGCGAGCTTAGCATTTTTACAAGCACTATAAACTTCTTCATAGAACTCTAAGTTTTCTCTTTCGGAAGTAATTAAGCTCGCGTCATAGTCTGTTAGTCCGTAGCTTTCAACTAATTCTACTTTTTTCTGATGAGGAAGTATTGGTAGCTTACTACGAATTTCTTGAATCCAAGATTCTTCAATATGTAGAGGTGGAAGATCTGGATCAGGGAAATAACGATAATCAGCGGCTCCTTCTTTGCCACGCATCGAGCGAGTAGTTTCTGTAGCACTATCAAAAAGTCTAGTTTCTTGAATGATCACACCACCTTCTTTTAGGATTTTTAGCTGGCGAGTAGCTTCGTAGAAAATAGCTTTTTCCACAAACTTAAAAGAGTTGATATTCTTAATCTCGGTCCTTGTTCCAAACTTTAAAGAACCACGTGGGCGTAAGGAAATATTAGCGTCACAACGGAGACTCCCTTCTTCCATATTGCCATCACCAATTCCTAAGAATCGAATAATTTGGCGAATGCCCCGTAGGTAAACAGAGGCTTCTTCTGGTGAGCGTAGATCTGGCTCCGAAACAATCTCTAAAAGTGGCACGCCCGCACGATTTAGATCGACAAGCGAAGCATTGGTACGACTGTCATGAATATTTTTGCCAGCATCTTCTTCCATATGAATTCGAGTGATGCCAATATTTCTAACCATATCATCCACAGTGATATTTAAGTGTCCGTGTTCACAGATTGGTTCTTCAAACTGAGAAATTTGATAACCTTTTGGTAAGTCCGGATAGAAATAATGTTTGCGAGCAAAGCGATTGTAATTTCGGATTTGGCAATTTAAAGCCAAGCCCAACTTGATCGCCGATTCAATTACTTTTTTGTTGGGAACAGGCAAGCATCCTGGAAGTCCCATCGTTACAGAATCAACATGTGAATTTGGATTTCCCCCAAAGGTAGCACTCGCACCTGAGAAAATTTTGGACTGAGTTGCTAGTTGTGCGTGAACTTCTAACCCAACTACTATTTCGTAATCTTCAATAAACATTTTTTATACTTATTTGTAACAATTCTTTTTAGACCATTCCGTGCTTTGCTCGTAAGCGAAAGCAGTTTTTAACAAGGTTTCTTCATCCCAAGCTTTTCCAATCAGATGTAAGCCGATTGGTAAGTTGTTC
This sequence comes from bacterium, assembly GCA_031385045.1. Classification (GTDB taxonomy): domain Bacteria; phylum Bdellovibrionota_C; class UBA2361; order UBA2361; family CALJRW01; genus JANNBC01. The sequence goes on along the minus strand of JANNBC010000052.1, from coordinate 45,591 downwards.
TGATCAAATCCGCAAGGAACACTAAGTGCTGGAAGCCCAGCTAGGTTTACAGGAATTGTGAAAATATCATTTAAATACATCTGAATTGGATCGCTAACTCGGGAGTTAAGATCGAAAGCTGTTGTTGGTGTCACTGGAGAAGCAATCACATCACAATCCTTAGCGAATACTTTGTCGAAATCGTTTTTAACTAAGCGACGAACTTTTTGTGCTTTTAAGTAGTAGGCATCGTAGTAACCAGAGGATAGTACGTAAGTACCCATCATAATTCGACGCTTAACTTCAATTCCAAAACCTTGAGAACGAGATTCACAATACAGATCTTCCAGTGTCTCACAACCAGTTGCGCGGTTCCCAAAACGTATTCCATCGAAGCGACCTAAGTTAGAACTAGCCTCTGCTGGTGCGATAATATAATAAGTTGGAACGGCGTGCTCGGTATTTGGTAAGCTCACAGGAACTACTGTTGCACCTAAACTTTCTAATTGTTTCACTGCATTTTCTACGGCACTACGAACTTCAGCTTGAATTCCATCAATGAAATATTCTTTTGGCATTCCAACTCGTAAGCCCTTAAGATCTTGTCCAAGATTTTTAGTAAAATCAGGAGTCTTAAGACTTACGCTAGTTGCATCTAGAGGATCTTTTCCGCAAAGAGCATTTAGCATCACGGCCAGATCTTCCACGTTGCCAGCCATTGGACCAACTTGATCTAAGGATGAGGCATAAGCTGTCACCCCGTAGCGACTGACTCGGCCATAGGTTGGTTTGATTCCAGTGATTGAACAAAATGAGCAAGGCTGTCTGATTGATCCACCAGTATCTGTTCCCAGAGTCGCTCGAACAAGTCCCGCTGCAATTACTGCTGCTGATCCACCACTTGATCCTCCTGGGACCTTCGTGTGATTCCAAGGATTTTTTACTGGACCAAAGGCGGAGTTCTCGTTAGAGGAACCCATAGCAAATTCATCAAGATTTGTTTTGCCGACAATTACAGCATCTTCCGCTAATAATTTTTCAATTACAGTCGCGTTATAAGGAGCAACAAAATTCTCTAAAAACTTACTGGCACAAGTAGTTTTAATTCCTTTCGTTAAAATTAGATCTTTGATTGCTAGTGGAATTCCTGTTAGAGATTTAACGTCCTTATTCTTAATCTTTTGATCAGCTACGTCAGCTGCCGCTAAGGCAATTTCTGGTGTCACATTAATAAAAGCATTTAATTCTTGATGCGAAGCAATCCTAGCTAAGGAATGTTCTGTTAATTCTTTTGAGCTAAATTCTTTGTTATCTAAACCAGTTCTTAGTTGTTTTAAGCTTAATTCATGCAGATTAGTCATTAAGATTCTCCCTCGATAATTAATGGGACTCGAATAAATGATCCCGAGCGATCGGAAGTGTTGAGTAAAGCTTCCTCCGTTGTCAGGCCATTACCACAAACATCTTCGCGGTAAATGTTATAACTCTCATGGACATGGGCTAATGGTTCAATATTATCGACATTTACTTTACTGAGAGCATCGACATAATTTAAAACATTATTGAAATCATTGATCATTTGATCAAGGTTTTCTTCTTTCGTTGATAGGCGTGCCAAAAAAATAATCTTTAGGACTTCTTCTTTACTTAGATTCATGGCCATAATGAATAACCTCTGTTGAAAAAAAAGTAAATCTTTAGGATAGTTATACGATAAGGATTACCTACCAAGTTAGTCACTATTTAGGCGCTATTTAGAGACATTTTTGGGCTTAATAGCATCTTAATAGCCTCTGGGGTATAAGTACAAGAAACTATAATAATTAGTTTTGCCCTGATGGCAGAGAAAGGCTGGCTCGCGCAAAGTATATAAACAAAAGGTGCCAGCTAGTCGCTTAAAAATTAAAGTATTAAAATGAATATTAAATCTTCAAATTCGGCTTATGATTATGACATGTTGGTCATTGGGTGTGGTCCTGGGGGACAAAAAGCGGCCATTCAAGCGGCTAAGCTTAGAAAGCGAGTTGCAGTCATTGATAGCATGGATTTAGTTGGTGGAAATTGTGTGAATACATCCACAATTCCTAGTAAGTCGTTTAAGGAAGCCATTGCTTTCTTGTCTGGTTATCGACAAAGATCCATTTACGGAGCTGGGTACCGAGTTAAGACAAAGATTGAAATGTCTGATTTAACTTATCGTTGTTCCAGATTAATTCAAACTGAAGTTGAGGTTATTCGCGATCAGCTTCTTCGAAATCATATTGAAATCATGCAAGGTTATGCAACTTTTAAAGATGCACATACTTTAACAATTCGTGAAAGCAGTGGACGATTAGTTGATCATACTGCCGAGTTTATTGTTATTGCTACGGGCGCGCGACCTTTTCGTCCGGCAAATATTGCTTTTGATGGTGAGAATATTTTTGATAGTGATGATATCTTAAATTTAAAAGAAATACCCAGAACTATTACCGTTGTAGGTGGTGGTGTAATTGGAACTGAGTATGCTTCGATGTTTGCAGCCCTTGGTGTAAACGTTACGATTATTGATGGGCGGGATAAATTACTTGGATTTTTGGATCGAGAAATTATTGATTGCGCTCATTATCAGCTACGAAGCATGGGAGTATCATTGCGCTTGGGCGAGAACGTTGAGGAGTGTTATGTTCGCGAAGATGGCACTGTCGTGACTCGTTTAAGGAGTGGAAAAGTTGTTGTATCTGATTGTGTTTTAGTTTCGGCAGGACGTACAAGTTCTACGCAAAAGATTGGACTGGAAGAAATTGGAATGATCCTTGGTGATAAAGGTAAGATTGAAGTTAATCAATACTACCAAACATCTATTCCACATATTTATGCGGTTGGTGATGTAATTGGTTTCCCCGGGCTTGCGGCAACAGCCAGTGGGCAAGGTCGCTTAGCCGCAGCTCATGCTTATGGTATAGCGGATGATGTCTTACAAATTCCCTTACCGTTTGGAATTTATTCTATTCCTGAAATTTCTTATGTTGGTCAGAATGAGCAGGAGTTAACAGAGCAGAATATTCCTTATGAAACTGGTATCGCACGTTTTCGTGAAATTGTTCGAGGCCAGATTCTAGGCGATGAAGATGGAATGTTAAAAGTTCTCTTTCACCGTGAAACAAAAGATATTCTTGGTGTTCATATCATTGGTGAATTTGCTACTGAATTGATTCACATTGGACAAGCTGCCATGTCCCTGAAGGGCGGCTTGCACTATTTAAGAGATGCTGTCTTTAATTATCCAACACTGGCTGAGTGTTATAAGGTGGCCGCCTTTGATGGGTATAATAAAATTAGAGTTACCGGGAACTCTATTAAGCGTCGAAGTGAAGGTATCCCAGTCTAGGCTGGAAACTTTTTGACACATATTTCGTATATTCATAGGCTAAAGATAATTGCCTATGTTTTCAAATGTCTTATTGATTGATGACGATCCGCAAACCTTAATTCTAGGGCAAAGATTATTAGCTCAAGCACTACCCGCAGTTCAGATTTTAAGCGCTCATAATTCTGAAGAAGCAATTAAAATAATTTATTCTTGTTCCCCAGAAGTTATAGTTTTAGACCTCTGCTTGAGTGCAGTTGCTGGTGTTCAAAGTGGTTTTCAGTTGTTATCGAAGTGCTTAGAGCTTGATTCCACAATGCGAGTCATTGTGATGACTGGTTATGATGATCAAGAATTTGGGATTAGAGCAATTCGTGCCGGGGCCGCCAGCTTTTTAAGTAAGCCAGTTTCTTATCATCATTTAGCAGCCCTAGTAAGTGATGGAATCGCCCAATCAAAATTAAAGCGTGCTTATCAAGCAACAAGCGATTCTAAAAAATCAAAATTATTAAAAAAGATTATTGGCCCCAGTGGATTTAATAAGTCGCTAGGCGAGGCCCTAAATTTTGCGAGCAAAAGCAATCAAGCCGTTTTAATTTCTGGAGAAACTGGAACGGGTAAAGGATTTTGTGCAGAGCTGATTCATCAATTTAGTGAACGGGCGGAGCATAAATTAGTTCGACTACAACCTATTTTTTCTAACTCTGATATTGTTGCTAGTGAGCTATTTGGTCATCAAAAAGGATCTTTTACGGGAGCGAATCTCAACCGCGTAGGTCTTTTTCAAGAAGCAAACTTGGGAACTTTATTCTTAGATGAAGTTGATGCTTTTCCTCTTGAAGTTCAAGTTTCACTCTTGGGTGTTTTGCAAAATAAAAAATATCGGGCAATTGGCGCTAATCAAGAGCAGGTTTCTGACTTTAGATTAATTTCTGCGAGCAACCAGTCGATGGAGTCTTTACTGGAGCAAAAGAAATTTAGGGCAGATTTATACTATCGAATTGCTGGATTTCAAATTCATTTAATTCCACTCCGCGAACGCAAGGAGGACATAGAAGATTTGGCCATAAGTTTAATCGGATCTGATTTTAGTATCTGCCCTAAGGCTATAGTAAAGTTGTTGGGATATGATTGGCCAGGAAATGTGCGAGAACTGGAAAATGTTTTGCGGAATGCTATTCAGATTACACGCTTTGCGGGACGTAGTGAAATCCTGTCAGGCGATTTAAATTTTTGCTATTTAAGCTCTGCAAGATGCGTCTTAAATTTTCAGGAAAAAGTTCAACAATATAAGGGTCAGTTGGTAAAAGAGGCCTTGCTACAAAATAGTAATTCACAAAGCAAAGCTGCTCAAATTTTAGGAATCGATCGCGCAACGTTGCGGAAGATCGTTGCTGATTTTTAGGTTTAAGAAATTATTAGAACAAACTTGAATTTTTAAAAGCTCAGAGATGTTTCTTCTGATGCTTTCTGTCTCCAAATATTGAGTGACTTCAATTGTCTTTCAATCACTGCCTCTTGTTCCGGAGTAGTATCTGCTATCTGAACGATCATTGTTGAGCCTTTGGTGATTCCTGCTGCAATAAGCGCCATGACTGATAATGTAACCTGGGAGTTGTGATAAAAAACTCTATTGGGCAATGTCGTAGTATGCATCTCGAGATTGCCAGCTTTAATGCCTTGCGTCGCTTCAACTAACACCTGTGTCGGTCTCATGTGTAGTCCACGGTCGCTAGTTATTTCAAAACTTAGAGTTTTCATTTTTATGATTCCTTTTAAAATTAACATACATTGATTATTTGGTTAATCAACTTTGCGGGGAGTTTTGAGATGTATCCAAGGGAAGATTTCTATCCATTAAAAACCTCACGATCTTTAAAAAAAATTGACCAGTTAAGTAAGAGACTTTGCCTGGTTTTTGATCGACTTTTAGCTTTTAAAATAGAAGAAAAAACTTTGCTAATTCAGGATTTTTAGGTTAATTTATCTAGCCTATGGAAGAACAAAATAACATTAGTATTATCAATATCGGTCAAGAAATGAAGCAGTCCTATATGGACTATGCGATGAGTGTAATTATTGGTCGAGCGCTTCCTGATGTTCGAGATGGTTTAAAGCCAGTACAACGTCGTGTTCTTTATGCTATGCATTCCGAAGGCTTAATCAGTACTCGAAAAACATCCAAATGTGCCGGGGTAGTTGGTGAGGTTCTAAAGAAACTTCACCCTCATGGTGATAGTTCTGTTTATGACGCGCTAGTCCATCTAGTTCAGCCGTGGTCAAAACGGATGCCATTAATTGATGGGCAAGGAAATTTTGGATCGATCGATGGTGATTCTCCTGCGGCATATCGTTATACAGAGTGTCGCCTATCCCCGCTTGGAGAATCTTTATTAACAGATATTGAACAGAAGACAGTTGATTTTATTCCAAACTTTGATGATAGCACTGAAGAGCCAACCGTACTTCCTGCTATTTGGCCAAATCTTTTAGTTAATGGTGCGGATGGTATTGCTGTTGGTATGGCAACACACATTCCTCCTCATAACTTAGTAGAAGTCATTAATGCTACAATCGGCTTGATTGAAAATCCTGAAATTACCTTTGAGGAATTAGTTAATCATATCCCTGGTCCTGACTTTCCAACTGGTGGAATTATTTCTGGAACAGGTCAGATTATGTCTGCTTACCGGACAGGTCGAGGAATTCTAAGAGTTTCTGCGAAAACTCACTTCGAAACTTTAAAACGCAAAAGTCGCGAAGTAGAAGCAATTATTGCGACAGAGATTCCTTATCAAGTTAATAAGAAGCGTCTGATTGAGAAAATCGCCGAGTTGGTTAATGACAAAAAAATTGAAGGAATTAGTAATCTACGTGATGAATCGGATCGCGAAGGATTAAGAATTGTAATCGAATTAAAGCGTGATGCGACTTCCGAAGTAGTGCTTAATCAGTTACTTAAGCTTACCCCGCTTCGCAGCAGCTTCGGAGTTATTAACTTGGCAATTGTTGATGGACGTCCGGTAGTTTGTACCTTAAGACAGATGATTAGTTATTTTGTCGATCATCGTCGCTCTGTAATTGCTCGCCGAACACAATTCCAACTTAATAACGCGGAAAAGCGCTTACACGTTTTAGAAGGGTTTATCATTGCTCTTGCTAATCTAGATCAAGTAATTGACTTGATTAAAAAATCAGAGTCACCAGCTGAAGCTAGAGAAAACTTAATTGCTAAGTATCAGTTATCAGTTATACAAGCCCAAGCAATCCTAGATTTAAGATTACAAAAATTAACTGGCCTAGAAAGACTTGCCATTGAGAATGAGCATGCTGCTTTAGTTAAAGAGATTGAAAGATTGCAGTCGATCTTAGGTGATCCTAAACAGATTGATGGCATCATTGTTGCAGAACTGACAGAAGCTAAGAATAAATATGGAGAGCCTCGTCGCACTGTTATTGAAGAAGCTGTCGGGGATGATTTTGTTTTAGAAGATTTGATCGAAAATGTAGAAATGGCCGTGACAGTTAGTAACAAAGGTTATGTGAAGCGAACAAACTTAGATAACTACCGAGCACAAAAACGTGGTGGTAAGGGTGTTACTGGCGCATCTAGTGGTGATGATGACGATTTCATTGAGCATTTCTTTGTTGCTGAAACTCATAACTATATGTTGATTTTCACTTCCGGTGGTCGACTTTATTGGTTAAAGGTCTATGAGGTTCCGGAAGCAGGACGAACAGCTAAGGGGCGCAATTTAATTAATCTTTTAGATTTGAAAGATAATGAAGAGCAAATTACCGCAGTTCTTCCAGTAAAAGTTTTTTCTGATAATCAGTACGTTGTGATGGCAACAGATCAGGGTGTTATTAAGCGAATTGAATTATCTGCTTTTAGCAATCCGCGTAAGGGTGGAATTGTAGCTTGTACGTTAAAAGAGAATGAGAAATTAGTTGGCGTAGAGCTTTCTAAGAATGGTGATGATATCTTAATGTCTGCCGCCAGTGGAAAAGCTATTCGTTTTAACTCAGATGATGTTCGAGACATGGGTCGTACTGCTCGCGGAGTTCGAGGTTTAAAAATTTCAGAAGCCGATCGCTTAGTCGGTCTAAAAGTCCTAGCTTTAGGTGATGAAGAATCTAAGTGTAATACGTTACTGACTGTTTGCGAGAATGGTTATGGTAAACGAACATTACTTTCTGAATATCGCCAACAGGGCCGTGGTGGTAAGGGTGTGATTGATATTCAGACCGATGAACGGAATGGTTCAGTTGTTGGGATCGCAATCGTTGGAGATGACAGTGAGGTGATGTTGATGACTTCTGGTGGAAAAGTGATTCGGATGAAAGTTGCTGGTATTTCTGTAGTTGGGCGTAACACTAAAGGTGTTCGAATGGTTAGCTTGGATCAGGATGAAAAAGTATTAGCCTTAGCAAGCATGGCTGAGAGTACCGAAGTAATTGAGACTGTTGAAACAAACGAACCTGAACTTGAGTAATTCTAACTATAAAATAGCAGTTTTGGGCTTAGGGCATTGGGGTACAGCCCTAGCTCATCACTTAGCATCTAAGAAGTATGCTATTACTGCTTGGTCTAGAAATGAAGAGATTGTTAAGTTTATTAACTTTCACCATTACCATCCGGATCTTTTATCAGACATCCATTTACCTGAAAATTTAATAGCAACTTCAAAGTTAGCAGATTTAAAGGATGCCGATATCTTGGTGTCCGTTTTACCTGCAAAGGCACTTAGTGAAGTTTTTGTTAAGTTAGAACTTAAGTCGGATGCTATTTTTGTAAGCGCTACTAAAGGTATCGATCCTACATCGAAACAGTTTCCTGTTGATTTAGCTAAAAAGTTATTGCCTAACCTAAAAGGCTATGCGGTGATTTCTGGTCCTGGCTTTGCTAAGGATATTGCTGCTCAGAATCCAGCAAGTCTGGTGATTGCTTGCGAGCAAGAAGAAATGGCAACAGATTTAGCAAAACTTTTCTCTGGTCCCAATTTAAGAATTTATACAACTTCTGATGTTGTTGGTGTTGAGCTTGGAGGAGTTGTTAAAAATATTATTGCAATCGCTGCTGGTATCTCTGATGGTCTTGGATTAGGCGATTCAGCTAAGGCTGGCTTGATTACAAGAGGCCTCGCTGAAATGATGCGTCTTGCTAAGGCATTAAAGGCGCATCCGCAAACCCTTGCGGGTCTTTCTGGTTTAGGTGATTTAGTCTTAACTGCAAATTCTGACAATAGTCGCAATCGTCAAGTTGGTTTGCATCTTGGACAAGGGCGTAGCATTGAGGAGACATTAGTGCTTGTTGGATCAACCGCCGAGGGTGTTCTTGCTAGTAGTTTAATTGAAGAGCTTGCTATTCAACATGGACTACAACTACCAATTACTTCTACTGTTAATCGACTCCTGTCGGGTGAGCTTGACCGACAAGGAGTGATTGAGGCTTTACTAATGAGGCCGATTAAGCCTGAGTTTACTTAGTTAGAACCATTTTCCTATGTTCTAAGTTCTTGCGATCAGTCTCTTGTAAATCAACCAAAGCTTTTTTAACTAATCCCATTTGATAGAAGATACCCGAGTTTTGAGAAGTTTTATTGGATTTATTTTTGTTATCAGCAGTATCTAAAATAATTGCTTGTTTAAAATCAGCAATTGCTTCTTGTTTCATCTCAAGAGAGTAGCGAGCACGACCACGATTAAAAAAAGCTTGTTGGTTCTTGGGGTTTAATTCTATCGAGCGTGAAAAACTTTCTAAAGCTTCCATTTTTTGTCCCAAAGCCAGTAGTGAGATTCCTAGTAAATTAAAAGCGGAATCATCTTCCATATTTAATTGTGTTGCTAGGGTTAGATCTGCCAGCGCTTCTTTTTTTAATCCTAATTCTAGGTTGATAGTTCCTCTTAGTTTATAGGCAATGAAGGATTCTGGGTTCGCTTTTAAGACTAAGTTTAATTCTTTTAGAGCTACTAGTTTATGTTCGTTTCGATCTATTTCCAACTTCTGGGTAACTTGCAAGGCATTAGAACTATTTTTTGTGGACATGATATTTTACTTTATATAGAAAATTTCCAAAAAGATCAGACGGATACCTATTTTTAGGATTAGCGAGCTTAAAGATCTCATTTTAAGTATAGCGAGATTTAAAATCCTAAGAAAGTCTTGGTTAGATTATTTAATTTCTAAAGTGAAAAAATTAATTTTGGTTTAATACTTTTAGAGTTGACTAAGAAACTTTTCTTTATTTCAAATTTGAAGACATCGCTTGTCTAACAGTTTGACTTAAACATTTTCGGTCATAAGGTTTTTGTAGAAAGTGCTTGATTCCTAGGTCTTGGTATTCTTTAACTTTGCTATTGAGATCGTAGCCAGTAGATAAGATTATTTGTAAGTTTGGATCAAGCTGCTTGGCTGATTTAATAAATTCTGCAGTATTTAAATTGGGCATTACAATATCAAGAATCAATAAATCAATAGCATATACTTTATTTGCTAGATAGTTGAGTGCTTCTTCTGGAATACTGGTGGTTGAAACTTGGTGATTTAAAGATTTTAGATTCTCAGCAATTGTTTTAAGTACGTAAATATTATCATCTACTAGTAATACTTGTAATGATTTTTGATCTTTTAATTCTGATTCTAGCTCTTGGATACAATATTTTTGATCAATATCAGTGGTTTGAAAGCAAAGTTCAAAGTTTGTACCTGTTCCAACTTGACTTTCGACGTTAAGACTTCCTTGATGGTTATCAATAATTCCGTAAACCATTGAGAGTCCTAAGCCTAGTCCATGTCCAGGAGCCTTAGTAGTAAAAAAGGGATCAAAAATTCTTGATTTAGTTGTTTCATCCATTCCGCACCCAGTATCTTTAACAGATATTTTAATTCCTGGCTTCGAGTTATAAACAACATCTTCTGAAGAAATAACCAAAGATCCTCCATTCGTTCCAGACTTTTCGGTAGTCATAGCATCCCGGGCATTAATAATTAAGTTCATTAAAACTTGTTGCATTTGAACGGGGTCGCCTTTAACAAAAGAATTGGTTGCTTTTAGGTCATTAGATATTTTAATATTTTCCTCAATTGTTCGGGAAAGCATTGAGATCGTATCTATGGCAATTTCATGTAAATCAATGTCAATATTTAAGTGCTTACCCTCCCTAGCAAATCCTAAAATCTTTTTAACTAAATCAGCGGCTCGCAGAGTAGTATTTTTAATTCCTTCGACAGATTTTGGTATTAAAAGTGGTTGATATTCACTTTCTTCTAAAAGTGAGACATGACCTAAGATTACAGTTAGTAGGTTATTAAAGTCATGAGCAATGCCACCGGCTAAGCGTCCTAGGCTTTGCATTTTTTGTGCTTGCAGTAATTGTTCAAAAAGTTTTTTTCGCTCTGTAATGTCCGTGGCAACTCCTAAGACCTGGTATTCTCCGTTCCGTGTTAAGATTGGCTTCTTGGTCGTTTCAAACCAACGTACAGTTCCGTCAGGAGATGTCACTTTTTCTTCCGGTATGAAAATAGTTTTCTTTTCGAGGATGACTTCTTGATCGTCATGACAATACCAATCGACTTCTTCTAGATCTGTATTAAAGTCCGCATCGCGCTTGCCAACTAAATTTTCAATCGAGGTACCATAAATTTCAGCGACCGCCTGATTGGCTAAGGTAAATCGACCATTAATATCTTTTACAAAAACTAAGTTAGGACTGGTGTTAATAACATTTTCTAAAAACTCAAAGGTTTGGAAATAGTCAACAGGTGAGTTCTGTGAGGTTGATAAGGTTAATGTCGGTTTTTTATTTTGCATAGCAATTAACTCAGGTGCTCTTGTAGACACCGACTAAGGAAGATAGCATATAACGTAAGTAAAGAATTATTTTACACTAATAAAATCAAATTATTAGAACTATCATTCTTTATCAGGATGCTTTTTCATTTTTTTGTTGATTTTGCAAATTTAAATTGATGGCTAGCAGTAATATACTAAAACCCAGTAGGTTTTACTGAACTGCTAGGAAAAATGCGTCCACCTTCGCTAAAGCTATGGAGGACAAGGATCGCATTTTCAGTTCCTTCGGGTTTTAGTATATTTGTTTTCCTCAGCTAAAATGCTTATTAGATAAGCATTTTAGCCTGAGCGACCCCCTTGGGTCGCTTCAAGCGCTTAGCGCTTGATATACTAGGCGACTAATTTTGAACAGTAATTTCTAATGTCGCCTAGTATAACTAAAACCCAGTAGGTTTTACTGAACTGCTAGGGAAAATGCGTCCACCTTCGCTAAAGCTATGGAGGACAAGGATCGCATTTTTAGTTGATTGGGGGCGTAGTATATTTTTTCAGCCTTTGCTAACTATTTACGCTTGGCTGGCAGGCTTGAATGTTTAGTTGTACCGACAAATTACCATTAAATTCATTTACTTCTGGTTTGCAGACTAGGTCAACCTCAGCTCCTGGAAAGAGGGCCGGATGTCTAGCTGTTTGCCAGAGAAATCCTGTTAAATATTTTTTACCATCGGTAAAACTTATTTTTAAATGATTATTCTTAAGTAGCGTGACATCACGTACACGGATATTTTTAAGCATTAACTGAGCTCCAGGATTAGCCATCCCAAAAGGAGCAAGAGATTTTAATTCTTCGCAAAGCTTTAAATCGAGTTCGTCAAATTTCACAAGTGCATCTGCTTTGACACTGGGAATTAATTCCACATTTTCTAATAATTTTTTACAGATTTCATTAAAGGCAGTAGACAATTCTTCTGGATTGTTTTCTTTTAATGCAAATCCGCCCGCACCCGTATGACCACCAAATTTATTAAAAAAAGAGCTAAGTTCAGTTAGTGCTCCAATAACGCTAAAGCCTGGAATCCCACGTACTGAACCTTTGAATATTCCTTGATCTTTACCCATGACAATTGCCGGTCGGTAGAATGATTCTGATAATCTTTGGGCAACAATTCCAATTACTCCTGTATGGTAGTTATCGCCCCAGACAGTTAGGCCAAAGGGAATAGCTTCGTTTCGATTAATTAGTTGCTTAGCTTGTTCCTTGATCTTGGCTTCAACTGTTTGTCGATCTTGGTTTAATTTATCAAGTCTTGTGGCAATTTTTTGAGCTTCTGCTTCTTGTGTTGTAGTTAAAAGTTTGATGATCATTTGTCCACTCATCATTCTTCCCGCAGCATTAATTCTTGGACCAAAACCAAAGCCAACATGATGTCCTTGAACTGGTCCTTTAATGCCGATAACTTTTTTTAAAGCTTGAATGCCAACGCGCTTAGAATTGCTCAATTGCTCTAGGCCTTTTTGAGCAATTAAACGATTAACACCAGTTAAGGGAACCATGTCACAAATTGTACCTAGGCTGGCTAAATCTAAATATTCTCGGAGATCGATTTCTTGTACATTAGGCCTAATAATAGGTAATAGTAGTTTTTTAAGAATAATTAGTAGATACCAACAGAGTCCGGCGGAGCATAATATTTTCCCTGCAAAACCACAGCCTACTTGTTCTGGATTTACAAAGACATCAGCCGGGGGATTCTGACTGGCATGGTGGTGATCAACAACAATTGTTTTTAAACCAAGAGATCTAGCAAGCTCTAGTTCTTGGATATTGCTTGTACCGTAATCAATACAAATAATTAATGAGTGTCCACTAGCCTTGGCATCTTGAATCATCTTTTGATTTAATCCATAGCCTTCCTTAAAGCGATCGGGAACATAGACTTCCGAGGTGACATTTAGTTGATCCAGAAAAGACTTGACTTGTGACGCACCAGTTAGGCCGTCTACATCAAAATCACAGCAGATCGCAATGCTTTGATTTTGTTTAATTACCTCACAGATTAGTTCTCCTGCTTGATTAATATTCTTAATTAATTCTGGATTAGGTAGGCTGTTTTGGAGTGTTGGATTTAAATAATCTGTTAATACCTGATCACAGCGATAGCCACGAGCTGCTAGAATTTTAGCAATTACAGGAGAGACGCCATAAAGCTTTTGAATTTCTTCCGCTACTTCTAAGTTTTGTGGAAGGAGCTTGATTCTCTTATGAAAAATTAGATCAGCCCCTTTATTCATTGAGATAGTTAATTATTTCAGGTAAAGCTTTGCTGTATCCTTCAACGCGGATATTTTCAGCAATCTCTAATAATTCCGATACAGCACACCATCTCCAGTTCTGAAACTCAGGGTGATAGCGGTTTAGATCAATTTGAGTATCTTCTCCAGTATAGCGTAACAACCAAAATGTTTGGCTTTGTCCTTTCCAGAGATCACGTGCAAAAGGTGGAATGACTCTAAAGTCGTAGACATGAGTTGCGGTTAATTGTTTGATGATAGAAAAGCAGTCTTGATCGGCACCTAATTCTTCGGAAGCTTCGCGGAGTGCATTTTCTGATAAAGTAAACTCTGGCTCTGCTCCTCCTTGGGGTAGTTGCCAACAGTTAGGTGCCTTATGCCTTTCTCCCATGAAAATTTGATTGTCCTTATTTAAAATAATTAAACAGACATTAGGTCGATAGGGTAAGTTGTTCATCGTTACTGTATTTTCGATATGTTAATAAATCGATCTGGCCTTTGGAGAATAGATTCTTTAGTTGGTTTTGGTAAGAGCGATAAAATTTTGATCTAGCAGAGACATTATTAACAGAAAATTTATTTTCAGCAATTTTTTGTCTAATTTTATCATTAACCATTAATGTTTCGGTAATTAGCTGCCTCTCTTTATAGCCAATATAATTACATTCCGCGCAACCTCGAGCTTCAAAAATAGTAAATTTAAAGCAATCATTGGTGGTATTTTCTTGCTTGCAATTTGGACATAGACAAGGAATGAGACGTTGGTTAATTACTAATTTTAAAGCTTCGGCCAGAAAGGAAGCATCTAAATTTAAATGGACTAAGCGATTAATTGCTTGCTGGACAGATCCAGCATGCACAGATGTAAAAATAAGATGACCACTTAAGGCTGCTTGTAGGGCAATATCAGCACTTTCTCGATCTCTAATTTCACCAATCAATAAAACATCGGGATCCTGCCTCAGGATATTTTTTAGAGCATGTTGATAATTAAAGTGAATCTCTGGTTTAAGGCTAGTTTGATCTACGTCCGGTAGGAAGATCTCTACTGGATCTTCGATCGAGGCAAGACATAAATTTTTATTACTTAACTCTTTTAGCGCGGAATAAATTGTGGTTGTTTTCCCACTACCTGTAGGTCCACAAAGAATGATTAATCCAACTTGTTGCTCTAAACAGACTCTTAATTTTTCAGCCGTAAATTGCTCTAAGCCTAGCTCTGCGAGGCTAGGCACTTGATCGTTTTTAGGAAGACGAATTACAGCTTTTTCCCCGTATACTGTTGGCATGATGCTGAGGCGCAACTTTTGATAAGCTTGTTCGCTTTCTAAGCTGATTGCACCATCTTGTGGTAAACGTTGTTCGCTAATATTTAATTTAGATAAAATTTTTAAACGATTGATAATAATTTGATGTTGGGTCAAGGTACAAATCCTTTCTGGATGTTCAAAAAGTTCTCCATCAATTCGGATCTTTAAAAAGGTACCAGAAACTTTTGGGATAATGTGAATATCACTTGCTTCCTTTGCTAAGGCATAATCAATCAGCCGTTTTAAGAATTTACTTTCTGGGTTTTGAAGCTTTTCTTGATAGGCCAAGGAGATTTTTTTTGGTGCTTTAACGCTGCCGAGTAGTTCTACTTTAGCTGCTGTTAGATCATCCTGATCACCCAGATATGCTTTATTAATTGCTGGTAATAGATTTTTTAGATCAATTTCCATCAACTGAATCTTTGTGCCTGTCAGAAATGCTAAGTCTTGTCTTTCGTGATCGCTGAAATTTTTTCGACAAATTAGGGTTAGTAAAGTGCCAGTAGATTCCTTCATTACGTTAATCGGCAACACTTGATATTGCTTAGCATGTTCTAAGCTCAGGTGATTTCTAGCCGAACGTGAGGAACAAAAGGCTAGATCCTGAATCTTTTTGTAATCTTTTTGTAAAATTAACTCTGAGGTTTCGCGGTTTGAAGTTAGGTCTCTAGTAAAAAAGCTAGTATTTTTCATTAGTTATAGTATGGATTAGTTTTTTTGAACTACTCAATCGGCACTTTCCTAGTAATGTTGTACTGAAGCAAAGTATCGCTCTAGCTTGATAGTGGATTATAGAATTTAGTCTTCTAGTTATAATTTGTGGATGACAGAAGATATGCTTGTGATTTTGGTAGTTTTTTAACACCCTACTTTAAATATCACAGTATTTACGAGATGATTTATGAATACGTTCATTCTAATTAGTATTTTAGCAGGTGGATTCTTTATCATGGTGATTGATGCTAATAAATCTAAGAATAAGAAGAATGGTAATTCTCGTAAATTTAATGATCGTGAATATCAAATTGATATTAAAAAATTAGATAGTGTTACCAAGAGAATGGAGATGTTACATCAAGAACAAGAAATTGCTCGAGTGACTAACCGCTTTACCTCTTCACCTACTTACAATGATAATGAGAATCCAGAGAGAGCCGTTCGTGCACCAACTATTAGATTAAATCGTAACTTTTAACTCTTCTTCCCAGCAGCAACTTTTTTAGCTGCTTAATTTTTTATAAAATTACAATAATCTGCTTATTTTAATTACTGGAATTATGAGTCTAAAAATTGCCTCTAAACTTTTAGAGAAATTATTTTTAGACTCATAATTAACTGCCTTCTAGGAACAAACACTTTGTCTATTAGGAACTTTCGCTAGTAGGCTAATATTTTGTTGAAATAATAATTCGTTTCTTCTTGTCCAACTTTTAGCTTCTGGGGACTCAATCGTACTAAGTTTTTTAAATCTTAGGATTAAGTTTTCAGTAATAGTTTTTAATTGCCGAGTATTATTTTGATATTCCAAAATTAGATTTTCAACGCTCTGGTAGTTACAGAAGATTTGATTAGTACAAGTACTAGAGTTAATTGGTAATTGCCAAACGATCGTCCAGCTACGAATTTGCAAATCACTGGCAATTTTCTTTTGTGCTGAAAGATATTTTTCTAATTGAACTGTATTTTTTAGTTTAATAATTCTATTAGCAATTAGTTTAATTAGTTTCTCTTGCTCTTTAACGCCCGCATCAAGCTGTCCTAGAAGGATCGACTGATTGCTTAAGTTACAACCTAAACAACTTTGTCCATCGCCATTACAGACCCCACAGCGATCTTTTTTAGCCGAGCCATTAATTACTCCTCGGCAATCTCGACAACTGTTATTGTTCCCGTCACAGACTCCGCAGGCATCAACTACTAGGTTATTAATATTTGGTAATAGTGGACAGCTATCCGTTTTAACTGAAGCAAATTGCAGGTCAATATCTTGATCTAGTCCATCAATTTTTAATTCGATTGCTGATACTTTTGTGAAGCTAAAACTTCCAATGGAGTCCTCTCTTGATTCAAAATCTTTCAACGCAAATTCAATTAATTGACTAGGCATGATAGCTTTCCTTAGATTTTTTTGTAGAGATACGAAGGTTTTTAATCCATTATAAATCTTAAACTCTAAGTTTACTTCAGAATCAGCAGGAGCATCAAAACTAAGTACTTCTAGAATGATCTTTGTGGAGCCATCGGCAATTATGTTGTAAGTTCCTAGCTTATCGCTGACCGAGCTCTCTTTGCTGTCACCATCCCAGATAATATGTGAAATTCCAATTGCACCAGAGTCTTGAGAGTGGCTTAGCTTGCCACCTTCAACGACAACTCTTGTCTTGATATTTTTAGATCCAGCGAGTCCTTCGACTAACAGCTTTCTAGTTCCACCAAGCGAATTTAGTCTTTGATTAGTGGTCTTTGGTAGGATGGTTCCATTTGTTTGAACTGATTCTAACTGTGAGGAAACTTGTTGATCACCATTAAAATCATCAATCACTAAAGCCATTGCCGAATTAGTTGAAAGAAAAAATAAAAAGGTAATTAATAGACAGGTATTTTTGATTAGCATTATTCCTCGATTCAGAGATAAACAGTTATTGCTGAGTTATCGAAGATTCGAGAAAAAAGTTGTTTTGATCAACTAAAAATTTATTAGTTTTTATAGTCGCGAGATTATTTCTTTCGTTATTTCAGTTGTCGATAAACTACTCTGGCCCACTAGAGTTAGATCTTTAGTACGAAATCCTGCCTCTAGAGTTTGATTGACGGCATTCTCGATCGCTTCGGCTTCTTGAGTTAAGTTAAATGAAAAATTGAGCATCATTGCAACTGAAAGAATCTGGGCAATTGGGTTTGCTATCCCTAGCCCAGCAATGTCTGGAGCTGATCCACCAGAAGGCTCATACATCCCAAATCCTTCAGGATTAATACTGGCAGAAGGAGTTAGACCTAAACTACCAGGAAGCACGGCTGCAATGTCTGATAAGATATCTCCAAATAAATTTGGACAAACAATGACATCAAACTGTGCTGGATTTTTAACTATTTGCATTGCACAGTTATCTACCAACTGATGTTCCCATTTAATTTCTGGGTGAAGCTGGGCTTCTTCTTCCATTATTTCCCTCCAGAGCTTGGAAGTATGTAAGACATTAGCCTTATCAACAGAAGTTACTTTTTGCTTTCTAAGTTTAGCCGCTTTAAAGGCAGCTTGAATTGCAATCCTAATTTGATTTTCGTTATAAGTGGCAAGATCAGAGGCGGCACGAAGCTCCCCTTCTTGGTAAAATTTATGTTCACCAAAGTAAATGTCTCCTACTAATTCTCGAATAATTAGTAGGTCGCAACCATCTTTAATTAACTCGTTTTTTAGTGGACAAAAATCTTGCAAAGCAGGGTAAACTTTTGCAGGACGATAATTAACGCTAAATTGAAAATGTTTACGAAGACCAAGCAGTGAGTTGGCTTCGCAATTTTTCCATTTAGGATTTTGTTGTTCAGCAATTGGTCCCCCAACGGAGCCAAATAGGATGGCATCAGCTGACTTACAAATGGCAATTGTTTCTTCTGGCAGGTGTGTTTGAAATCGCTGAAATGCCGCTCCTCCGATTAAACCTTCGTTCGTAGTAAATTGGTGGTTAAATTTATCAGCTACAGCATTAAGTATCTCTAAGGCCGCCATCATTACCTCTGGTCCAATGCCATCACCTGCTAGTATCGCTATGTCTTTTTTCATAAGAAATTGCTATAAATTTTCGCTCTAAGCAGTGTTTTTGACTACTTACCTAGTGAAGTATAATCTGTTTTGCAGGCTTGTGTAACTAATAGCCTGAACCAAATTTTTCTATATTTAGCCTAATAATGACTTCTGAACAACTTTCATACAAGGATTCTGGTGTTGATATTGATGAAAAAAACAAAACTTTCAGCAAGATCAATCAGTTTGTTTCTACTCGGAACTCTCGGGTTTTGAACTCCATGGGAGCATTTGCTTCTTTAATTGATATTAAATTTCCAGAATATGATCATCCAGTTTTAACTTTTAAATTAGAAGAACCAGGCACTAAGCAAAAACTGGCCTTGCAATATGGCTCGCTCAGCTCCGTTGCCCATGACATGATTAACCATTTAGTTAATGACATTATAGTCATGTGCTCTAAACCTCTAGCAGTTCAGGATTTAATTGTTTGTGGAAAACTAAAAGATGAGATTATCACTCCTTTAGTTAAAGCGATGAAAGATGCCTGTGACCATAATGAATGTTCTTTAGTTGGTGGAGAAACGTCAGAGCAACCGGGAGTTATTAGCGAAGAAACACATATTCTTGGGGCTAGTATCATTGGTGTCTCCGAAAAGGCCGATATTATTGATGGTAGTAAGATTTCTATTGGTGACATGGTAGTAGCTTTTAGCAGTAATGGTTTACATACGAATGGATATTCTCTAGTTCGGAAGTTAATCGAGCAGAAACCAGAGATTGTTAATCAAGTTGTGGCCGGAGAGAAGTTTATTGATATCGTCCTTCGCCCGCACTATGCCTATTATCCAATGCTCAAGTCCGTTTTATTTGAAAAGTTTATTCACGGGTTAGCACATATTACAGGTGGTGGGATTGCTGGAAATCTATGTCGAATTATTCCTGACGGACTTTCCGCTCAGATTGACTTAGGGCTTGTAAGGATTTTACCTGTTTTTAAATTTATTAAAGAGCAAGCTGGGTCCGTTGACGCTGACTTGCTAAGGACCTTTAATCTTGGTGTCGGTTTGATTGCGGTAATTAAACCTGAAGATTATGCTAGGTTAGCTGCTCTTAAAAACTCCGAAATAGAGATTTATCAGCTTGGTCAAATTATAAAAAATCCAGCAGAAAAAATTACTTTTAAATCTGAGCTTAACTGGAAATAGTTATGAATCGTTATCAACAGATTATTTGGGATTGGAATGGAACAATTCTAGATGATACGCATGTTGCTTTTGGTTGTATCTGCCAATTGCTTCAAGATGAGGGTAAACCAATAATCGATTTTGATTATTTTACGCGAAATATTAAATTTCCTCTAGATAAATTCTATGTAGAAATTGGTCTCTTTAACGATCAAACTGATTTCACAGAGTGGGAAGATAAATTTCATTTATTATATGATGCTCAAGTTCTAAGTGAAGCTAGGCTTCATCATCAAATTGAACAAATTATTGAGGATATTTATCAGGCAGATATTCCACAGACTATTCTATCAGCTAGAGATCATCAAAGTTTACAGCGGGACGTTGCCCACTTTGGCTTAACAAAATATTTTAACGTCGTTCAAGGTAGTCAACCCAAGTTGTCATACAAAGGCAAGCTGGAATATGCCAGAGATATTCTACATTCTGAGAGTGGCCTAAAATTATTAATCGGTGATACGCTACATGATTATGAAATTGCTAAGGCACTAGAAATTGATTGCTTACTAGTGGCGCAAGGAATTAATCATTATGATTTATTAAATACATCAGGTGCGAAAGTTTTAAAGTCGCACAATGAGATCTATCATTTTGTAAAACTTTCTTAAAATTACGAAATAATAAAGCAGGTTCTTGATTTGTATAAAAATTCTTTGATAGAATTTTATAAGGCCAAGAGTGGAGCGTAGAGCTTAAATTAAATCTAGATCGCCTAGGATTGATTTTAAAATCGTGGTAGCATTTTCTGTTGATAAGTTTTTCTTAGCAAATTCTTGAGAAGCGTTAGATATTTGTTCCCATTGCTCCTGATTTTGGTAGAGACTAATTACGTGTTTGGCAAAACTTTTAGGATCGTTCCCAATTAGAGTGTGTTGACCATCGATCAAGCCAATACCTTTTGCGGCAATGGGAGAAATAACTGTTGGTAGACTACGACAAAGGCTGACTACTACTTTTCCATTTTGCCCGGCACCATAGCGCAAGGGGGCTACATTAACTTTAAAATTATCAAATGCGTCAGATAAGTTTTCAATATAGCCGGCGATAATTACATTTTTACTGGCATATTTATAAAAGCGAGCGGGTATTTTACTACCAAATACAAAGAACCTCACACCTGGAAGTGCTGCTGATACAAGTGGCCAAATATCTTCCAGAAAATAAGTCAAAGCATCACCATTCGGTGGATGATTAAACCCCCCAAGAAAAAAGATATCTTTTCTATCCGCAAAACCTTTTGTCAGAGGTTGAGTTTCCTCCCAAAAGGGCAATTGATAGCAGGCAACTTTTGGAAGATAAGACTTAATAATCTCAGTTTCATGAGCTCCAAGTACAATTGTTGCATCTGATTTAATAATTGCGGCAAACTCTTCCCCTTTAGTCGTTTTTGCGTAGCTTGCTCGATCTTTTGATTTGGTAATTTTAGCTTCTTGTTCAATTCGGTAGTAATGTAAGTCGTGTGTAACTAATAGAGTTTTTGCATCAGGTGCAAGTTGTTTAATTTGATCTAGATATTGATTGGCAACATTATGTCTTTGAAGAACAATTAATTCAAAATTATTCCATTTTAAAGGGATGTCTTGGGTTCGTTCACGGTTAAACCATGATCCATAAATTACTCTTACGCCAAGCTCTTCTAAATCCCTGGTATAGCGATCGTGGTAATTTGCATCCTGCGAACATTTAAATGTGACTTGAAAGAAATTTGTTAGAATCTTAATTAAATTAAAAGAATAAACAGAACCGGCATCTTGATCTGGTGTTGGAGTTTGTTGATCGATTACCAGAGCTTGTGGTTTGGTATGTCTAGAAAATAGACAGCTATGATCAATATTAACACAATGATTTAGTAGCTCGCCTTTCCATTTAACGATAAACTTTTTTTGGTTAATTAGTTGAAAAGCTTTTGCTCCTTGCTGGAGATCGGTGCCTGAAGTAACTCCCTCAAAGTGAATGACTTCAGCATGAGGTTGATAGAGAACCTGATACCCTGCATGTCTAACTGCAAAAGATAAATCTGTATCTTCATAATATGCTGGAGCATATTGCTCATCAAAGCCGGCAAGTTCTACCCATATCTTTTTAGGAATCATTATTGCTGCTCCTGAGCAGTAATCAACTTCACGGGTAAAGTTAAAATCAGGATGATCGGCTGAGGCAAACTTACCACAATTTGTCCCAGATCCATCTCGCCAAATAAGTCCTCCAGCTTCTTGCAGGCGACCATCTGGATAAACTAATTTCGCACCTGCTAGTCCTGCTTCTGGGTAAAGGGTAAAAGTTTTTAATAGTTGATCAATCCAGCCTGGTAGTGGGCAAGTATCATTATTTAGCAGTACTAAATATTCACCCTTGGCTACATCCGCCGCCTTATTACAGCTTTTTAAAAATCCTAAATTGGTTTCGTTCCGAAGATATTTAAGACCAGGGATTTGTGATAAGAGAGTTTCTGTCTCGTCATTGGAACAATCATCAATGACAATTACTTCCCAAGTAACAGCAGGAGGATTTAGGGCTAAGGAGTGTAAGCAATTTAGGGTGTATGTAATTTGATTATAGGCTGGGATAATAATTGATACTTTAACTTCTTTAGCCTCTATAAAATGTAGTGTTTCTGGAAGTTTCTTAATTGGATCTTCCAACAGTGCTGTTCTAAAAAGCTCACTAATTCTAAAGTCTATCGGTTTGATGTTATATGGAATTGGAGTGTTCTTAAAGATTTCACCACTATAATAATCAAGCATCAGTCGCGGTAGGTTTGGTTCTTCATTTGGATATTTTTGTTCTAAGTAATACTGCGGATGGAAGCTCTCATGTACAACTCGACCTTCAGCAAAACCATGACTAAAGTAATGTTGAATGGGATTGACTCCAGCACGACCAAGATCAGAATTTGCCTGAAGATAAAATGTTGGGTTAAAAATTAAATTTGGACGCTGAAGCTGCTTAATGCCATCTCGCCAGAAATGCTCTTGTGCGGAATTATCACTATCTAATAAAGTTTTTTGTGCATAATGATAGAAATGATCATCTAAAAAATGCACGCGCTCAACTTTTTGTTTTAATTTTTTGCAATAACAGCTATCCGATTTGAGTGTGGTTTGAATAGAATCTAGAACTGTTTGATAGAAGCTTTGCTTGGGTTTAGTTTTAGCTAGCTTTTTTTGACGCGCCAGTTCGTTCTGTAGCTTTTTTGCTTTGGCTAAGTATATGGAGGACTGTTCTGTCATAGGTACTCTAGGTATAAGGATTCCTTATAGAATAGGACTTTCTTTGCCTAGCTTTTCTAGCATAGGCAGTCTTACTGTCAAATAATTACCCTGATTCAAGATGGCATGGATTAGGCTAAAATAATTTAGCCTAAGAACTTCGAATTAAGCGATAAAGATTGAATACAGGCCTTTTATTGGTTTCAAAAAATTCTCTTTCAACACTAAGTGTCCAGCCTCTTTCGCTAACATAACGCTTAAATTTCTCCACAGTAAATTGATGCCAGTCTGTAAAAAGTGGAAAATAAATTGGGTCTGTCAGTGCTTGAGTATTTGGATCATTAAAAAAAGTATCGAAAATAATTTTTGTTTCGTCATAGGTAGGATTATTAATCAACTCAAAGATTAGATTCTTTGATTTTATCTCTCCTCGATTTAGAAAGTAGAGTTGCGAATAGAAACCCCAATGTAAGTAAATAAGCTTATTTTTAATTTGATGATCGTTAATATAATCGTTTAATTGAAAAAAAGCAGGACTGAAATGTTTCTCGCCTAGTATGATATTTGCTCTATTAACTGCGGCATTTGCTCCATAAAAATTAATTATTATTATTAAGTTTAAACAAAGTACGGGTACTAACTTAAATCTATTCCAAATCTTGGATAGATTTAAAAGGATTAGTGCTACCGTTATTTCCCATGTGGGTGATAAGAAAACAAAGTGGCCACTCCGATGGGCGTTAGGACTCAAGAGAATGAAGATAAAAGTTAATGCTAAGACCATTGGAGGAAACCAGATCCATTTTTTTAGGGCTAGCTCTCTAATTTTATATTGATAGCTATAGACTAGGTAAGACAAGCAAATTAGTCCCAGGATTATTAAAAATAGCTTTGATGGTATTTCATATTGGGCACTAAACATCCTTAATTTATTGCTAATATCTGCTAAAAACCCGGCACTTTCTGAGAAATCAATAGGTTTTTGGTTGTATTGCTTGCGATTAAAAATAAAGTTCAGTAGCGGTCGAATGCTAGGGTAGTTCTGAGAACGATTGTAGAGAATAAAATTTAGATGACCAAAAATAAAACCACTAGTAATTACAACCAGATTTAGGGGGCGACTAATAATTCTAAAGAATTTTTTTGGATAAATGATTGTTGCGGTAATGATCGAAGCAATAACGATCCACCAAGAGTAGAAAATAAAATTAGGCAGTAAGAATAAGAAAAAAGAAATTAGAAATAAAAGATATGATGGCCTGTGGTTAGATTTTAAATACTTATTAATTAAAAAAAGCAGTAGTCCAATAAAGAGAAAATGAATTGGACTCGCAAATCCGTAGCGACATTCTGGAAAGAACATTGGGTTTGTGATGACTAAGAGCGTCGTCCAAAAAGCTAAATTTTGGTTAATCGTTCTAAGGCCGGCATAGAGAGCCAGAGCTCCAAGAATAAAATAGACTAAATAGGATAATCTCAGTCCAAATAAATAATCATCAAAGCCAACCCAGAATAGGTCTGGTATTAGATGTAAACTAGATATGTAGTTCTTATAAATTAAAGGAATACTAGTTCTTGGAAAGTTGTAGATACTTTGATTATAAGGTTCTGCCTGAGCATTAAAAAATGGAATCAAATTATTTCTGCGGTAAACCTCATCAAAACTTAAGCCTTGGTTCTGTGACCCTCTAAACAGAAAACAGGAGACGGATATCACTATCAGAATTAAAAATAAGTCTAAATATTTAGGCCTTAGTCTCAAGTGCAAAATGTTGTTAAGATTTATTTTTTTCATTACTAGTGATAGTTTTTTGCTCTTATAAAAGAATAATAAAAAAATTAAAATTGTTATGCATAGTAATGATATAGTTAGTCCAATAAAAACACTTTTTGGCTGATATCTAAAAGTTATCTCGTGGATCTGAGTGCTATTCTTGATAGTCATTAGTGCTGGTTTGCTTAGTATTTCTCTTGGCTTTTGATCTACAATTACTTGCCAGCCTGGATAGTTTGCTTGAGCAAAAATAAACTTCCCTCCTTCCGGTGATTTGAAATTCTCTGGAAATTTAATTGTTACACTATTTTCATGCCAGCTAATTTTTGATTTCTGAGGGATCGGTCGGAAGGTTTTATTTTTTAAATAATAAAATATCGTTAGTGGGTTAGGTTTCTGATATATTTTTATATTTTTATATGCAAGTACCTGCGAAAGTTCTGGCATTTCACGATCAGTCACAATATATTTTAGTCCTAGTTGATCGAAGCGAGTTGATAGATAGTTCCAATCTCTAGATAGATAATCATAATAGGCGCCATAT
This sequence comes from bacterium, assembly GCA_031385045.1. Classification (GTDB taxonomy): domain Bacteria; phylum Bdellovibrionota_C; class UBA2361; order UBA2361; family CALJRW01; genus JANNBC01. Next base: position 20,349 of record JANNBC010000052.1, on the reverse strand, counting down.
TTACTTGATTTATGTGCGGTAATATTATTTACGCTATAAACATTACCAATGTTAGCTGAAATAATTGCATTAGGAAGGTTCGCAAAACGATACAACCCTTGATCGGCGATGTTTTGATCAATTAGAAATTGTTTGATTGGGTTTAATTTATAATATTCAGGACCGGCGGTAGGATCGCTTGCCGTTCTGCCAAACATTCTTTGGGTATATTTGATAATTTCATAGTTGAGAGACAAAGCTAGCAGAATGGAACTAAAGCGAAGTACAAGCTTTATTTTATTAGAAGAATAATTTGTAATTAGTATTTGAAATCCAAGAGCGACTAAGCCGGATACTGCTAGGCTGTAAAGGTGCATTGCTCGCGAAGGTATTCTAACAATATTTAGGATGGGAATATTATAAACTATTTGTCCTAAAAAGTTGTTGCCAGCAGTAGCTAAGGTTAGGCCGACAACTAGCAGTGCTAGTGGGTAGTAGATAGTTAAATTTTTGCGATTACGGAAAATATAAACTAGACCTAAAAGAGCAAGTCCGTAGCCAGAGAAAGTAAAAAATAAGTTGGCTCCTTCTGGCGCTTGGCAATTAGGATTTCCTGGCCAAAATGAACAAGCTGATTTCAGCGAATAGCGTCCAAATTCTTCAAAAGGTACAATATGAGGATACTTTGTGAAGCCACTTCCATACCATTTGTAAGCCAATTTAAAATATTCATAAGTTGGTAAAAATTGTACTGCGACAAGGCCCAAGGAGAATGGAAAAACGGGAATAAAATAAATTAACTTTTTCCAAGAAGATTTATTAACAAATGGTATTACTAAGGCTGAGGCTAGTAATCCATGAATAAAGCCATGCATGTGCCCTGCTAGAATTGCTAATGCTCCCATTCCAGCACAACAAGCATAATTCTTAAGTGTTTCTGCAACTGGAACATCCTTTGAGCCACGAAAAGCAAAGTAGATCATCCAAGGGATTTGCACGACACCAGCATGTAAATTGGGTTGTCCAGTAGCTCGTGCCGCAGCTGGTCCGACAAAAGCAAAAAGTAATCCGCCAAAAAATGCTGAGATTTTACTTAGGCCGAATTCTCGAAATAATTTATAGGCGCCAAAAGCACCCCAAGTAAAATGTAAAGCAATAAATAGTTCAAATTTACCAGAACTTCCATATGGTGGCAGATAAGAGAAGAGCCAGGTTGGTGGATAAAAAGCCCCAGTTTGTAATTCTCCAATAAATGTTGTGCCAGAATCTGTTGCAAAATCCCAAAGTGGAAAATCAAAGTTCAAAAGTGCTCGTTCAATTTTAGCAAACCAAGCATAGGACTGTGTTGCTGCGTCTCCTGATGTAAAAAAAGTGTTCACACCTGAGAGCTGAGTAAAAAAGATAACTACTGTGATTAGAAGATAAAGTAGAAAAATAGGCATCAAGTTCACAATATCAAATTAGCCAGATACGTCTATCTTTAACATTTAGGGTAAGTTTTTTGGACAAATTATGGGCCGATAGTATATACTAGTTCCTATTAATCAATTTTAAGTTTTTGGGTAAATCCCAAGTCGCGTTTATGTAAATTTTATGGGTCTTGGTGATATATCAGAAATAAGAAACTATTGTGCTGATTTTACGAGGTATAATCTTCTTCCTAAATTGGTGGATCGGCCAAAGTATTCCGCAGCAAAATTCCTACATTCAAATTTAGATTTTGCTCAGATTTTGCTCCTAGGAAGTTTTGAAATTACCAATTCCTTTCCACATTTTGATCTAAATTCTAAAAATCCGCTTTATTTTGATTCATTTGCTTCAATCGCCAGTTTTATTCAAGACTTAAATTACAGTCAATCTAATCTATTTGTACTGCATTTAGCATTAGAATCAGCTCAAAATCCTTTAAAACTGGCGGGAACGCTCAAAGATTTTTTAGTTAACTCTCCTAGTTCACAGGTACTTTATCTTTTCCCCTCAGAATTTTCTCCTAACTGTGTTTATCGTCAGTGGAGTGTGGATCAGGTGAAAGGCTTTTTTAGAATTCTTGGACTAAAAACTACAGAGCATCAATTGGGATTAATGGTGTCCTATGATGCTAAATATGAACAGCAAATCGCTAGAGAACTTTTTGGTTTTGAATTCTCACCTGTTGAAATTAAGACAGTTATTGTTACAAAAGAGTATGCCCCTGCACATCAAACAGGAGGGATCGGTATGTTTTTTTATAATCGATATCTAGTTAATCCCTCAGAAGTTGCTGTAGTTTATTTACAAAATACGGATCAAGCTAGTGCTTTAAAAATCATTACTCCAGAATTATTTTTTACTGCAGAAGAGCTGGCCAAGGTGAAAGAGCCAGATTTAGCATTGCTGATTATTCGAATTTTAACAGCATTTTGTAGCAAGCTTCGTTTTCTCCATTACCATGATTACACTGGTATTGGCTTTCGTCTTGCTCAGGCATGTAAGACTTCTGAATTGCCAGCGAGAATTAATACTATCTGCTCCTTAAATGGCAATCATCAGTATGTCGAAAATGCTTCTGGAGTTTGGTCTTATTTTATTGATGAGCTAGAAGTTGCTCAAGAGAAAATCGCTTCTGAATTAGCTGATATTATTATTGCACCGACAAAGTTTATTGCGGATTTAACAATAAGTAATGGTTTTGCTATTGCCGATCAAAGACTTCAGGTTTTGCGGCATCCCTTTCATTTCCCTGAAATTGTTAATGAGCCTCGGAAAGAAATTAGTCGATTAGTATTTTTTGGAAAGCGGATTGGGATGAAAGGTTATCCTGATTTTCTACATGTCGCAAAAAAAATTGTAGAAACTAATCCTAAAATTAAAGAAATAATTTTTATTGGACCAGAATCTGATATTTGTTTGGAGCAGTTAGAGGAGCTAAAGTCCTTAGTCCAAGTTACCGAGTATAGCCTTTCATCTCGAGATGCTAAGAATCTCTTAACCTTTCTTGCTCCAGATTCTTTATTACTTTTTCCTAATCCCCAAGAAAATTTCGGTAATGTAATTTCCGAAGCTATCTCGGTAGAAATCCCCTTTGTTTGTTATTTAAGTGGTGGATTTACTGAGGTTCTTTTGTCCCAATTTCATAATGATTTTGGGTCTGCCCCAAATCGACAAGAATTATTGCGACAAGCTGAAAAATTAATGCTGATGGATCCTTTGCAACTTGCAAACAAAGTAGTTGCCATGAAGTCTGCCTACAGAGAAATGCAAGCTAAAGTAAATTTAACTTGGTCTCAAATAAGTAATAATTTACCGACAAAAGTTTGCCCCCAAATTAAGTTTAACTCTGAGGATATCACTCTAATGATTCCTATTTTTGAAACAGACTTTCAATATTTAGAAGAACTTTTTGCAGCATTAGATCTATTAGTATTTAAACCAGCAAAAATAATTTTAGTAGATGATTGTTCTAGTGACGACTATTATCAGAGGTTAGAGTCTTTTTGTAATCAGAAAATTAGGATTCCGTTTCAGTTAGTCCAGACACCGAAAAATTTAGGATGTGCAGGTGCTCGAAATACTGCTTTAGATCTCTGCCAGACAAAGTATTTAGTTAATATTGATTCTGATGACATTCCTTATCCAAATTTTTTGCTTAGCCTTTATGAAGCGATGGAAGTCAATCCTCAAGCAGTAGCTTCTCTAGGGTTTTATTCCTTAATTAAAATTGAAGATCCGCTGCAAGTAGAAAATATTTTTGATTCATTTATTTCCTATGGAGATGGAATTGTCGCTAATTTGAGATTAAATCGTCTAGGTGCCGCAATGGGAATAGTTAAAGTGGATGTTATCCGGGAACTAGGCGGATGGACTGGTAATCACAAAGAGTCAGGGGATGATTTTCGACTTTATGCTAAGATCCTCTGTGCTAATTTAAAAATAGGAATAGTTCCAGTTTCTACAGCTAGCTATCGAATTCGAAAAAATAGCCATAGTCATTCAGTTCGAACCTTTACTGGGGACTTATTGACAGCCAAAGAACTAGATAATTTACCGGTCTTTGAAAAGATTCGCTTTCAATCTGTTCTACAAAGTGCTTGGAATTTTCAGGGGGAATATGAGGGGGCAATTAGAAAAATTCATAACCTATATGATTTACTTGACTTAAAGAAGCAGGCTCTGGAACGAGCAGAAGAGCAGATCCGGCAATTAGAATTTAAAAGCTATTCTAAGTAGAATATGGAGTTAATTTTTGTTTTACGGAAAACAGAAAATCACCTAGTATTATTATAGCCGGTACCAAGAAATGATTTTCCTTTAGAAATTAAGCGGTAGGTTATTACGGCAAAATTCTTTTAGATGCCTATGAAATTAATTATTCAAATTCCTTGCTATAACGAAGAACTTACCTTGCCCTTAGTTTTTGAAAAAATGCCTCGTTCAATTCCTGGTATTGATTGCTTAGAGTATCAACTTATCGATGATGGTTCGACAGATCGAACGGTTGAAGTTGCTAAGGCACTGGGCGTGCACCATATTGTTTCTATTAAAGGAAAAAATCGTCGTTGGCTAGGTAGAGCGTTTCGTCAGGGAATCGAAAATGCCTTACGTCAGGGAGCTGATATCGTAGTTAATACTGATGGAGATAATCAATATCCCTCAGATGAAATTGCTAATTTAGTACAACCAATTTTAGCAGGGAAAGCCGATATTGTAATTGGAGATCGTTCTCCTGCGACAATTCAAGAATTCTCACCCACTAAGAAGTTTTTACAGTGGTTTGGAAATAAAGCTGTGGAATTAGTAACGAATTGTGAAATTCGTGATGCCGTCTCAGGCTTTCGAGCATATTCACGCGAGTCATTATTACAGATTAATATTGTGACAAATTACACTTACACAGTGGATACTTTAGTACAGGCATTGCAGCATGGTTTAGTGATAGAATGGCATCCAATTCATACCAACTTAAAAACTAGAGAATCTCGTTTAATTGCTAACTTATTTAGTAAAGTTAGATTGTCTGGAGCAACACTAATCCGCCTCTCCACAGCCTATCAACCTTTTAAAACTTTCCTTCTGATTAGTTTATTTTTCTTAATCCCGGGCATTCTTTTATTGTCACGATATCTCTTCTTTTTTCTTTTTATTGAGGGTGGGTCAGATGGACATTTGCAATCAATTATTGCTAGCGGAGTCTGTTTGATTTTAGGTTTTTTGATGATTTTGATTGGTGTTTTAGGGGATTTATTAGCAATTAACCGAATTATGATTAACCGTTCTCTAACTAAAATTCGTCGTTTAGAGTTAGAACAATCCATTCTCAGTAAAAATTTGCTACAATGAAGATTCTTTTTATCACCAGAAAATTTCCACCAGCAACTGGTGGTATGGAAAATTACTTATATGATTTAATTACAAATTATCAGGGTGCTAAAACTGTGCTAAGTTATGGCGCTTCTCAAAAATGGCTACCATTTATTTTAGTTAAATTTTTTTTTGAAGCTTCATTTCATTTGATTAAGGATCGGCAGATTGATGTTATTTATGTAGGAGATGGTGTGCTAGCTCCTCTTGGTTGTTTATTGAAAAGTCTTTTTGGTCGCAAGACTGTGATGACTGTCTATGGTAAAGATTTAGTTTTTAAAAAATTCTTTTATCAAAAAATAATTGTTCCTTGGATTAGAAAAATTGATTCAATTATTGCAATTAGTCAGTGTACTTATCAGGATGCAATTGCCGTTGGGGTAAATCCAGAAAAAATTACTATTATTCCATGTGGAATTGATCCTGAGAAATATGTTCAACCCAAAGATCTAGAGCTAGCTAAGCGAAACTTTGCTGCCAAGTATCAGTTGAAACTAGAGGGACGAAAGATTTTAATTACAGTTGGACGTCTTTCTTTTCGAAAGGGGCAACTTTGGTTTGTTGAAAATGTTATGCCTTTTTTAGATGATCGACATATTTATATTATAGTTGGTCCTGATGGCTCTGATATTAACGACTTTCGTAGCTTTATTGGCCTTCGAAAAATAAATTTTGCGGAACAATTACAGGCCTTAATTGTTCAACATTCTCTGCAAGAACGAGTTTTTTGGTTAGGCAAAGTAACAGCTGATGATTTAAATAGTCTACTTTCCTTTGCCGACTTATCAATCATGCCGAATGTTTCTTGTCCACACGATCGCGAAGGCTTTGGACTAGTTAATATTGAAGCTGGACTAGCTGGCTTACCAGTGATTGCTTCGGATTTAGATGGCATCCCAGATTCAATTATCGTCGGCGTTACTGGTAGTCTTGTTACTCCAGAAAACATGCCGGCCTTTGTCGAAGCGATTGATCAATGGTTAGCTAAAGATTTGCCAGGCTGTAAGGCAACTATCGCTAAAAAAGTAAAAGAAAACTATGGTTGGAATCAAATCATTAAAAGAAATGAAACAGTTTTTAAAGAGAGTTTATTAGGTGATGGATAAGGGACGTGTTTTTTTAATTCTAAAGTATGGATTGCTAGTCATGTTTTTGATTGGCTTTGCATTATACTTTAAAAATAACTCTGAGAATTTTAATTCCTTAAAAGAGATTTCCGGCAGTCAGTTTGGATTTTTGTTTTTGATGAATTTTGTTTTTTATCTAGTGAATGGCTTGATCACAAATAGTCTGTTGCGTTGCTTTAATATTGATTTAAAAATAGTCGAACAATTTTACTTAAGCGTACTTACTACCTTTGGTAATTATTTTCTGCCATTTAGAGGTGGGGCAGCTCTGCGTGGTATTTATCTGAAAAAAAATTATCAATTTACCTACTCGCGTTTTATGGTTGCGATGATGGCACAACTTTTAGTTGTTTTGTTAGTTGCGCTAATAGCCATGTTTTTATTTAGTTTACAGATATTTCTTAGATCAGGATTTCAAGATTATCAATTAACCTTAGCTTTAAGTGGCATGTTAGGGCTAGTCTTGGTTCCACTCTTCTTTAGTAAGAAGATTTATCAACTGATTGGCATTAGGTTTATTAGAAAGATCCTTTTTCCTTTCTATCAAGGTTGGCACTTGGTTTGTAAGAAGCCAGTCAATTTATTAAGGTTGTTTTTTTATAGCTGCCTTAATTTGAGCATCATCTCTCTGATGCTTTATGCGGAATTAATTTTTCTAGGAATGACTTCTGTTACAGGTCAAATTCCAGGCTTCTTTGACGCACTTTTTTTGTCTGTTTTTAATTTATTGTCTTCAATTTTAATTATTACTCCTGGAGCAATTGGCATTAGAGAATCGATGATGATGGCGGCATCTAATTTTATTAGCATTACCCCACATGATGTTTTAGTAGCTTCGGTCTTGGATCGCTCAGTAAATATTATTTTTATTATCTTAGCTTTTTTTGCCAGCAGCCTAGTTATGAAAGTACGGAGTGCTGGTATGCGCCAAGCATCTTCTTAGGCACTGCCCGGCTCTGTTCGTAGTCGACTTTGATATTGATTACCTAAGTAAAGATTAACAGCAGTTTCTGGGTCTCCTTGAAAGACAACATTCCCAGCAGAGAGTAGTAATGCCTCGCTACAAAGCCTTCTAATCGATTCGAGATCATGACTAACCATAATGATAGTTTTGCCTCGTTTAATTCGATCTAGAAAAACACGTTCGCATTTAGTTTTGAAACGCTGATCGCCCACTGCTAGGACTTCATCCACAATTAAAATGTCTGGATCGCTATCAATTGCTACGGCAAATCCTAAGCGAGCGTACATCCCAGAAGAATAATATTTGATTGGTGTTAGAGCAAAGTCACCTAGCTCCGCAAACTCTAAAATACTGTCAACTCTTGTTTTTAATTCTTTTACGGAGCGACGGCGAAGTGAGCCATAAAGATAAATATTCTCAATTGCATTTAAGTCAGGATCAAACCCTGCACCCAGCTGAATTAAGCAATCAAGATTTCCATTGGTAATAACTTCACCTGAAGTTGGAGGAAGTACTCCCGCAATCACTTTTAGGAGCGTACTTTTGCCAGCACCATTGCTACCTAGAATACCAAACACAGCACCTGGTTTGATTTTAAAACTAATTTTATTCAAGGCTTCAAATGAAGAGTGATACTTTAGCTTACCAGTTCGAAGAAACTTAATAGTCATTTCTTTTAGTGAAGTTGGCCGTTCTTGATAAGAGCGATAACTCACTTGAACATCTTTAATTTCAACTATTGGTTTAGTATTCATGTTAGGTGAAATAAATCATTCTTTTATCGGCTTTGTTAAAGATTACTAAGCCAGCAATTAAAACTAGCACACTAGATACCAGTGTGTAGATGATGTTGTGCATTTCGGGAATCTGATTGTTATAAAAAATATCTTTAAAGATAATAGTCATTGAAAACATTGGGTTGAACTCTAAGATAGTGACTACCTCTGGTGGAAGCATCGTCATGGGGTAAAGGATCGGACAGAGAAAGTACATCGCTTGAATAACTACTCCTGTTAAATGTTCTGTATCTTCAAAGAAGACATTTAGTGCTGCTAAGCAAAGTGAAACTCCCATTGTAATAAAGAATAATGGAATAAAGCAGATTGGAAAGAGTAGAAAGTGCCAAGTAATTGGATGGCCCATAAATAAGCTAATTAGAATTAGTGGTACCAGTGAAATCACAAAAGTGTACATATTAGAAAAAGCTAGTGAAAGCACAAACAGATATTTTGGTACGGGGATTTGGGAAATAATTTGAATATTTCCTTTAATAGCATGCAGGGAAGCTAAAACAGTACTTGAAAAGTAAGTCCAAGGGATCATTCCAGCAAAGAGAAAAATGGCATAATGATCGATGTCTTCGGAGCGCATCATCTTTGAGAAGACAACTGTTAAGACAATCATCATTAGTAATGGATTTAGCATACTCCACAGATAACCCAGGATGGAGCGCTTGTAGCGTTTTCGCAAATCTCTCATAACTGATTGGATCAGATAATCACGGTAAAGAAAGATGGATTTGAGAAATTCGAACATAGCAGAAGAAGCAGGCCTAAATTTTGCTATCTTGGCCTGAAAAGAGCTAATAATCTAACTTAAATTTTTTACTTGAGCAAGCTTTAGGAGTTGTAAAGATACTCTCAGTCGAACAGTGAAGCTGTCTATTTATGGGGTGATATCCTACCAGTATCTTCTTGTCTAATTATTTGATTTGTAGAGTTTTTAGTGTTTATACTAAAACTCGCTGGGTTTTAGTATTTTTGTTCGCCCCCTAAGGTTATCTTAGGTACTATCTAGTTTAAGATACTAAGTATTCTAAAAAGTTTAAATTCATTATCTGTCTATCTTTTGTGATTTTCTATGGGATCTTATCGGTTAGCAAAGCGCATTCTAAAATCGCTAGGGGCAGATTCAAATTTTAGGGCAGATCAAGTTAAAAAATTGATCAACAAAGCTACGCAAGTCAAATTTATTGATGAGCTTTTTTATCAAAACATCGATCTCTCAATTTTAGATCAAGGACTATCTCCCACTCAGCACTTTTGGAAAGTTGGCTTTGATCAGAAGCTTAGACCAAATTTATTCTTTAATCCGCATTTTTATCTTAAGGCCAATCCAGATGTTGCTAACTCTGGTTTAAATCCAGTAGAGCATTATCTTAATTATGGTTTTGCGGAAGGCCGAGTTTGTCATGAAATTTTAGATGTTCAGTATTACTTAAGAAATAAATATCCTAATTCCGAGCCAAGCTTAGCTCAACTAATGCAAGATTATTATAGTGGAGAGTTCTTTGAAAATCCAATTGTGCCTCATAATATTGAGCCAATAGAGTTTCGTATTCGAAGAATGCTACAAGATGTTTTAGCAAAAGAGTCTTTAGCGAAAGATCTTTCATTCGAAGCTTTTTCAGATATAAAAGTTTCTATAATTATTCCTGTCTATGGGCAACTTTCCTATACGTTAAATTGCCTAAAAGCACTCGCTAAGTTTCCTCCTGCTGTTACCTTTGAAATAATTATTATTGATGATTGCTCACCAGATAATACTTCGGAAGTTCTTTCCTCCGTTTCAGGCCTTCGCTACTACCGTAACGAGAATAATTTAGGCTTTTTAAAGAGTTGTAACTACGCGGCAACTTTAGCTCGAGGTGAGTATTTAGTCTTTTTAAATAATGATACTTGCCCCTTACCAGGTTGGCTTGATCGGCTACTGCAAACATTTACGGTACATCAAAATGTTGGTTTGGTAGGAGCAAAACTTGTTTATCCTGATTGTCGATTGCAAGAAGCGGGCGGGTTAATCTGGAGTGATGCTTCAGGCCTAAATTGTGGAAGACTTTCATCCGCGGATCATCCTGATTATAATTTCACACGCGCGGTTGATTATTGTTCGGGGGCAGCAATTATGGTTCCCCAAAAAATTTGGCAGGAAGTTGGTGGTTTTGATTTGCAATTTGCACCAGCCTATTACGAAGATACGGATCTCGCTTTCAGTATTCGTCAGGCTGGTTACCAAACCTTATATCAACCTCAGGCCGAAGTAATCCATTTTGAAGGAATCAGTTGTGGTACAGATCCAAGTAGTGGAGTTAAATCATATCAAGTAATCAACCAAGGTAAATTTCTTGCTAAATGGTCTAAGTTTTTAACACAAGATTTTGGTTATCTGAAACATTCAAACTTATATCCAAGTTTTGCTAAGAAAAAAGCTATCGTCATTGATCATTTGACGCCAACACCTGATACTGATGCTGGCTCGGTATATTCTTTTAATTTGATCAAACTTTTAAATGAATCTTATCAGCTTACGTTTATCAGTGGGGGCGATGTTAATCATCAAGGCCAATACACTAAAGATTTACAAATGTTGGGGGTTCGTGCCATTTATGGTTCTTGGTTTAGTCAGCAAAAAGTTAAAGATTTGCCTATTGCCTGGGATCAACAAGAGCTAATAGTTTTACAGCGTTATAATATTGCCAATAAATTTATTGATCATATTAAGTTTATGGCGCCAAAAACCAAAACACTTTTAATTACCCATGATCTGCATCATTATCGCTTAAATCAGGAAGCGGAGTTATTGAATACTCCCGCAGCCTGGCAAATTGCTGATATCTCAAAAGCAGAGGAACTATCCGCGATGCTTAAGTGTACTGCGACAGTTGTGCTAGGCTCCCATGAGATGGAGATTGTGAAATCATACTTGCCTCAAACTGCTTGTTATCAATTACCATTTTGGGAAGAGTGCCAACCACTTAAAAAAGCTTTTGCCGAAAGAAAAAATATTTTCTTCCTTGGTGGATTTAATCATCCACCAAATGGCGATGCCTTAACTTATTTCCTAGATGAAATTTGGCCATTAGTGTCTCCGCGCTTAGTAGGTGTTAAGTTTTACGTTTATGGTAGTAAGATTCCTGATCGTTTTAATAAGTATATTAGCGATTCTGTGGAGATTGGTGGATATGTTCGTGATTTGGATGATATCTTTAATGATTTTAGAATTAGCATTGCTCCCTTGCGTTATGGCGCTGGACAAAACGGCAAAGTAATTGCTAGCCTTTGTCGGCAATTACCAATGGTTGTCTCGCCAATTGCCGCAACAGGGATAGGCCTAACTAATAATCTTAATACACTAATTGGGGAGGATGCGCAGTCCTTTGCTGATCAATTAGTTAGTCTGTATACAGATCAAAACCTCTGGGAGAGTATCGCTAAAGCTTCTGGTCAGTTTGCAAAGGAAAACCTTTCGACTGACAGGGCAAGATCGATTTTAAAAAATATTTTTGCAGATTTTGGTTTTTAAGGTCAGAAACTAGGCGAGATTAGAGATTACTGAGTTGTTAAGAAAAACTAAAGAATTTTTAGTATCTCTTTTGGATTTAAGATAAAATATCAAAATGCAATTATTTTCAAAAATTCATGCAAGTAATCTTTATCTGATTTATGGTATTTTTTCTGTTGCTTTGATGCTTCTCCTAATAGTTCCTCCAATGCAATCGCCGGATGAGTTCGATCATTTTCGGAGAGCTTATCTCTTAAGCCAAGGAGATCTATTGCTTTCAACTCCCGAAGGTAAGAGTTCTGGTGGATTGATTGATCAGCAGCTGGAGAAGTTTATGCTAATTTATAATGGAATACCTTTTCATCCTGAGTTGAAAGTTACACAAACAACGCGCCAAATGCAGAAGAATCTTACTTGGAGTAAGGAACGAGTATTTAACATACTGCCTGGAACTGGATATTATTTTCCACTAATTTATTTACCAGCTACTATTGGTATTAGTGTTGGCCAATTATTAGACTTGAAAATATTACATACTTATTTTTTATCAAGAACTGTTGTTTTCATTTCAATTATTCTGCTCCTCGGAATTGCTTTCTCAATTCACTCACCTCCATTATTTTTGCTTACAATTATAGCTTTACCAATCTGTTTGTTTCAGTATGTTTCTACGAGTATTGACGGGCTTTCCGTCGGAATTGCAATCTTGGCGATTAGTCTATTCTTTCAATTATATAATTCATCTGATAGCCACCGAGGTAAATTTGTCTTATTTCTAAGCTTACTTGGTTTATTATCATCTACTCGCCCCCATCTGTTGCCAGTTTTGGGACTACCTTTATTACTGCTAACTAGTCATTCATCAGAAAAAACTTTTCGAGTGAGCAGCTTTGTTGCTGTAAGTACATTTACAATTTTTTGGATTCTATATGGACTTGTTTCTACAGTAGATCTGAGACTAACAAGAGAGATTTCTACGATCGATGCAATTAAATATTATTTGATGGCTCCGCGTGAATTTTTTGATCTGATTTGGGATACGACAGCTGCCAAGTATAAGGATTTTATCAGAGCATTTATTGGGAATTTAGGTTGGGGAGATACGGTATTACCGGCTAAGGTTTATTTTTGTTGGAGTGTCTTACTAGCACTTAGTGCCCTAATCTCAATTAACTTAATGGAAATCAAAAAAATATCTGTTAAAAAATTCTTTCTCTCTCCTAGATTTTTTCTTTTGTTAGTCGGTGCTACTTCAGTCATCCTCGTATTCTTCTTATTATTAGTAACTTGGAGTACTACTCATCCAGTTAAAATTATTGAAGGTATTCAAGGACGATATTTTATTCTACCAGTTATTTTTATGGCTTATGGCTTTTTTCCAACATCTCTTCCTCCAGCACGCTGGCGAATACTTACTTATGCATTATTTACTTTTCCAATCTTCTTATTTTCTGTATATTCATTAATTAATGTTCTCCTAGTTAGATATTATATTAACTAGTCGTCTTTGCTAATTCTTATTCATGATTGCTAGTCATAAAATTGCGGTTGTTATTCCTGCCTATAAAGTTAAGCAACAGATCTTACAAGTTATTAGTGAGATGCCTGATTATGTTTGGAAAATTTATCTTGTAGATGATGCCTGCCCGGAGCAAAGTGGTTTATTTGCAGAGAAAAATTTAAGCGATCCACGAGTTACTATTATTTATAATCAAGAGAATCTTGGCGTTGGTGGGGCTGTAATGGCTGGATATCAACGAGGAATTACTGAAGGTGCTGATGTGATTGTGAAAGTTGATGGCGATGGTCAAATGGATCCAGCCTTAATTGCTAATATTGTTCATCCCATTTTGTCTGGTCAAGCCGATTACGTGAAGGGAAATCGTTTTTTTAATTTAGAAAAGATTACACAAATGCCTAGCATTCGCTTACTTGGCAATGCCGTTCTTTCTCTCATGGCAAAACTTTCTACTGGGTACTGGGATTTATTTGATCCAACAAATGGTTATACAGCAATTAGCACAAGTGTCGCCAAACAATTGCCCTTTGATAAAATTAGTTCAAGGTACTTTTTTGAAACAGATATCTTATTTCGTTTAAACATCTTAAGAGCTGTTGTTGTCGATATGCCGATGGATGCTAGGTATGCTGACGAGGTAAGTAACCTAAAAATTTCTAAAGTTATCGGAGAGTTTTTCTTTAAACATTGTCGAAATTTTGTAAAGCGAGTTTTTTATAATTATTATTTAAGAGATATGTCCCTAGCTTCAATCGAATTGCCCCTAGGTATCTTTTTAATTGTTATTGGGGGAATCTTTGGATTGTCCAGATGGTATGATTCCGCGATTATTGGAGCTGTAACTCCTGCTGGAACTGTGATGTTAGCAGCCTTACCAATCTTAATGGGATTACAATTTGTTCTTGCTTTTCTTAACTACGATATCTCCTCGGTACCCAAACTTTCTAAATATATAGTAAGTCCAAAAAGTAATTTCCGTTAGGAATGACTTTTTGGGGCTTACTATCCCCCGGAGGGATGATAAAATCATATAGTTATGACAAAAACCACTAAGCTAATTTTTAAATACTCGAAAATTACTTTTTGTCATAACTATATAATAACTTAATTAGAACTAAGCTCTAGTTCCGCTATTTATTGCGCGGTGGAAAGGATAAGCCAAAATCTTCTGTAATTAGTGTTAGGTTTGGATTATAGCAAGGATCATTAAATAGTAGCTCTTTCCATTTATTTTGCATGTAGCTAATTTCTTTTTCTGCTCGAGCTACTTTCTCTGGATTATCTTCGTAGCCACGGCTGGCAGATTCATGGTGATACATTTCTGCATAAGCGGAATAAATAATACGATAACCTAAGCTACCTAACTTTAGGCAGTAGTCCACGTCATTAAAGGCTACTTGTAAATTGTAGGCATCAAGTCCATCAACTTGCTCAAAAAGACTTTTCTTTGTTAGTAAGCAAGCAGCTGTTACTGCAGAAAATTCTGAATTTAGAATAATACGGTTGAAGTATCCAACATCTCCTCTAATTCTTCCTTTGTGAGAGTGGCCAGCAATACTATTAATTCCTAGCACCACTCCACCGTGTTGCAATAAGTTGTTTGGCCAATAAAGTCTTGCTCCCACAGCTCCAACATCTTCCTGAAGTAGCAATCCTAACATTTCTTCTAACCAATTTGCTGTGATTACTTGAATGTCATTATTTACTAGTCCAATAATCTCCCCGTTAGCTACAGCAACTGCTGAATTATTAATTCGAGAGTAATTAAAATCACCTTCATCTTTCACAACTCGCACCCGAGAATCCTGTGCTTGGATTTTATTAAAGTACGCCCAGGTCTCTTCTTTGGAACTATTATTATCAACAATAATGATTTCAAAGTTTTGATAAGTGGATTGGGATAAGATTGAGCCTACAGACATCTCTAACAGATCGGCGCGATCTTTTGTTGGAATGATTAAAGAAATCAATGGTAATTTCTCGGGTAAACTATAAGTAACTTTTAATTGAGAAATATCTTCAATGATGGAAACTTCAGCTTTGATCTGTCGGCGCTCTAAATGCTCGCTAACAGCTTTTTTTTGCACCTCCATTACATATGGTTTTGCTGAAGTACTAGAAGCAGTAGACGTGGGAATAATTCTCCAATGGTATAGGATTTTAGGAATGTGTTTAATTGTTTGACGATCAATTTTTTCAATTACTCTTAGTAATAAATCCCAGTCTTGAGCTCCTTCTAGTCCAAGCCGTAAGCCTTGCACAGAGTCAATTACTGATTTTCTAATTACGCAGAAATGGCAGAGATAGTTTTGTTGTAAAAAAAGTTCATAGTTAAAATCAGGTTTAAAATATGGATTTAGTCTTTGACCTTGAACGTTAATCTTATCTTCATCAGAATAAATTAAATTTATTTCTTGATCCTTGATATTTAATTTCCTGACTACTTCAAATAATGCTTGCGGAGCGAGCTCATCGTCATGATCTAGAAAACCCAAAAATTCTCCGTTTGCTAACTCGATAGCTGAGTTACTAGCAGCTGAGATATGACCATTCTTTTCCCTAAAAGTGGCTTTGATTCGTGCGTCTTTTTTGACTAACTCTTTAATGGCATCTTTTGTTTCTATTGTAGTTGAGCAATCATCAGCGATACAGAGTTCCCAGTTAGCATAAGTTTGCTTGATTACTGACTGGATAGCTTTAATTAGAAACTCTGCTGGTGTGTTATAGGTCGGCATAATAATTGAGACCAAGGGGCGGTAGTCAAAATTTGCCTGTTCTACTAGCTGTTTGCGCTTTTCTGTATCATCTAAAGTATCAAATTGTTGCACCCAAAGTGGATAGTTATCATTGCCACTAGAGCTATTTAATAGGCCACGTATTCCGTGAAGTTTAATTTTTTTAGTTATTGTTTTGATGATGCTTTGTAAGTTAGCTATTGTTAACCAATGCTCTCCATACTTCGCTGTTAGTTTATAGTTGATAAACTGGAGCATCCCAACTTGAACAAGTTCAAAACTTGAAAAACTAATTTTATCTTGTTTGGGATTTAGTGGTTCAATTCGGATGGAATGAACTCCCGCCGGTAAATTAATGATTTGTCTTTGTGTCTCGCTACGGGGAGCAATGCTAATTAAATAAACTCCCTTTCCTTCAGGAGCATATTCATAATGAAAATTGACTGCCATCATTTCTTTGCTAGTTGTGATTATTTCAAATCGCCCACTAGCTAATTTTTTACTTGTTTGAAATTTTGAATTAATTGAATTGAAGTTGAAGGTATACTTTTGAAAACAATAAATTTGCCCTAATTGGGCTAAAAACCATTTTGGTCGGGAAATTTTTTGCATTACAAATCGTAGCGGAGTAGTTATTTTCCACGACTTAGAGTTATGGATGGAAGTGATGGCTTTTTTTAGTTTGAGGTTCTCATCATTTAACCATTTATTTTCAAGCTCTAGAGTTGAGAGCTTTTTCTTCAGGTTTAAAATTTCTTGGTTCTCCATAAACTTTTTTTATCAGTAATGAAGCTATTTATCAAACTATTCAGGTAGTTATCTTTTTAGGTAGGCAGTTGCTACGCCCTACTATTTGACCAGTTTCTCACATTTTTTAAGTTTTAATGAGCAACAGAGCCATTTACCATCTATTGCTATGAGGTAAAGGCTACTTCAACTTAATTTTCTTACTTAAAGCACTACTTAATTTAGGGATATCTTTAATTCCCGTAGTAGTTAGTGGAACGATTGCCTTACTGGTTCTACTAATAGGATCATACCCATCACAATTTTTTGTGACTTTTAAGTAAAATTTACTTAATTTACGTTTATTAATTAATAATTTCTTTGTCACAATGCTGTAAGTGGCTTTACGCGCGGTATAAGTTTTAAATGGGCTAGTAAATTTCTTTTTTGTTGTCGCTACTTCTAAATCAAAACTACAGCTACTAACATCTGATTCTAATAATTTTTGTAAAGTAAATTTAAGTGTTCCTTTAGAATCATAAGATATTTTTGCAACACTTGGTGCGATCGCTACTTTTGGTTCTGCTGGAGGAGTCATCGAATCTGCGGCTGCGATTGGTGTGCCGCTTGGTGAGGCATCTGTAACAACACTTGGGCAAGAGCTAGTTGATTTAGTAAAATTATAATTCTTAGTAGTTTTCTTAGTACTTGATACGGCGTTAATAGTTAAGGTATGAGCACCGATTGCCAGACCTGTGGTATCTACTAAATAATCAAGTCCTGAATTACTGGAATTACTATCTGGATAAGTTGACTTGGCCAGCGGACTATAACTTTCAGGGTAAGTAACCCCATAAAGCTCACCATCAATAATGATTTCAACCAACGCAACATCTTCAATTTTATTTGATAGTAATGAATATCCCTTCACTTGTAACTGATTGCAGGTATTCATCCCCTCCGAGACGGATTCTAAGAAGAGAATCGGACTTTCTTGGGTTGCGCCAGTATTCTTAATTACAACTGGTCCAGAAGAAATCCTGCTAGTGGAATTTACACCATCTGTTGCGATGCCATATACATAGTAGGTGCCATCAGCGATGCCTGTTGTGTCCCAAGCTAAAGTTCTAGTAGCATCGGATGACTTAAGGGCTGTAGTGTTAATTAGTGTTCCACCAATACTAGTATTGGTAGTGTTGTAGTAAAATTGAACTTCAGGATCGTCTGTTAGATCTTCATCTGATAATTCATATACAATTTGAAAATTATTATCAGCTCGATCGTTTTTTCGAAGTTTTACATAGTCGAGATAAAAACTTACTTTAGTATCAGGATAATGAAATTCATGTGGATCGATTCGAAAGGCATCAATCGTTCCCGTCCAGTTTGCAGACTCAGTTCCATCAAGCCATACTTTTGACATATCTACACAATACTCTTCCCAAGGTGTTCCATCCCAAACATCGTAGTTAAGTACTAAATCTTCTGTCACTTGAAACCCACCACCAGCTAATTTATAAATTACCCGAACAACAGAGCCGGCTCCTAAGTCAAATGGTGTATCAACTAAGATCTTATAACATAGATTTTTATACTCACTGGAGTCAAAAGTCAGGGGGTTTTCGTTATATAGAGGAAAACTTAACCAGACAGCAGGATCATCATCAGCAGCTTTACTCGTTCCTTTAAAAAAGTCTCCTCGTAAATTATTAACTAATCTGACATCGGGAAGAAAGCTATTACTATCTTCTGTTGGATAATTTGGGTCAGTCCCTGTTGCTAAATTCTCTGTTAAAACAATATCCTTTTGATTCATGTTCCAAACTTTTACAGATTCACCACCTTTAAAGTCTGGTTGTAAAATCTTCAAATAAGGTTGGTTGTTAACAGTAATTGTTCCAGCCGAAGATACAATACTTGAAACAAGCGAATCGGCATCACGTGAAGTGTCATAGCCACTTGCCCGAAGAGAAACAAAGTCTAAGGCGAAGTTTGTCCCACTTGTAGTTACTGGTCTAATAATTAAATTATTTATAGTCCCAGACCAATTTGCGTTGCTATCTAGGTCATACTGAAAATCTCCAGTTGGTGAGGTAAGAGTCTTTTGTCCACTGCTAGATCCATTCCAGATTACCAGAGCTTGAGTACTGCCTTGGACTTTAAATGATACTTTAGAATATTTACTAGCATCAATTCCAGAGTCTCCAACTTTCAAATAGATATTTGGTCCACTTGCGGTAGTCGTTCCTTGTAGTAAGCCAGATGTATAGCTAATATTACTAATATTAGAAGTAACAAGAATATCATCGGAGCTGTTCATATCCCAGGGATTATCTTTCTCTAATGTGGCATAATCAGAATCGAGTAATCCAATAATATTAAAATTTCCTGGAAAAACTGGCGCAGAAAAGCTAAGCGAATCGCTTGTATCTGTTGTGGCAGAGGCAATTTTTTTAATATATCCATTAAACGGATTTAGATCATCATCTAACCAAATATTTGCCAGGCTATTATTAGCAGTTGTTGAAAAATTATAGCTCGAGCTACCAGAACTACAGCTACTGGCATCGTAAAGGGTGATCCAATCAATTTTGATGTTAGTTCCAGAAGTCACAGTTGGTAAAATCGCGAAGCCATTAATATTACCTGAGGCCCAAGTGTTAGTATTGGTTCCTGGATCGATTGCGATAGTTGTTAAGTCTACTTCGTAAGTATGCCAACCTTGTTTGATTGCGAAAGGTACAGTAACAGATCGATCGTTAGCATAGTTGCAACCCCGATCCCAAATAAATCGAAATCCTAAATCATCATTAATGCTAGAATACATCCGGATAGCAAATTTTTTATACTTAGAAGTATCAATGTTTAAGTTTGGCCCCTCTCGTTCTTCTTTCGCATAAGATCCACAGGCCCGTGGAGCAAACAAGTAGAGAGTTGATGCTGTGTTTGTGGTATCAAAGTTGAAAACACCACCACTGAAACTTGTGTTTGTTACTCCGCTCACATCAACTCCTGGGAATCGATTGAGAATATCCGTAGTCTCATTCATATCGGCAGGATTATTTAATTTCGTTGTAAAGAAATCATCGCAGGAATATATCTTAGTATCAGTTGCCGGTGAGCTAATTGTAAGCTGAGCAGATAGATTAGTTGCAGTTAGTAAAACTGCTAAATAAATAAGTTTGGTAAATCTGTTCATAGTGGTTATATCGGCTAGATCTTAGATAAACTTTATCGGTCAGAGGGTTCTTTTAAATTATAGTGAGAGAACTAGCTATTTTACAAATCTTCATTATTACAGTGTAACCATTTAATATAACTAGTGTTTTCTTATCCTCCTGGAATGACTTCAGTAGTGTTTTAAGATTTTTTATCTAAGATCTGATCCTTTTGGTAACTATTTAACATACGCAGCTTCCCTTTTGGCCTTAGCTTCATCATTCCTACAGCACAATTTAAGATTATTTTAAGAGTTTTCAAATTGAGCAGAAGGAATCTTAATTATGTATTAAAGTGCTCGAAAGGATGCTTGCTATCTTATTGCGTATTCCAGTACCAGTGTCCACCCGATTCCAGTAAATCAGTGTCCAGTATTCCGACAATCAATGTCCACTTTAATCAGTCTAATTTAATGTCTAGAAATAGGTTTAAAGTTAAGTATAAAGTTAGTCAATAAAAAAA
>JANNBC010000059.1:0-3030 GCA_031385045.1 bacterium | reverse complement strand
GCTGTGCAATGTTGCTTCCGATCAGATGATTGTTCCAACCGAGAGAAAAATATTTGTATTAGATGGATTGGTTTTAACAATAGCTAGAACTAAAGATAATCTTTTAGGATTTTGTTCTACTGGTAATGGCGAGGGGGAGTTTATCTTATCTTGGAGCCAGGCAACTTTTTTTGCTGACCCAATCACACAGGGCTTATTTTAGTTCCTGAACAACTGTCTTAGAAAATCCTCGATAAATTTGACTCAAGTTTTAGGTTAATTTATCTATGGAAATATTAAGAAACACTTACAATCTTTCAAAATTTTTAGTATCGCATGACTTTCGCCAAGAAGTTTTAACTTCAAATCAATCTTATATTCTTAATAAAAATGGGCACCCTCAGTATGTTTATTCATAATATTGAAGCATTTAAACATCTTTATGAACTTACTGACTATGGAAGAATGATTCTAGAAGCATAGAAAACCAGAGAAGATATTGATTCGGAGTAAAATACAAATGATAAAAGTGCCTGGCACAAGATGAAAATAAAAGTGAGCTAGCGAAAGATGTTGGCGTTACGGCGAATACAGTTTCCCAGTGGCTGAGCATCCTTGATGCCTCAAATCAAATTACACTACTCGAACCATATTTTTCAAACACTGGTAAACGAGTTATCAAATCACCAAAAATATATTTTAACGATCCAGGTTTATTATCATATATTCTGGGAATTAATATGGAGAATATTAACCAGACTCCTTTTATTGGAAGTCTCTGGGAAACATTAGTCTTTTCAGAGCTGAGAAAAAAAATTAAGAATAGCTTACCTCAAGCAAACCTCTGGTTTTATCGCGACTCTCGACAAAGAGAAATCGATTTTATTTTAGAAAATGATTCCAAGCTTAATTTAATTGAAGTGAAGTGGACTGAGAAACCAGATCAAAAGGATTCTTCAACTCTAAAAATAATCTATCAAGAGATGCTAGAGAATAGTCAAAAACTAATCTACCAAATGGGGGATAAAATCATCCTTTCTAGGACAGGACATCAGTTTCAAAATGAAGCAGGTATTCAAATTAACAATCTAAATTATATTTTTGATTTAGGTCAAAAAAAAGCCTGATATAAAGCTTTCACTTCATATCAGGCATAATCTTGGCAACAACCTACTTTCCCGGGAATCCCCAGTATCATCAGCACATAAGAGCTTGACTACCGTATTCGGAATGAGAGTGGGTATTTCCGTTGGCATCAGGCAACTTTTGAAATTTCTCTATCCTAGCTTCTAACTTATTTAAGCACTTAGACAACAATCTCGGGTAGTCTTCGATAAATTTTCATTAGATTCATGTTTAAATTTATTTATTGAATAAATGTCTCAAATATGAGACTATAATGGAGTAAAAATGGTTAATATTCTTAAACAGTGCCAAAAGGAAATTTTAGGATTTCCCATTGACGTTAGAGAGGATTTGGCAGACTTAATAACTAAACTAGGACTTGGGCTAAAAATTAGCATGCCATTATCAAAACCCATACCTACCTTAGGTAAAGGTGTTCAGGAATTTAGGCTTAAAAATGCATCAGGAATCTTTAGAGTTATTTATATTTTTAAAGATGGAGATTTTTATTTAATACATGGATTTAAAAAGAAATCGCAGAAAACATCTAAGCTTAATTTAACTGTTGCCAGAAAAAGACTAAAGGAGATTTAATGAAGAAAAAACTTACCCCCATCAACTTAGCAAAAACTCTAAATATTTCTCCTGCTCGCAGTATGGAAGCAATAATTAAGGCGCAATTAATTCTAGGAATTGATAAGGAAATTAAAAAAAGTAAGATTACCCACGAAGAATTAGCGAAGAAATCAAAATTGGCGAGAAGTACTGTTACTGGGATTTTATCGGGAAGCCTGCAAAAGATTACAATTGATCGCGTACTAAAACTTGTCGATGCTGCTGGGTTGATTGCTGAAGTTAGGATTAAGAAAGCGGCTTAAATATTCGTGATAAAAAGGATCTGTCTGCCCGTCAACGTTTTTAAAGAGACAAAAAACACACATACTGACAAGTAACAAGAATAATATTGTTGAGAATATAGCAATGTAAAAGTTTTTTCTTGTTGCGCTAGCCATCTGTTTTATCATTGGATTCAAATCCTTTAATTTATTAAAATTTAGCCATCTTAGAAAACTTTTTTGCTTTAAGAAGTCAGTTCCGTTTTCCATTGAAGGGACGACTGTAAGTATGGAATATACATTTGGCTCACCAATTTCTTTCCAAATATCGTTGTGATTAGTTTCAAGTTCTATGATTAAGTTTTTAGCATTCTTGAAATACTTAAATGATGAAATTATAAGCACGCATGCTGAGAGTACTATCAGGATGATTAATAAATTCATAATTAGTACAGTGTCTACCTGAGAAACAATCCAATATATATATTTAGATCAAGATGCCTGACTAGAAGGAAAAATTATTAGCGATAAAACCCACTACCACTTATTTATTATATCGCTCTTTTTTTGAACCATTTAGATCCTTCTCCAGAAAAAACTAACCAAATTACAGAAAGTAGAATCGCTGTTTGTCCTAAAGTAATAATTGAACCAATAGCATTAAGCTGAAATCCACTCCTGAACTCGGCTATGAGGGCAGGAATTCTAGGTACTAAAAGAATCATAATAATTATACGCGCATAGTTACGACCAGCATTTATTCCCCAGGTTAAAAAGCCAAGGGTCAAAATCGTAACGCCACTCGTAAGTATATAAAAAATAAGTGGTGGTATCGACACTACAGTCTGAGATGCCGTGACCTCTGTATACCAGTTATTGTAATTCAAGATTTCGCCCACTACATCCACCGTCAAGGACACAATCAACAATCCAACAGCAAAAATTATAGGGCGTAGCCGCGCGTTTTAGAGCCAGTATTAATGATAGATTCGCATAGTTTTTCTCCATCTTCAAGCGCAAAGTTTTTTCTGTAAGCATTTATCCACAAACATCTGAGGTGTAATTCCCCCAAGTGTTCCATGAGGACGCT